>NZ_JBVJKN010000022.1:50683-93431 GCF_055585225.1 Streptomyces sp. NPDC053673 | reverse complement strand
GGAGGAGCCTGGAGCCCCCGACGACTGGTCGCCGGACGGCTGCGCAGAGCCGGAGGAGCCTGGAGCCCCCGACGACTGGTCGCCGGACGGCTGCGCAGAGCCGGAGGAGCCTGGAGCCCCCGACGACTGGTCGCCGGACGGCTGCGTACAGCCGGAGGAGCCTGAAGCCCCCGACGACACGGCGGAGCCGTCGACTGCCGACGCCGACGGTGTGGACGCTGCCGACACAGTCGATGCCAGGAAGCAGGCGGCGCAGGCCAACGGGCTGATAGACGAAGCCGGGCGTGTTCCGGTCGAGGAACTGGACTCGGGCGACCGGGTGCGGGGTTGGCCGTGCGACGACACCGGGTACGAGATACGGGCCGAGGACTTGGAGTACCTGGGTTTGGACGAAGAACAGGTGGAGGCCTGGCAGCGGTTCGAAGCGCCGCTGGGCATGACCCCGGAACAGTTTACGGAGTTCAGAGCCGGGCTGAACGAAGCGCTCGCGGCGGACGGGATCGATCCGGAGCGAGTGGATATCCGCCTGCAGGGCTCAGCGGCACATTTCTTCTCGGGGTCCCACAAGGACTTTCCCGTTGAGCGGGACCTGACCGACCAGCCCGAAGCGCAGACCAGGCTGGCGGAATGGATGGGTGACCGACCGGAATCCGAACGGCCTGCCCGGATACCCTTTGACGCCAAGCATCTGCTGGGGGTGGAGGACAGTGAGGGCACGTGCGAGCCGCGCAGCGACTACGATGTTCAGCTTTCCTCCAGCGAAATGGTCGACAAGGCCAAGGAGACGTGGGAGGCCGCGGACCCCGACGTGCGCAGGCCCAGCGTCATCCACCCGAAGTATGACTTCGTGGACAAGAAGACAGTTGAACAGGCGTTCCCTGCGCTGAATGAGTGGAAAAATCACTGGGAGCAGGAGACCGGGCGCGAAGTGGCCCCGGCTCTGTTCTCGTCGGACGGCCCCCCGGACAGGACCGACGTGGGCAAGGGAATCTCGACGCATTTTCGTGAAACCGATTGGATCATCAACCGTCCGAGAGGCGACGTAGATGAATGACCAGCTGCAGATTCGAATGAAGGGAGAGCTCAGCGAAGGCCGGCTCTCCGCCTTCCGGGAGAAGGTGGGGTTGGCGCCGCGAGGTCGCCTCGACGATGACTGGGACGAGGAGTTCGGGAGGCGGGAGCTGCGCCCCAAGGAAAAGGGCGGGGTGAATCTGTCCCTATGGCGTTACGCAGATGACGACTGGATGATTTCACTCACTTACGAGCGGGATCCGCTGCCCGCCGAGGAAGCGGCAGAGGTGCGGCGAAACGTTCTGGACGCAGCTGCCCACGTCGGGCTGACGATCACCGCCCAGGTCCCCTCGTAGAGCTCGGAACGCGGAGAAAAGATCATGACGAAATCTGAGTTCCATGTTTCGGCTGATGTGGAAGCCGACGGACCGGTACCCGGGCCGTTCTCGATGTCGAGCTTCGGCCTGGCGGTCGCGGGGGTTCACGACGGAACGGCGTTTCAGGCCTGTGACCCCGCCGAGCGCACGTTCTACGCCGAACTCAAGCCGATCAGTGACGCCTACGACCCGGAGGCCCTGGCAGTCAGCGGCCTGGACCGCGGCCGGCTGGCACGAGAAGGCCAGGATCCCGCGCAGGCCATGAACGCTGCGGCTGCCTGGCTCGCAGGCGTATCCGACGAGCTGGCCGCCGTTCCGGTATTCGTCGCGTACCCGCTGGGCTATGACTGGATGTGGATGTACTGGTACTTCATGCAGTTCGCCGATTCCGGCTCGCCGTTCGGGCACTCCCGCTGCATGGACCTCAAGACGCTGTACGCCGCCAAAGCCGCCGTGCCGATCAACGAGGCGACGAAGCGGTCGATGCCTCGCCATCTGCTGTCCTCGCGCCCCCATACCCACAACGCCCTGGACGACGCGATCGAACAGGCCGAGCTGTTCCAGAACCTGATGCGCTGGGAAGTCGACGCCTGAACCGTCAACGGGGGACGCGCAATAAGCGAGTCGGCGCCATGCTGATCGGCCATTGCCCGTACCTGGTCGACCGCTTCACCTTCAACGGCACGATCATCGAGACCGGCACTGACCTGTCGGAACGAAGACCGGTGCTGAAAGACGGTTGTATGTGGGTTCAGCGAGTGATCGAAATGACCGGGTGGGAACCGCTCGGGATCTCCGTCGACTGGGCGGCGATCGAGGCAGAGCTGGGGTTCCGCTGCCGGCGGACGACAAGGAGCTCTACGAGGCGTTCGGCGCGGCGTCTTCAGTGATTCCGTCTACTTTCTGGGGCGCGACGAGGGCGTCTCGTTCGACTTCCTGACACAGTGGCGGGTCTCCCTGTCGGTCGACCAGGACAGCAAGCTCGGAGACGTCTCCGCCGTCGGTCCCTATGCGATCTACGCGCCGGGCGGCAAGGGGCTGGTTGAGTGGGGCTTTTTCCGGCGCGCCGCTTCACAGCCGGTGCAGAAGGTCTGCCGCCAGGGAGCGGGCGTGTTGAAGGCGGTCGCCGTTCGACGCGCGTCCTGCCTCCCAAGCGACTGGACCCGCCCCTCGTCATGCGCGGGCTCGCCTCGGGTGAAGAGCTGCGGCGGGCACCGGCTTCCGTGCCCTGAGGCCCACACGCTTCGGTCGTCCCGGAGGACGACGAGTCGGTGGTCACCCTGGCGAGGGGGCTGGGGAAGGGGCGCCGAGACATCGACGGTCTGCCGGGCGGCCCGGGGAGCGAGGCCCCTGAGCAGAACGCCCAGAATCTCCCCAGGGGGGATCGCCGCCCGCCCCAGGGTGAGTCGTGATTTCGGGAGGGATCTTGGATCGTGAAGCTCAGCCGCCGGATAGCCTGGGAAAATGCTCACAGAAGTGATCGCGACCCGATACGTCACGCCCTTGCGTGAAGGCGGCTCGCTCCCGGGGATCGTCGAGGCCGACGACCTCGGCACGTACGTCATGAAGTTCACCGGGGCAGGACAGGGACGCAAGCCCCTGGTCGCCGAGGTCATCTGCGGACAGCTGGGTCGGCGGCTGGGGCTGCGGGTCCCGGAGCTCGTCCAGATCCAGCTCGACCCCGTCATCGGGCTCTCCGAGCCGGACCAGGAAGTGCAGGAGCTGCTCAAGGCCAGCGGTGGGCTGAACCTGGGGATGGACTTCCTGCCCGGCTCCCTCGGCTTCGATCCGCTCGCGTACGAGGTGAGTGCGGCGGAGGCGGGCCGGGTCATCTGGTTCGACGCGCTCATCAACAATGTCGACCGGTCCTGGCGCAACCCCAACATGCTTGTCTGGCACGGCGACCTGTGGCTGATCGACCACGGCGCCACCATGATCTGGCACCACAACTGGCCGGGTGCCCAGGCCTCCGTGGCCAAGCCCTACGACGCCTCCGACCATGCCCTCGCGCCCTTCCGGCCCGACATCGCCACGGCTGCCGCCGAGCTCGCTCCGCTGGTCACCGAAGAGCTGCTGACCCAGGTCACGGCGGATGTCCCGGACGAGTGGCTGGTCGACGAACCGGGCTTCGACTCCACCGACGCCGTGCGCCGCGCCTATGTGGAGGCCCTGCTGCCGCGCGCGGCCACCATTCATGAACGGATCACTCTGAGCGCCCCGTCCAAGCCCCGCACCTCCCAGGCACCCGGCTGGCTGACCGAGCACCTCACGCCCTGGCCGCACCCGACCAAGAAGAGCAAGAAGGGCGACAGCCGGTGACCGAGCGCGATGTCTTCGAGTACGCGCTGCTGCGCGTCGTACCCCGCGTCGAGCGGGGCGAGTGCTTCAACGCGGGCGTGGTGGTGTACTGCCGCGCCAAGTCCTTCGTGGCCGCCCGCACCCACCTCGACGAGGGCAAGCTCAGGGCGCTCGACCCGCAGGCCGATGTCCTGGGCGTACGGGCCGCGCTGCACGCCGTCGAGGGCGTCTGCCGGGGCGGCGAGGACGCCGGCCAGGCCGCGCGCGACGACGCCGGGCGGCGCTTTCGCTGGCTGATCGCCCCGCGCTCGACGGTCGTCCAGCCCGGCCCCGTACACACCGGACTCACGGCCGACCCGGAGGCCGAGGTCGAGCGGCTGCTGGATGTGCTGGTGCGGTGAGCGCCCGGAGGTGAACCGAGCCCTGGAAAGAGGGGGGCACGTTGACACCGGGTGCCAGGGCTTCTAGCGTCTCGTCCACGAAGGTACTAAGCGGTCGCTCATCCATCTGGGCCGTGCCGGGCAGCCGCTTCCAACGGGATCCAAGGGCGAGGAGAACCAACCATGTCCACCACCGAGCAGCGCGTCGCGATCGTGACGGGAGCGGCGCGAGGCATTGGCGCCGCCACCGCCGTACGCCTGGCGGCCGAGGGCCGTGCCGTCGCCGTACTCGACCTCGACGAGGCGGCCTGCAAGGACACCGTCGAGAAGATCACCGCGGCGGGCGGGAAGGCCATCGCCGTCGGCTGCGACGTCTCGGACTCCACCCAGGTCGAGGCTGCGGTGGCGCGTGTCGCCACCGAGCTCGGCGCGCCGACGATCCTCGTCAACAACGCGGGTGTGCTCCGCGACAACCTGCTCTTCAAGATGAGCGAGTCCGACTGGGACACCGTGATGAACGTGCACCTCAAGGGCGCGTTCCTGATGGCCAAGGCCTGCCAGAAGCACATGGTGGACGCGGGCTTCGGGCGGATCGTCTCGCTGTCGTCCAGCTCGGCCCTGGGCAACCGCGGCCAGGCCAACTACTCCGCGGTCAAGGCCGGCCTGCAGGGCTTCACCAAGACCCTCGCCAAGGAGCTCGGCAAGTTCGGCATCACCGCCAACGCCGTCGCGCCCGGCTTCATCGTCACGGAGATGACCGCCCAGACGGCCGCCCGCGTCGGCATGGGCTTCGAGGAGTTCCAGGCCGCGGCCGCCACGCAGATCCCGGTGCAGCGGGTCGGCAGGCCGGAGGACGTTGCCAACGCGATCGCCTTCTTCGCGGGCGACGACGCCGGCTTCGTCTCCGGCCAGGTCATGTACGTGGCCGGCGGCCCGCTCAACTGAACCGGAGGTGACTGACATGACTGCTCAGGAGCAGGAGCTTCCCCCGCTGTCCGGAAAGGTCGCCCTGGTCACGGGAGCCAGCCGGGGCATCGGCTACGGCATCGCGGAGGCGCTCGTCGCGCGCGGCGACCGGGTGTGCATCACCGGCCGCGGCGAGGACGCCCTCAAGGAGGCCGTCGAGAAGCTCGGCGGCGACCGTGTGATCGCCGTCGCGGGCAAGGCCCATGACGAGACGCACCAGGCGGTTGCTGTCGAGCGCACCATGGAGGCGTTCGGCCGCGTCGACTTCCTCGTCAACAACGCCGGCACGAACCCGGTCTTCGCCCCCATCGCGGAGCTCGACCTCAACGTGGCCCGCAAGGTCTTCGAGACCAACGTGATCTCCGCGCTCGGCTTCGCCCAGCAGACCTGGAAGGCCTGGCAGAAGGAGAACGGCGGTGCGATCGTGAACATCGCGTCGGTCGCCGGTATCTCCGCGTCCCCCTTCATCGGGGCGTACGGGATGAGCAAGGCGGCGATGGTCAATCTGACCCTCCAGCTGGCGCACGAATTCGCCCCGGCCGTCAGGGTCAACGCCATCGCCCCTGCCGTGATCAAGACGAAATTCGCGGAAGCGCTGTACGAGGGCCGGGAGGCCGAGGCGGCGGCGGCCTATCCGCTGGGCCGGCTCGGTGTTCCGGCGGACATCGGAGGAGCGGCCGCGTTTCTCACGTCCGACCAGTCGGATTGGATCACGGGGCAGACACTTGTGGTCGATGGCGGTATTTTCCTGAATGCCGGAGTTCACTGAACCGGTTTGTGCCTGAATGACCAGGGATTGCCTTAAGTGCCCCGCCGGACCTCCACGTTGGTCCGGCGGGGCACTGCGGTATGGTTCGCCGACCCATGGCTGAACGAGGAGCGTGCACGTGTTCAACCGGACGATGCTGCGGGCGGCTGCAGCCCTTGCGTCCATATCCCTGGTGGCGGGATGCGGTCTGTTTTCGGAGGACGACGCCGATGGGGCGCAGCAGATAGTTGTCGGTACGACGAGTGCGCCCAGCACACTCGATCCGGCCGCCGCGTGGGACGGCTCCTGGGAGCTGTTCCGGAATGTGTTCCAGACCCTACTGAGCTTCCCGACCGGGAGCACCGCGCCGGAGCCCGACGCGGCGGAGAAGTGCAAGTTCACCGATCCCACCAATACGGCATACCAGTGCACGCTGCGCGAAGGCCTCAAATTCTCCAACGGGAATCCGCTGGACGCGGCCGCGGTCAAGCACTCGATCGACCGTATTCAGAAGATCAACGTCAACGGCGGTCCGAATGGACTGCTCGGATCGCTCCGTGCGGTCGAGACGGACGGGAACCGTACCATCACCTTCCGGCTGACCAAGCCGGACGCCACGTTCCCGTTCATCCTCGCCACGCCCGCGATGTCCCTCGTCGACCCGGCCGAGTACCCGAAGGACAAGCTCCGCGAGGACGGCAAGGTCACCGGCTCCGGCCCGTACACCCTGGAGTCGTACCAGGAGGGCACGCAGGCGGAGCTGAAGAAGAACGCGCGCTACAACGGCTTCGCCGACCGTAAGAACGACGCCGTCACCATCCGTTACTTCAAGGAATCCGAAGCGATGGTCGGCGCCCTCAAGCGGAAGGAGATCGACGCGACGTACCGCGGTCTCACCGCGGAGGAGGTCGTCGATCTGCAGGAGAAGAAGAAGGCGAACGAGGGCCTCCAGCTCATCGAGACCACCGGCGCCGACATCCGTTACCTGGTGTTCAACCCCAAGGACCCGTCGGTCGGCAAGCTGCCGGTCCGCCAGGCGATCGCCCAGGTCGTCGACCGCGGGGCGCTGGTCGGCAAGGCCTACCGGGGCACTGCAGAGCCGCTGTACTCGATGGTCCCCAAGGGCATCGCCGGGCACACCACCGGCTTCTTCGACAAGTACGGTGACGCCGACGCCGACAAGGCACGCGCCATCCTGAAGGACGCGGGAATCGACACCCCCGTTCCGCTGACCCTCTGGTACACCACCGACCGGTACGGATCCGGCACCGCCGGCGAGTTTGCGGAGCTCAAGCGACAGCTCGAATCGTCGCGGCTGTTCAAGGTCACGCTCCGGGGCAAGCCCTGGAAGGAGTTCCAGGAGGGGTACAAGAAGGGCGAGTACCCGGTCTTCGGCCGAGGCTGGTTCCCCGACTTCCCCGACCCGGACAACTTCATCGCGCCCTTCGTCGGCACGCAGAACGTGCTCGGTACGCCGTACGAGAGCCCGGAGATCACCCAGCAGCTGCTGCCCCAGTCGCGGAAGACGAGCGATCGCGGGGACGTGTCCAAGGAGTTCGCCCGGGCACAGGAGATCCTCGTGGACGATGTGCGGCTGCTGCCGCTGTGGCAGGGCAAGCTCTACGTCGCGTCGAGCGAGGAGATCGCCGGCGGCGAGCGCGCCCTGGACCCGCAGACGGTCATGCAGATGTGGGAGCTGCACCGGCAGACCAGCTGGTAGGGGTGGGGCCGGTGCCGGGCGGACCGTCCGGCGGGAGCGATTGTCAGTGGCCGCAGGTAGGTTCTGTGGTCGAGAACTGATCGCACACCGGAGGTTGTTGACGTGACCGACACCGACATGCTGCCCGAGTCCTGGCGCGGCGTCCTCGGCGAAGAGCTCCAGAAGCCGTACTTCAAGGAGCTCGTCGACTTCGTCGAGGACGAGCGCGCCAGGGGGCCGGTGTACCCGCCGCGCGAGGAGGTCTTCGCCGCGCTGGACGCCACGCCCTTCGACCGGGTGAAGGTGCTGGTCCTCGGCCAGGATCCCTACCACGGTGAAGGGCAGGGGCACGGCCTGTGCTTCTCGGTGCGCCCGGGCGTCAGGACCCCGCCCTCCCTGCGGAACATCTACAAGGAGATGCAGGAGGAGCTGGGCCTCCCGGTGCCGGACAACGGCTATCTGATGCCGTGGGCCCAGCAGGGTGTCCTGCTGCTCAACGCGGTGCTGACGGTGCGCTCCGGCGAGGCCAACTCCCACAAGGGCAAGGGCTGGGAGAAGTTCACGGACGCGGTGATCAGCGCCGTCGCCTCGCGGCCCGATCCGGCGGTCTTCGTGCTCTGGGGGAACTACGCGCAGAAGAAGCTGCCGCTGATCGACGACGAGCGCCATGTCGTGGTGAAGGGCGCGCATCCTTCGCCGCTGTCCGCGAAGAAGTTCTTCGGCTCCCGCCCGTTCGCGCAGATCAACGAGGCAGTGGCGGCCCAGGGGCACGAGCCGATCGACTGGCGCATCCCCGACCTGGGCTGACGGTTCGCGCACCTGGCTGACAGGTTCGGGCCCGGCGCCCGAGCCTGTGCCGGATCACCGGTGGCGGCGGCTAGCGTCGGCACCACCGATGTCGAAGCGCTGGAGGCCGCACTCGTGGAGCAGCAGGAGGCGTCGGAAGACGCGGTCATGACCAGGATCGGGCAGGCGATCATGCTGCTCCACGGCGGGGACCGCGAGGAGGCGCGCAACCGCTTCACGGAGCTGTGGACGCTGCTGGGGGAGGGCGGCGACCCGTTGCACCGCTGCACCCTCGCCCACTACATGGCGGACACCCAGGACGATCCCGGGGACGAGCTGGCCTGGGACCTGCGGGCGCTGGCGGCGGCGGAGGGACTGACCGACGAGCGTCTGGCGCAGCACCACTCGGCGGCCGCCGTGCGCGGCATCTATCCGTCCCTGCATCTGAATCTCGCCGCGGACTATCTGAAGCTCCACCGCCCCGAGGCCGCCCGCGCCCATCTGGACCGGGCGCGGGCGGCCTCGGACGCACTGGGGGACGACGGCTACGGGGACGGGGTGCGTGCGGCGATCGACCGGCTGGGCCGCCGGTTGTCGGAGGGGTGACGCGAGGCGCGTCAGACCCCCGCCGTACCGTCGATCCGCTCCCGGAGCAGATCGGCGTGCCCGTTGTGACGGGCGTACTCCTCGATCATATGGACATAGATCCAGCGCAGGTTGAACGTCAGTCCGCCGTGGTGCGTGCCGGTTCCGAGGTCGTCCAGGGAGCGCGAGGCGGCCAGCTCCCGGGCGTGCGTGATCTCCTCGCTCCAGGCTGTGTGCGCGGCCTCCCAGGTGTCCCCGTCGGCCAGATGGAACTCACCGTCCGGGTCCTCCTCGCTGTAGTACAGCGGCGGTGCGTCCTCCGCGGCCAGGATGCGGCGGAACCAGTTCCGTTCGACGTCCGCCATGTGCCGTACGAGGCCGAGCAGGGAGAGCTGCGAGGGCGGCACGCTCGTTTCGCGGAGCTGCGTGTCGTCGAGCCCCGCGCACTTCAGCGCCAGGGTCTCGCGATGGAAGTCGAGCCAGCCCTCCAGCATGTCGCGCTCGCCGGCGGTCGTTGGTGCTGTGGTCCGCTCAGATGTGGTCATGCTGCGCATCTTCGACGATGCGCGTCCACCCCCGCCAGGGAATTCAGTGACCGAGCATTCCGTGCAGCAGCTCGCCGAACCCCTTGCGCAGCTCCGCCCTGCTGGGCACCTGCGCGTGGTACGACCCGGCGGCGCAGGAGAACATGAGTCCCTCGCACCACGCCACCAGCGACAGCGCGTGCCGCTCCGGTTCGGCCGATCCGGCCCCCGCCATCAGCGCGACCAGCGGCTCGCGGAACGCCGCACCCGTCCGGTCGTAGAAGGCCCTCAGCTCGGGCCTGCGTGTGGCCTCCAGAGCCAGCTCGTACCGGCAGACCAGCAGCGGCCGGTGATCGGTGAGGTAGCGGTGCAGCGCCAGGGAGAGCGCGTCGAGCAACTCGTCCGTGCCGCCTGCCGGCTCCGGCATCTCCTCCGGGGTGAGCACCTGCGCCTCGCGCTCCGCCAGGCGGCGAACCGCTGTCTCCAGCAGCGCCTGCCGGGTGCGCGCGTGATTCGACGTCGAGCCCTGGGGGAGCCCGGCTTGTCCGTCGACCGCCCGGTGGGTCAGCCCCCGCATGCCGCGCTCGGCGAGGAGGGTCAGGGCGGCGTCGGCGATCAGCTCGCCGCGTGGGACGGCGGCGGCGCGGGAGCCGGGGCCGGTGGCGCGTGGGGTCATGGGGACAACCTACCGCTGTCACTACACCTGTAGTACGGTGAGCCTGTCACTACAGGTGTAGTTCCGAGGAGGAGTCATGGACCGGCACACCGCGCCCCGGGCCGTCGTCGTCGGTGGCGGAATCGGCGGACTCACCGCTGCCGTCGCCCTGCACCAGCAGGGCTGGGACATCACCGTGCTGGAACGTGCCGCCGCCCTCAGCCCGGTGGGTGCCGGAATCGGCCTCGCCCCCAACTCCCAGCGCGCTCTCGACGTCATCGGCCTCGGCGACCGGGTCAGGTCCCTCTCCGCCTGGCAGGGAGACGGCGGACTGCGCACTCCACGGGGGCGCTGGCTCAACCGCACCGACAGCGCCGCCGCCGCCGAGCGGTTCGGCGGCCCGCTCGTCCTGCTGCACCGCGCCACCCTCGTCGACATCCTCGTCTCCGCGCTGCCCGGCGCAGCCGTACGGACCGGCGCCGCCGCCACGCTCCTCGACGCGGGTGACGAGCGCCGCCGCGCCGTCGTCACCACTCCCGACGGTGACGTCGAAGCCGATCTCGTCGTCGGCGCGGACGGCATCAACTCCGCGGTGCGCCGGGCGCTGTTCCCGGGGCATCCCGGACCCTGTTACTCCGGTTTCACCACCTGGCGCGTCGTCGTCCCCGCACCGGACCGGCCCTTCGCGCCGCACGAGACCTGGGGCAAGGGCCGTCTCTGGGGCACCCAGCCGCTCAAGGACGGCCGTGTCTACGCCTATGCCGCGGCGGTGACGCCCGCCGGCGGGCACGCCCCGGACGACGAGCGGGCCGAACTGCTCCGCCGCTTCGGCGACTGGCACGATCCGATCCCCGCGATCATCGACGCCACCGAGCCCGACGGGGTGCTGCGCCACGACGTGCACCACATGGCCGTGCCGCTGCCCGCCTACCACCACGGCCGGGTCGCGCTCCTCGGCGACGCCGCGCACGCCATGCAGCCCACCCTCGGCCAGGGCGGCAACCAGGCCATCGAGGACGCGATCGTCCTCGCCCACCACGCCGGACGAGGACCGGACATCACCCGGCGCCTCGCCTCGTACACGCGCGAACGACTGCCCCGGACCATGGGGATCGTGCGGCAGGCCACGAGGACCGGCCGGCTGGCCATGCAGAGCAGCGCACCCGCCGTCGCCGTGCGCGACGCACTCATCGCCGCCGTCTCCCGCTTCGGACCCGGCCTCGTCCTGCGCGGCTTCGACGACATCGCCGGCTGGCGGCCGCCCCAGCACACGTATGCTGCCGGAACAGCGAAGCCACAGAGGACAACGCCATAGGGAGGCCCTCGTGAAGGTCGGCTGCATCGGGCTCGGAGACATCGCGCAGAAGGCCTATCTGCCGGTGCTCAGCACTCGTCCGGGCGTCGAACTGCATCTGCACACACGCACGGCGGCCACCCTGGACCGGGTCGCCGCAGCCCACCACATCCCCGGGGAGCACTGCCACACCACCCTGGACTCCCTCCTCGCCCAGGGCCTCGACGCCGCCTTCGTCCACGCCCCGACCACCACGCACCCCGAGATCGTCTCCCGGCTGCTGGAGGCAGGTGTGGCGACGTACGTCGACAAACCGCTCGCCTACGAACTCACCCAGTCCGAGCGCCTGGTGGAGCTGTCCGAGCGGACCGGGACCAGCCTCGCCGTCGGTTTCAACCGCCGCTTCGCCCCCGGCTACGCCCAGTGCCTGGAGCACCCGCGCGAGCTGATCCTCATGCGGAAGAACCGGGTCGGCCTCCCCGAGGACCCCCGTACCCTCGTCCTCGACGACTTCATCCATGTCGTCGACACCCTCCGCTTCCTGCTCCCCGGGCCGGTCGAGCACACCGACGTACGAGCCAGGATCCGCGACGGGCTCATGCACCACGTGGTGCTGCAACTCTCCGGCGACGGATTCACCGCGATCGGGATGATGAACCGGCTGAACGGCTCCACCGAGGAGATCCTCGAAGTGGCCGGGCAGGACACCAAGCGGGAGGTGGTCAACCTCGCGGAGATCATCGACCACAAGGGCCAGCCGACCTTGCGGCGGCGAGGCGACTGGGTGCCGGTGGCGCGCCAGCGCGGCATCGAACAGGCCGTGATGGCCTTCCTCGACGCCGTTCGCGCCGACAAGTTCCTCAGCGCCCAGGACGCGCTGCTGACCCATGAACTGTGCGAGCGGGTGGTGCGGGAGGCGCTGGAGCAGGCCTCCTGAGGGCTCGCAGGCCCTCCGCCGCGCAGAGCGCCGCCAGCACCGCCAGCGCGCCGTACACGGCCCAGTCGCCGAGCCGGACGTACGGCGTCGTACCCCGGGCGAGCGGGATCTCGTACACGGCGGTGGTGCTCGCGTCCGTACCGAGCCTGGCGCCCACCGGCTCACCCTCGGGACCGTGGACCGCGCTCACGCCCGTGAGCGTGGCGTGCACCATCGGCCGGCCCGTCTCGGCGGCCCGCAGCGCCGCCAGCGAGGCATGCTGCCCGGGCGCCCAACTGCCCTGGAACGTCGAGGTCGCCGACTGGGCGATCAGCAGCTGGGCGCCGCCGCGGACCAGCCGCCTGCTCATGTCGGGGAACGCCGACTCGAAGCAGACCAGCGGCCCCACCCGCAGCCCGCCGCGCGCCCCGTCACCGGGCAGCGTCATCACGACCTGGCGGCTGCCGCGCATCCGGTCCTCACCCGCCGCCTCGCCCACGGACGTCGCCCAGCCGAGCAGCGCCCGCGCCGGTACGTACTCGCCGAAGGGGACCAGCCGCATCTTGTCGTAGCGGTCCCCGGTCGGACCCTCCGGGCCGACCAGCACACTGCTCTTGAATATCCCCGGGCGGTCCGAGCGCCGGGCGTCCACGTTGACCAGCACGGGGGCACCCACCGTCCGCGACAGCGCGGCGATCCGTGCCGCGAGATCGCGCCGTGCCGCCAGGTCCGCGCCGACGCTGCTCTCGCCCCACACCACGAGATCCAGCCGTTGCCCCGCCAGCTCCCCGGTCAGCTGCTCGCCGCGCGCGAAGCGCCGCTCCGCCCCGCCGACCCCGTTGATGACGCCCGGCTGGACGACGGCGACCCGCAGCACCTGGCCCGGCCGTTCGGGGCGCGGCGACCACACCCACACCGCCCCGGCGGCCACGGCGCACGCGCAGACACCCGCGACCGCGGGGACGCGTGCGGTGGGGAGCGCCAGGAGCACGGTCACCGCCGTGTTCACCGCGACGACCAGCAGGCTCACCAGCCAGACCCCGCCCACCGAGGCGAGCCGCAGCGCGGGCGGGACCTGCCACTGGCTCGCCCCGAGCAGACCCCACGGGCCGCCCAACCCCTCCCAGGATCTGACGAGTTCCACCATCAGCCAGCCGGACGGCACGACGACCAGCGCCGCGGCCGCCCGCGCCGCCGACGGCGAACCGCCCAGCACCGAGCGGACCAGCCACCCCCACGGCGCCCAGAGCAGCCCGAGCAGGGTCGCCAGCACAACGAGGAAGACATGCAGATTCGGCACCAGCCAGTGGTGCACGGCGAGCATGAAACCGATACCGCCGAGCCAGCCGTCGAGAGCGGCGCGGGGGCCCGTCTGCGCGGTCCGGATCAGCAGCAGCCACGGTACGAGCGCGACATACGCGAACCACCACAGCGCGGGTGCCGGGAACGCGAGCGCGGGCAGCGCGCCCGTCACGAGCACGGCCGCTCCGCGCAACCACGGCGACGACAACAGCCTCGTCAGCTGCTCCCGCCGGCCGACCGGAATCCGCATGCCGCGCCTCCCCGAGAGCAGTGTCTTCCTCCAGTGTGATGGAGCGGCGCGGCCCGGGACAGGCCACGTGTCGATCAGTCGGCGGCCGGCGCGGGGAAGGCGGCGTGCCGCCACTTCTCCCGGACGGTCACCGAACGCAGCCGCCAACCGCCGTCCGTACGCGTCAGGCCGAACGCGTACCGCCCGCCGGAGACGAAGTCGTCCCCCGACTCCAGCCGCATCGGATTCACGTAGTCGGCCTGTACGTCGGCCCTGTCGCCGGGGTAGCCGCCGAGGTCCTGGAGACGCACCTGCCGGTTGACGATCAGGTGCTGCCGTACGGGGAACAGCCGCATGGTCTCCGCCAGCCAGTCGGCGACCGTCGCCGCCGGGCCCTCGATGCCGCCCGCGCTGCGGTAGTCGGCACGGCCCTCCGGGGTGAACAGGGCCCGGTAGCCGGGCCAGTCCGCGTCGTCCACGGCCACCGCGTACCCGGTGATCACCTCGTCGATGGCCAGCCGGTCCATCACCGTCGCGAGATCCACGCGCTGCGTCATCGGCCAAGTGTCGGTCAGCGGACGCGTCACGCCAAGGGCCCACGCAGGGCCGGGGACATACGCGGGGCCGGCGAAGGGGCTCAGGGGTCGTGCGCAGTCAGCGCCTGGAGCGGGCGGCCGGCTCGCCGCGGCGGACCGAGCCGGGGGCGCGCGCCGCGGGGTGGTCCGCGTGAACGGAGGAGCTCAGCTGCCAGGGGACGCTGGTCACCATGACTCCCGGTGTGAAGAGCAGCCGGCTCTTCAGCCACAGTGCCGACTGGTTGTGCAGCAGGTTCTCCCACCAGCGGCCGACCACGTACTCCGGGATGAAGACGGCGATGACGTCCCGCGGGCTCTCACGCCTGATGGAGCGGACGTACAACAGAACGGAGGCGGTGATCTCCCGGTACGGGGAGTCGAGGACCTTGAGCGGCACCTCGATTCCGTACTCCTCCCACTGCCGCTGCAGCGCCGCCGCCGCGTCGCGGTCGACGGCGACGGTGAGGGCCTCCAGCCGGTCCGGACGCATCGCACGCGCGTAGGCGAGGGCCCGCAGCGTGGGCTTGTGCACGGTGGAGACCAGCACGATCCCCAGGACCCGTGAGGGCGGCGCCAGTTCGCTGCGCGGGTCGGTGACCGCAAGTTCGGCCGTGGTGGCGTCGTAGTGGCGGCGGATGCCCCGCATCATCACCCACAGCACGACGGCGGCGAGCACCGCGAGCCAGGCGCCCTGGGCGAACTTGGTGAGCAGCACGACGACGAGGACCAGACAGGTGGTGACCGCCCCGGTCGCGTTGAGGATCCGGGAGGTGGCGTGGCGCCGGCGCATTGCGGGGTTTCGCTCCGTGCGCAGCTCGCGGTTCCAGTGCCGGACCATGCCGGTCTGGCAGAGCGTGAACGAGGTGAACACGCCGAGGATGTACAGATGGATCAGGCTGGTGACGTTCGCCTTGTAGGCCCACAGCAGCAGTCCGGCCACGACCGCGAGCGCCAGGATGCCGTTGGAGAAGGCGAGGCGGTCACCGCGGTTGTGCAGCTGGCGGGGGAGGTAGCGGTGCTGGGCGAGGACGGAGGCGAGCAGCGGGAAGCCGTTGAACGCGGTGTTCGCGGCGAGGATCAGGACGAGCGCGGTGGAGGCCTGGACGAAGTAGAAGCCGAAGCTGTTCTCTCCGCCGAAGACCGAGGCGGCCAGTTGCGCGATGACGGTGCGCTGCGGGTAGTTCTCGCAGTCGGCGAGCCCCGTCAGATTGCAGGAGTCCGTGGCGATGTGCACCTTCGCGACGATGGCGAGCGTCGTGACACCGACGAACATGACGACGGCGATGATGCCCATCCAGGCCATGGTGGTGGCCGCGTTCCGCGACTTGGGCTTGCGGAAGGCCGGCACGCCGTTGGAGATCGCCTCGACGCCGGTCAGCGCCGTACAGCCGCTGGAGAACGCGCGCAGGACGAGCATCACCAGGGCCAGACCGACCAGGTTGGCGTCCGCGGGGACCGGTTCGATGCCGTACTCGGCGGTCGCGGCGACCGGTGCGTCGCCGAGCAGATAGCGGAAGAGCCCCGTCCCGCACATGATCAGCATGCCGCCGACGAACAGATAGGTCGGCGCGGCGAAGGCCCGGCCGGACTCGCGTACCCCGCGGAGGTTCATCGCGGTCAGCAGGGCGACGAAGGCGAGCGCCATCAGCACCCGGTACTCGGCCAGCTGCGGAATCGCCGAGATGATGTTGTCGACGCCGGAGGCCACCGACACCGCCACGGTCATCACATAGTCGACCAGCAGCGCAGCGGCGACCACGAGACCGGCGGACGGGCCCAGATTGCTGGTGGCGACCTCGTAGGAACCGCCGCCGCTCGGATACGCGTGCACCACCTGGCGGTACGAGAGCACGACGACGGTCATCAGTGCCACGACCGCGGCCGCGATCCACGGGGTGAAGTGCAGATAGGCGAGCCCGCCGAGGGTGAGCACCAGCAGGATCTCCTGCGTCGCGTACGCCACCGACGAGAGCGGGTCGGAGGCGAAGATCGGCAGGGCGAACCGCTTGGGCAACAGTGTCTCGCCCAGCTCCTCGCTGCGCAGCGCGCGGCCGATGACCAGCCGTTTCAGGACCGCCATCACGTTGGGCACGGCGCGAGCGTACGAGGCAGGTCCCGCACCGCCCCGTTGCGCCGCGCCGGTCACCGGCACGACCCCACGGGCGACGGACCGCCGTGTGGGGCCTCTCCGGGCGCGGGTCAGCCCGCTGACTCGCCGGCGTGCGGGCTCAGGACGTCCGTGCCGACCAGGATGAACAGGAGGATCCCGAGCAGGATCCGGTAGATGACGAAGGGCATGAAGCTCTTGGTCGTGATGAACTTCATGAACCACGCGATGACCGCGTAGCCGACACCGAACGCGATGATCGTCGCGAAGATGGTCGGGCCCCACGACACATGCCCGCCGTCACCCGCGTCCTTCAGCTCGAAGAGCCCGGAGGCGAGCACGGCCGGAATGGCCAGCAGGAACGAGTAGCGGGCCGCCGCCTCGCGGGTGTAGCCCATCAGCAGACCACCGCTGATCGTGGCGCCCGAGCGCGAGACACCCGGGATCAGGGCCATCGCCTGGCAGACGCCGTAGATCAGACCGTCCTTGACGGTGAGCTCTTCCAGGGACTTCCGCTGCTTGATGGCGCGGTGCTTGCCGCCGGTCTCGTCGCGGGCAGCGAGGCGGTCGGCGACACCGAGGACGATGCCCATCACGATGAGCGTGGTCGCGATCAGCCGGAGATCACGGAACGGACCCTCGATCTGGTCCTTGAGCGTGACGCCGAGCACGCCGATCGGGATCGAGCCGACGATCACCAGCCAGCCCATCTGCGCGTCGTGGTTCCTGCGCATCGACTTGTCCGTGAGCGAACGGAACCAGGCCGAGACGATCCGCGCGATGTCCTTGCGGAAGTAGATCAGCACGGCCGTCTCGGTGCCGATCTGGGTGATCGCGGTGAAGGCCGCACCCGGGTCGTGCCAGCCGGCGAACGACGCCGTGAGGCGCAGATGCGCGCTGGACGAGATGGGCAGGAACTCCGTCAGCCCCTGGACGAGCCCGAGGATGAATGATTCGAACCACGACATGAAAGCTAAGCCATCCAAGTGCTGGTCAGGTCTGAATGTGCGATGCGGGCCGCGATCATGCGTCCGTCCGTGGCAGCGTAGCGGCACCGGGTTCACGGCCCACGGGCGGGCTGGCACCCGGCGAATCCCGCAAGATCATCGCCGTGCGAGGTCGGTTGCCTCCTCGGCGGGTCCGCCGGGTCCGGGCCGATCCCGTCCGGCCCGGGCCGGGCTGGTCAGGCTCCGGGCCCGGGCGGCGGAGGGCTGCCGATCAGGCCCTGGTGGGCCGCCTGGAGCCCGGCCTGGAAGCGGGTGCGGGCGCCCAGAAGGTCCATGATTCTGCGCATCCGGCGCTCGACGGTGCGCTGTGCGACGCCGAGGCGGCGTGCGATGGCGTGGTCGGTCAGGCCGGACGCGGACAGGGCGAGGAGCTGCTCGTCATCGGCGGACAGGGCCCGGTCCTCGGCCGGCCGGCTGCGGGCGGGCCACAGTGGCACCGCCCGGTGCCACAGCATCTCGAAGAAGACCACCAGGGCGTCGAGCAGCGCGGAGGCCTGCAGCACCATCACCTCGCGCTCGGTCGGCAGGACGAACGGCACGAGCGCGAGCCGCCGGTCGGCGATCACGAGCTTGAGCGGGACCTCGTCCAGGACCCTGCTGTCCTCGCCGAGCAGCGCAAGCTCCCGGGAGAGGCTCAGTTGTCCGGGGGAATCGAGGGAGCGTTGGTCGTAGATGGTGCGATAGCGCACGCCGCGGCGCATGAGCCGGCGCTGTACGGAGGTCTGCTCGTCGGCGGGCCGGGCGACATAGGGCGGCCGGTCGAGTATGAGCACCTCGTCCCTGGTGGACTGCTGGGTCTGGAAGAAGCGCTGCGCGATCGCGTCCCGTCCGCTGAGGACCTGGACGGCCGGGCCGCCCTCGACGCGGCGCACCGTACGGAACTCCTCGGTGAGCGAGGCCGCCGCGAGCCGGGCGCGCTCGATCTCCTCCTGCCGTTGCAGGGCCAGCACTTCGGTCACGACGTCCGGGGGCGCGGGGGCGAAGCGGACGGGGCGGCTGGGCACGCGCGTCAGCATGCCCCGCTTCTCCAGCGAGCGCGTCCGGCGCCGGACGCGCGCTGCGTCCCAGCCGGTGGCCGCGGCGAGCTCGGCGACGGTCGCGTCGGGCCGGGCGAGCAGCACCCTGTAGAGGCGCTCGTCGTCCGCGGGCACTCCCAGCGCGGCCAGCCGGTGTTCTGAGCGGCCTCCTGATGGCTCCGCCGCGTCGGGTTGCCGCCCGGTGCCCATGCTCCGCCTTTCCCGCAACTGCCCGTCGGGATACCGGCATCGACGGTAGGGCGACCGTCGCGACAGGTCCAGAAGTCCGGCGGTCCGGTCTGCCTTACGGCGCTGTACGGGTGCCTCGCCGTGCCGCAGGTTCCGCGCCCTTCCGCAGGTTCCGCGCGTGCCGCGAGCTTCCGCACCGCGGACGCCCCGAGGTGTGTTCCGCGCAGGCCCCTGCCGTGGGACACGCGATCCCCACCAGGTTCCGCGGCGGGATCTCAGTCGTCCGCCGGGCCCGTCACCGTCCAGCCCGGCGCATGCACGTGCGGGGTCAGGGTGTCCGGGGCCGCCTCTGCGCCGCAGGACGCACAGACGACGACCGGGGCGAGCTTCTCGCCGCACGCGTGCTCCAGCACCGTCGGCGGGCGGTCCGCCAGATGCCGGTCACCCCAGGCCATCAGCGTCAGCAGGACGGGCTGCAGATCCCGCCCGGCGTCCGTCGGGTGGTACTCGAAGCGCTGCGGGCGGTCGCTGTACGGGACCTTTTCCAGTACCCCGGCCTCGACCAGCCGGCGCAGCCGGGCGGTGAGGATGTCGCGCGGTGCCCCGGTGTTGCGGGCGATCCGGTCGAAGCGGCGGACTCCGAGGAAGACCTCGCGCAGGACGAGCAGGGCGTACTTCTCGCCGACGAGGGAGAGCGCGTCGGCGATGGAACAGGGGCGGGCGGCCTTCATGGGGCCAGCCTAGAAGGTAGTGGGTTGGAAAATCCAACTCGGTGAGCTACTGTCGAGTAGGCCAGAGAGTCCAGTTTCCCAACTCACCCACTGATGCTATGAGCGAGGAGGCGCGCTCCATGCGTGACGCCGTCATCGTCGAAGCAGTCCGTACACCGATCGGGAAGGGCAGGCCGAACGGCGCCCTGGCCCACGTCCACCCGGTGGAGCTGCTCTCCCACACCCTCCGCGCCCTCGTCGAGCGCAGCGGGATCGATCCCGCGCTGGTCGACGACGTCGTGGGCGGCACCGTCGACCAGGTCGGTGAGCAGGCCATGAACACCACGCGCTACGCCTGGCTGGGCGCCGGCTTCCCCGAGTCCGTGCCCGCCACCACCGTCGACCGGCAGTGCGGCTCCTCGCAGCAGGCCGTCCACTTCGCCGCGCAGGGCGTCATGGCGGGCGCGTACGACGCCGTCATCGCCTGCGGAGTCGAGTCCATGAGCCGCGTGCCGATGTGGTCCAACGTGCCTCCGGGCGCCGACCCGTTCGGACCGGGGGTCGCCGAGCGCTACCCGGAGGGGCTCGTCCCGCAGGGGATCAGCGCCGAACTCATCGCGGCGAAGTGGTCCATCGGGCGCGAGTCGATGGACGCGTTCGCGGTGACCTCGCATCAGCGGGCCGCCAGGGCCTGGGCGGACGGGCTGTTCGACGCCGAGGTGGCACCGATCGGCGGTCTGGAGCGTGACGAGAGCGTACGGCCGGGGACGACGGGGGAGGTCCTGGCGGGGCTGCGCCCCTCGTTCGAGGACCCCGTCTTCGCTGAGCGCTTCCCGCAGATCGAGTGGTCGGTCACGGCCGGAAACAGCAGCCCGGTCAACGACGGGGCGTCGGCCGTCCTGATCACCTCCGGCGAGACCGCCGAGCGGCTCGGCCTGCGCCCGCTGGCCCGGCTGCACAGCTTCGCCGTCACCGGATCCGACCCGCTGCTCATGCTGACGGGAGTGCTGCCGGCCACCGAGAAGGTGCTCAAGCGGGCGGGCCTCGGCCTCGACGACATCGACCTCTTCGAGGTCAACGAGGCCTTCGCGAGCGTGGTCCTCGCCTGGCTGCAGGAGACGGCAGCCGACCCGGCGAAGGTCAACGTCCACGGTGGCGCCCTCGCCATCGGCCACCCCCTCGGCGCGAGCGGCACCCGCCTGATGACCACGCTGGTCCACGCGATGCGGGCACGCGGCGCGCGCTACGCCCTCCAGACGATGTGTGAGGCAGGCGGTCTCGCGAACGCCACGATCCTCGAGGCGCTGTAGCCACACAACCGCCCTGCACCCCGTCCTGGGGCGTGGCGGTCGGGCCGGCCCGGGTCGCCTGCGGCGGGTGACGTCGCGGCGGTACCGGACGGCGGCGATCATGACCGGGGGAGCAGGCCGGCCACCAGGGTGTGACCGGACACGAAGACCTCCCCGGTCAACCGTGTGACACAGGGTGCCAGGCATCGAGGCGGCTGTGCGGGCGTCGCGGGACGCAGCCATGGCACCGACGCCGCAGTGTCACGAGGCCTTTCCGCCCCTCTTGCCGTTCAGGACGTCCGCGACGACCCGGAGGTCGGTGACCAGCCCGCGGTACACCGACTCGCGGTCGTCCGCTCGCAGGACAGCGGAGGGGTGGATCGTCGCCACCAGGCCCTGGATGCCCT
This sequence comes from Streptomyces sp. NPDC053673, assembly GCF_055585225.1. Lineage (NCBI taxonomy): Bacteria > Bacillati > Actinomycetota > Actinomycetes > Kitasatosporales > Streptomycetaceae > Streptomyces > Streptomyces sp. NPDC053673. Next base: position 72,361 of record NZ_JBVJKN010000022.1, on the reverse strand, counting down.
TGTCGGCCTCACCTCGCTCACCGTTCTCACCACTCTCGTCCAGCCCCGGCCACGGCAGCAGGGCACCCCGCTGCTCGGTCACCCGGAACGACGACCCCAGCAGCGCCTTCCCCGCCGTGGAGCCGAGCGCCACGACCAGCTCAGGGGATACGAGCCGAAGTTCAGCCACAAGCCATGGCTTGCACGCCGTCATCTCCCGCAGGCTGGGCGCCTTGTGAATGCGCCGCTTGCGCCCCTCGGGGATCGTGAACTTGAAGTGCTTGACCGCGTTGGTGATGTACGTCTGCATGGGGTCGATGCCCGCCTCCTTGAGTGCGCGCATCAGGACCTTCCCCGCAGGGCCGACGAACGGCCTGCCCTGCCGGTCCTCCTGGTCGCCAGGCTGCTCCCCGAGGAGCAGTACGCGCGCCGAGGCGTCGCCCTCGCCGAACACCGTCTGCGTCGCATCCTCGTACAGCGGGCAGCCGCGGCAGTCGGCCGCCGCCTTTCGGAGCCCGGCCAGGCCTGCGCGTCGCCCCGGCAGGAACGGAGTGGCGTCGTACCCCTGCCCCTCTTGCTCGTCAGACGTTCTGCCCATGTGCCGACGCTTCCCTTCGTGACGGCAGAGCCTCGGCAACATCCGTCGTCCCTCGCGACTGCGCCACATCAGTGAAGGTACCGCGCCCCGGGGCGTGCCGCGCGGCGCACTCGCACTGCCCGGAACCGCCGCACGGTAGACGTGGCTGATGCATTCCGGGGAGGTCTGATGTGGCGCTCATGGACCGCGGCGGCAGGGGAGTTCCTGATCTGGTGGGCGCTCTGCGTCCTGCTGTACGTGATCCTCATCAGTACGGTGTCGGCGCTGGAACTCGCCGTCGGGTCGGTGATCGCCGCGCTCGCCGTCGTGGCCGCCCGGAGAGTCCGCACGGCCTCCGGCGCCGCGCTCGGCGGCAGGGCACGCGTCGCGCAGGCCCTCCTGCGGTGGCCCGGTTCGGTCCTGTCCGACACCGGACGGCTCGCCCTGGCCACCGTGCGTGTCCTGCGCGGCGCACGCGTCCACGGCCGGTTCCACACCGTGGCACTCGCCCGGGGCACCGGCCCCGCCTGGGCGAGCGCGCTGCTGTCCGCCACGCCGGGCGGTTACGTCGTCGAGAGCACGGGCTCCCGGGACGAAGGGCCGGTCCTCCTCGTCCACACCCTCCCCGGAGGCCCGTCCGCCCTGGAGAGCGCGCTGACGAGGGGCGGGCGCCAGTGACGGTCGCATGGCTGACGGCCGCGGCCCTGCTGCTGCCGCTGGGGCTGGCGCCGTGCCTGTGGGTGAGCGGACGAGGCGCCCCGCACGAGCGGCTCGCCGGACTGGCGCTGGCCACCACCACGGTCACCGTTCTCCTGCTGCTGATCGCGCAGGGGTTCGGGCGGAATGGGTACCTGGACATGGCGCTCGTCCTCGCGGTGCTCGGCCCTGTCGGAACGCTGGTCTTCGCCCGCTTTCTCGGCGACAGCGGCGGGAACGGTGCGGGCGGCGGGAGTGGCGGGAACGGTGCGGGCGGCGGGAGTGGGCCGAGCTGAGATGGCCGTGTCCTCCGCCGTACTCGTGCTGCTGACCGCCGGGGTCGCGATGCTGCTGCTTTCGGCCCTGGCCCTGGTCGTACTGCCGCGCCCTCATGCCCGGCTGCATGCCCTCGCGCCCGCGTCCCTGCTCGGCGGGCCGCTGATCGTCCTCGCGGCGGCCGTGGACACCGGGCCGGGTCGGAACGCGGTGAAGCTGCTGGCCATCGGCGTGCTGATCGCCGGTGGCGGAACGGTGACGACGATGGCGATCGGCCGCGCCGTCGCCTCCCACGAGGGCCGCACCCCGGAGGACACACCGCAGTGACCGGAACGGAACAGAGCCTGACCGACTGGCTGATCGGCTCGGCCGTCGTCCTCGTCACCGTGACCGCGACCATGACCGTGCTCACCCGGGACCCGGTCCGGCAGGCAGTCCTCCTCGGCGTGCTGGGCCTCCATCTGGCCCTGCTGTTCGCGCTGCTGCAGGCGCCGGACGTGGCGCTGTCGCAGCTCGCCGTGGGGACGGTCGTCACTCCGCTGCTCTTCCTGCTGACGGTACGCAGGATCCGGCGGTCGCCGAGCGGCGGCCGTGGCAAGGACCGCAAGCGGTGAGCCGTACCGTACGCATCCGGATGTTCTGGGCCGCGGCGGTCCTCCTCGCGGCCGGCTGGGTGCTCGCCTGCCTGGATCTCCCCGGCTTCGGCGGCGCCGAACACCCCTACGGAGACCGTGCGGTGGCCGCGGCCCTGCGGCAACGCACCGCCAACGCCGTCGCCTCCGTCACGTTCGACCAGCGCGCCTTCGACACGCTCGGCGAGGAGTACATTCTGCTCGCCGCCGTCCTCGGTGCGATCGTCCTGCTGCGGCGCGCCCGCGACGAGCAGCCCGCACGGCCGCGGCCCGGCAACGCGCAGCCCGTCATCCGACTGGCCGGCACGGTCCTGCTCCCGGCCACCCTGCTCACCGGTGGCTACGTCGTCGCCCACGGTCAGGTGTCGCCCGGCGGCGGCTTCCAGGGCGGCGTCGTCCTCGCGACCGGACTGCACATCGCCTACATCGCCGCCGACTACCGCGTGCTCAAACGCGTGCGCCCACTGGCGGTCCTGGACGTGGCGGACGCGGTCGCCGCGGGTGCCTTCGCCGCTCTCGGCCTGGCCGGACTGCTCGCAGGAGCCGCGTACTTCGAGAACGTCCTGCCGCTCGGCACCTTCGAGTCGATCACCTCCGGCGGTCTCGTCCCCTACGTCAACGCGGCGATCGGCGTCGAAGTGGGCTCCGGCATCGTCGTACTGCTGGCTGCCTTCATCGACCAGGCTGTCGAGATCAGGACACCGGAGGACGTCGGATGAGCCTGCTGTCCTATCTGGCCGCCGGCTGGATCCTGCTCGCCGGGCTGTACGGCCTCGTCACCAGCAGGGACGCGGTCCACGCCATCGGGTGCCTGTCGGTCGCGCAGTCGTCGACGTACGTCCTGCTGCTCACCGTCGGCTACCGGCGCGGCGCGACCGCCCCCTACTTCTCCGACACGAGCACCCGCGCCCCCGTCGTCGACCCGGTTACCCAGGCCCTCGCACTCACCGATGTCGTCGTCGGTGCGACCATCACCGCGCTGCTGCTGGCGCTCGCCATCCAGATCCGCAAACGACACGACACGGTGGACCCGGACGCCCTCACCGGTCTCAGGGGCTGACCGGATTCGTGCGAACCGAGAGTCTGCTGCCCCTCGCCGTCGCGATTCCGCTGCTGGGCGCCGTCGTGCTGGCCGTGGGCGGCAGGTGGCTGCCGAGGATCGCCACGGACGCGCTGGCTGCCGCGGCGGCCGCCGCCGTGGTCGCCGACCTCGCCCGGCTGTGGGAACGCACGGGCGACGGCACGGTGGTCTCCTGGGTGGGTGGCTGGGCCCCGGACGGCGGGGAGAGCGTCGGCATCGTCCTCGCCGCCGACCGGATCGGTGTCGGGCTGGCGCTGCTCGCCGCCGCACTGGTCCTCGCGGCGATCTCGTACTCCTGGCGGTACTTCGACGAGCCGCCCGCCGAACACGCGGGTACGTTCCCCGCGCTGATCCTCCTCTTCGACGCGGGCATGTGCGGATTCGCGCTCACCGGTGACCTGTTCAACGCCTTCGTGTTCTTCGAGCTGATGGGCGTGGTCGCGTACGCGCTCACCGGCTTTCGGATCGAGGACCCCCGCCCGCTCCAGGGCGCCCTCACCTTCGGCATCGTCAACTCCGTCGCCGCCTACTGCACCCTGCTCGGCACCGGCCTCCTCTACGCGCACACCGGAGAGCTCGGCCTCGCCTTCATCGGGCGCGAACTCGCCGGGCGCGTCAGCGATCCGCTGCTCGTCGTCGCGTTCGTCCTCGTCCTGACCGGGCTGCTCGTCAAGGCGGCGGTGGTCCCCTTCCACTTCTGGCTCCCGGACGCCCATGCCGTGGCGCCAACACCCGTGTGCATGCTCCTGTCCGGAGTCATGGTCGAACTCGGCGTGTACGGGGTGGGGCGGCTCTACTGGACGGTGTTCTCCGGCCCCGGCGGCATCCCGCACCACGTCTTCCGCGACACGTTCGTCGCTCTCGGTGTCGCCACCGCCCTCGTCGGCTCGGTGATGTGCTGGCAGCAGCGCCACCTCAAGCGGATGCTCGCCTTCTCGACCGTGGGTCATGTCGGCCTCTTCCTGGTCGGAGTCGCCCTGCTGACGCCGGAGGCGACGGCCGGCGCGGCCCTGTACGTGGCCGGGCACGCCGGCGCCAAGGCAGCCCTCTTCGCGCTGACCGGGCTGCTGCTGGACCGGCACGGCTCGGTCGACGAACACGGACTGCGGGGCCGGGCCCGTGATCTGCCCCTCTGCGGTGCGCTGTTCGGGGTGGGCGGCCTCGCGCTGGCCGGGCTGCCGCCGTTCGGAACAGGGCTCGGCAAGGCCGTCGAGGAACACGCGGCAGCCGAGTGGGCGGGATGGACGCCCGTGCTGTTCGTGCTGGTGTCTGCCGTCACCGGAGGGGCGGTGCTGCGGGCAGCCGCCCGGGTGTTCCTGGGCGCGGGGACCCGGCCCGAGCAGCACCACGGCCCCGAGACCACCGGCAGCGGCGAAGAACCGGAGGTACGGGACCCGAAGCGGCGGATCCCCGTCCCGATGGTCGTCGTCCCCGTGCTGCTGTTGGGCGCAAGCCTGGCCGTGGGGCTGCTGCCCTCCCTGGGCGAGTCACTCGCACGCGCCGCGGCGGAGTTCACCAGCCGCGCGGACTATGCCGTCGCCGTAAGCGGACTGCCTCCGGGACCGGTGACGCCGGCGGCGCCGAGCGTCGGCTGGACCCTCGAAGGCGTGGGGCTCGGGCTGGTCTCCACCGGGCTCGCGGCCGGGGTCGCGGCCGCCGCCCTGTGGGGGCCGGCGCTGTCGTGGCACGCCGCGCACCTCACTCGCGCCGGGCTCGGCCGCACCGCCCGCGTGGTGGTCGTGCCGCTGCGCAGGCTGCACTCGGGCCACATCGGCGACTACACGAGCTGGCTGACGGTGGGCATCGCGCTGCTCATGGTGCTGGTGGCAGTACGTACGTAACCGGGTCGCGCATGTCACCGGGTCAGCACAACGACGCAACGGCGTCACCGAGGTCCTGGTGCGTCCCGCCGGCCGGAGCGTTCCGCGGCCCGGGGCGAGCAGCTCGGAACTGTGCGCAGAGGACAGCCGCCGGATCCGAAGGCGTCGGCGAGCGATCCCTCGACGGCACGCCGCAGCGCCCGCGTCCTGGCCCTGCAGGGAGGTCGCAGTAGGTTCGACGACGTGCGGGCCTTCGCCGAGGACACGGCGCTCCGGACCTGTGGCTCCGTCGTCCGTCCGGGCCTGTGACGGGATTGGCCTGTCCGCGCCGCTGGACCGTCGCCGATGCTGCCGGGCAGCCGCGATGCGGACCGTGGGAAGGGGTGCGGACCGGTGGGAAGAGGTGCCGCGGCGGGGCAGGGCGCTGGGCCCGGCAAGGCGCCGGCTCGACGCGTTGCGCCCGAGCCGGCAACAGTGGCCAGAGACACCGTGAGTAGTGGTGAACCGTAAGGAAAGCAAACGGCGGACGCGTTCCGACCGGAGGACGCGGCTGACGGTCCTTGTCGCGCTCGCCGCGAACCTCGTCATCGCCGTCGCCAAGGCAGTCGGCGGATTCGTGGCGTCGTCGCCCGCGCTGCTGTCGGAGGCGGCGCACTCCGTCGCGGACAGCGTCAACGAGATCTTCCTGCTCGCGTCTCTGCGCCGCAGCCGCCGCCCGGCCGACCGCCGCCATCCCTTCGGCTACGGCAAGGAGCGCTGGTTCTGGTCGCTGCTCGCAGCCGTCGGCATTTTCGTGATGGGCGGCTGTTTCTCGTTCTACCAGGCGTCCGAGGCACTGCGCGGCAACGGGGAGGTGTCCCCGTCGCGTTACGCCGCCGGGCTCGCCGTACTGGGCGTCGCTCTGCTTGCCGAGGGCACGTCGCTGGTACGCGCGCTGTACCAGTTCCGCGGACAGGGCGAGGCGACCAGCGATCCGGCACTGCGCACGGTCATCGCGGAGGACGGCACAGCCGTGGTCGGGGTGCTGGTCGCGATGACGGGGATGGGGCTGCATCTGGCCACCGGAGAGGCGGGGTGGGAGGCAGCCGCATCCCTGGCGATCGGCCTGCTGCTGGTGTATGTCGCGTACCGGCTCGGCCGGGAGTCGCGCGACCAGCTCATCGGTGTCGCGGTCGATCCCGCGATGCGCAAAGCCATCCGCACCATGCTGGAAGGACAGCCGGAGATCGACAATGTGGCCTCGCTGCTGACGATGCGTCTGGGGCTCGACTCGGCTCTGGTGGTGGCGCGGATCGATCTGGTGCCGGGGCTGGACAGCGAGGAGGTCGAGCTGGTGTCCGAGCGGATCAAGCAGGCTGTCGAGGATCGCTGGCCGGAAGCCGACCAGGTCTTCCTCGACATCACGGAGGCGCCGCCGCGTGCCGGGCGCTAGTGCCGCTCCCGGCAAGCTTTGCCCTGTAGCGTCGTCCGGCACGCACCCTCGCTGCGTTGGCCAAAAGCCCTGGTAGCTCCGCTACAAGGACTTCCGGCCGCCTTGCGATGCACGCACCGGACGACGCTCCTTGACGGGCAAACATTGCCGGTCGCGGCACTAGTCGTATTGATCACCAGCGTTAACGACGCTCGTGATCAATACACCTAGGTGCCCAGGACCGGTCGGCCGCGCCCCCTGCGTCACACCCCGCGCAGGCGGTGCCGTTTGCGCCAGGCCACCACGGCGCCCGCCAGGGCCGACAGAACGATGAAGCCCATCGAGAAGAGGAAGACGGGCGACGTCGGGGAGGCCGCGCTGCTGCCGGCCACGACGTACGCCGCGGTGTTCGGGATCGAGCCGATCCCCGTCGCCAGCAGGAAGGGCAGATAGCCCATCCGGGACACCGCGGCGCAGTAGTTCGCGGCGGCGAAAGGGATGCCGGGAAAGAGCCGCAGAGCCAGCATGGAGCGGAAGCCGTGGCGGCTGAGCTGGCCGTCGGCGGCCGTCAGCCAGCGGCCGCGCACCAGCGGCCGGAGCGCGTCCTGGCCGAGGACCCGGCCCAGGGTGAAGGAGATGCCGGCGCCGAGCACCGTGCCGGCGACTGCGGCCGCCAGGCCCGCCTGGGAGCCGAAGAGCGCGCCCGCCGCCAGATTCAGCAGCGGCCTGGGCACGAAAGCCGCGGTGCACAGGCCGTACGCAAGCCCGAAGAGCACGACCGCGGCGCCCCCGCTCAGCTGCGGCGGCCAGCCCGTCGCGAGCAGCCGCTGGGGCTCGTACAGCGCGACCGCGGACGCCGCCGACGCCAGCACCAGAACGAGCAGCGCCAGCCGCGACCGGGGCGACAGAAGGGCCCGGCTGCGGCGGAGCGCGAGGCCGTCGGGCGGCCCGGGAACGGGGTCGAGCATCAGGGGAGACTAACCGACGGGCATCTGTGATCGCCGTAATGTGTGGCGCATGACGCCCCCGGCAACGCCTCGCAGCGCACTCGCCGACACCGTGCTGGAACGGCTCACGGCCGTGTACCCCACGGCGGCCGACCCCGTCCGGGCACGCGAGGCCGCCGCGTACATGAAGGACATCGCACCGTTCCTCGGCATCCGTACCCCGGACCGCCGCGCCCTGTCCCGTGCCGTACTCGACGGCGCCCCGCGCCCCGACGAGACCGACTGCACGGCCATCGCCCTGCGCTGCTGGGAGCTGCCGGAGCGCGAGTACCACTACTTCGCGGTCGACTACCTGCGCCGGTACGTGACCCGCTGCTCGTCCGGCTTCCTCCCGGTCGTACGACACCTGATCACCACCGTCTCCTGGTGGGACACCGTCGACGCGCTCGCCTCGCACGTCGTCGGCGGACTGGTCGCGGCCGGTCCGGAGCTCGTCCCCGTCATGGACGAGTGGATCGAGGACGAGGACCTCTGGATCGCGCGCACCGCCCTGCTCCACCAGCTCCGCCTCAAGGACGCGACCGACGCGGAGCGCCTTTTCCGGTACTGCCTGCGTCAGTCGGGCCACCCGGACTTCTTCATCCGCAAGGCGATCGGCTGGAGCCTGCGCGAGTACGCCAAGACCGACCCTGACGCGGTCCGCGGCTTCGTCTCCTCCGCCCGTGACCGGCTGGCGCCGCTCTCCGTACGCGAAGCGCTCAAGAACCTGTGACCCCGTAACGCCGCCGGGAAAACCATTCGACGCCCACCCACGCCGTCGGAGATCCTTCAGGCATGTTCCGGTACGCCTTCCCCGCAGCGCCGTCCGCAGTCGCGGACGCGCCGAAGGCTGCCGGTTTCCACCTGGCCGCGGCAGTCGACGCGGTCGTCGCAGCAGCTACGGCCGCTGCAGTCGACGCAGCTGCCGCCGCGCCCTTCGACGGCGCCCGAAGCTGACCCTCCCCGGATCGACCGGCGGACCCCGCAGGGGGAGGGTCGGTCCGGCCCAGGGGGTCCCCCTCCACAGGGAGTTCACGCTTCGAGTTCCGGGAAGGAACCGCAACAGCCATGCCCAAGACGGCATACGTGCGCACCAAGCCGCACCTCAACATCGGCACCATGGGCCACGTCGACCACGGCAAGACCACCCTGACCGCCGCCATCACCAAGGTCCTCAGCGAGCGCGGCACCGGCACGTTCGTGCCCTTCGACCGAATCGACCGGGCCCCGGAGGAGGCTGCGCGCGGCATCACCATCAACATTGCGCACGTCGAGTACGAGACCGGCACGCGGCACTACGCCCATGTCGACATGCCGGGTCATGCCGACTACGTCAAGAACATGGTCACGGGAGCGGCACAGCTCGACGGGGCGATCCTCGTCGTCTCCGCGCTCGACGGGATCATGCCGCAGACCGCCGAGCACGTCCTGCTGGCCCGTCAGGTCGGCGTCGACCACATCGTCGTCGCGCTCAACAAGGCCGACGCGGGCGACCCCGAGCTGACCGACCTCGTCGAGCTGGAGGTCCGCGAGCTGCTCACGGCACACGGGTACGGCGGAGACGCCGTCCCCGTCGTACGGGTCTCCGGTCTCAAGGCCCTGGAAGGCGACCCACGCTGGACCGCCGCCATCGAGGCACTGCTCGATGCAGTCGACACCTATGTGCCGACGCCGGTCCGCTACACGGACGCGCCGTTCCTGCTCCCGGTGGAGAACGTCCTCACCATCACCGGGCGTGGCACGGTCGTCACGGGCGCCGTCGAGCGCGGCACCGTGCGCGTCGGCGACCAGGTGGAGGTGCTCGGCGCGGACGTCACGACCGTCGTCACCGGCCTGGAGACCTTCGGCAAGCCGATGGAGTCCGCCGAGGCCGGCGACAACGTGGCGCTGCTGCTGCGTGGTGTGCCGCGTGACGCGGTGCGCCGCGGCCATGTCGTCGCCGCGCCGCGCAGCGTCACGCCGAGCCGCCGCTTCACCGCGCAGGTGTACGTCCTGTCCGGCCGTGAGGGTGGTCGTACGACCCCGATCGGCACCGGCTACCGGCCCCAGTTCTACATCCGTACGGCGGACGTCGTCGGGGACGTCGACCTCGGCGAGGCGGCGGTCGCGCGCCCAGGCGACACGGTCACCATGACCGTCGAGCTCGGCCGCGACATGCCGCTGGAGCCCGGTCTCGGCTTCGCGATCCGCGAGGGCGGCCGTACGGTCGGTGCCGGCACGGTCACCGAACTGGTCTGAGTCCGGAGCCCGCCTCCCGCCGTGTGCGGGGGGCGGGCTCGCCCCGTACACGTCACACTGCTGCCATGGCGGAGAAGGACGACGAAGCGAAGAAGCAACGAACGGCACTGGTACTCGGCGGTGGCGGGCTCGCCGGCATCGGCTGGGAGATCGGCATGCTGCACGGACTCGCCGCGGCGGGTGCCGATCCGACCGGTGCCGATCTCATCGTGGGCACCTCGGCCGGGTCGGTCGTCGGCGCGCAGCTCACCTCCGGCCGCTTCACCCTGTCGGAGCTCTACGCCCGTCAGCTCGCCGACCCGTCGGGGGAGGTGCCCGCGGGCATGGGCCCGACCGTGCTTGCCCGCTACCTCTGGGGCGTCGTGCGCTCCCGGGACGCCGAGGCGTACGGCGCACGCATGGGACGGCTTGCGCTGGGCGCCCGCACGGAGCCGGAGGAAGTCCGGCGAGCCGTCTTCGCCGAACGGCTGCTCACACACGACTGGCCGTCGGAGCGGCGGCTCGTCGTGACCGCGGTGGATGCCGTCACGGGGGAGTTCCGGGCGTTCGACCGGGAGAGCGGGGTGGAGCTGATCGACGCGGTCGGCGCGAGTTGCGCCGTTCCCGGTGTATGGCCGCCCGTCACCATCGACGGGCGGCGTTTCATCGACGGCGGAGTGCGCTCCTCGACCAACGCGGATCTCGCACTCGGCTACGACACGGTCGTCATCGTCGCACCCATCGCGGTCGGCGGCGGCCCGGTGCCCTCGGCCCGCGCGCAGGCTTCCCGGCTCGCGGCGGCCGGAGCCCGCGTGGTCCTGATCACGCCGGACCGGGCGGCCCGCCGGGCGTTCGGGCGCAATGTCCTGGACCCTGCGCGCCGGGCGCCCGCGGCGCGGGCGGGGCTGGCCCAGGCAGCGGCCCACGCGGAGGAGGTCCGCGGCACCGTGGCCGGCTGACGGTCCGCGCGCGGCGCCTGCCCGGCCGGTGTGCCGCCCACATCCGATGGGGCCGGTCTGTCCGTCCGCCCGCACCGGACGGGCCCTCGTGGGCGGGCCCGGGATTCGGCGGCCGGACGGCCCTCGTGGACGGGCCCGTGCTCGAGATACGGCGGCCGGACGGGCCGGCCTCGCGGGCAGGCGCACAATGGGCGGGTGAATGAGGCCATCCCCGTCATCCGGGCCGTCGACCACGGCACCGCCAAGCTCATGCCCGACGTGGACCGGGAGCGGGCCTGGCTGCTGACCGTGGACGGTGCTCCGCAGTCGTACGTCGACCTGGACGATCCGACACACCTCGAGTTCGAGTACGCGCGCCGGCTCGCGCACGTGCTCGACTGCGCGGCGGACGAGGGTGCTCCGATCGATGTGCTGCATCTCGGCGGTGGGGCGCTGACGCTGCCGCGCTATGTCGCGGCCACCCGGCCCGGCTCACGGCAGGACGTCGTGGAGGCGGACCGCGGGCTGCTGGCGCTCGTCGCCGAGCACCTGCCGCTGCCGCCCGGGACGGGGATCGTCGTGCACGGGGCGGACGCCCGGCAGTGGCTGGAGCAGGCGCCCGCCGACTCGGCGGACGTGCTGGTCGCCGATGTGTTCGGGGGATCCCGAGTGCCCGCCCCACTCACGTCCGGTGAGTACGCGCGGGCCGCGGAGCGTGTCCTGCGCCCCGGCGGCATCTATGCCGCGAATCTCGCCGACGCTGCTCCCTTCACCTTCCTCCGCTCCCAACTGGCCACGTTCGCGGCCGAGTTCCAGGAACTGGCGTTGATCGCCGAACCCGGCGTACTGCGCGGACGCCGCTTCGGCAACGCCGTACTGCTCGCTTCGCACCGCACGATCGACACGGCGGCCCTCGCCCGCCGCACCGCGTCCGACGCCTTCCCCGCGCGTGTCGAACACGGCGAAGCTCTGCGACGACTCATCGGGGACGCGCGCGCGGTACGGGACGAGGACGCCGTCGCGTCACCCGAGCCGCCCGACGGAGCCTTCAGCATCGGCTGAGGCGCCGAGCGGTGCGTCGCTGTTTCCCGCTACCCGCTTCGTGCGCCGGGTCAGATTCCGGACGTCGGGAACCAGCAGCACCAGCGCCGTCACCAGCACGATCAGTGCCGCACAGCCCCACAGGGCCTCCTGGCGCCCGAACAGACTCTCGGCGGGACCGGCCAGCGCCGTCGAGAGCGGCAGCATGGCGGTCGAGCCGAACCAGTCGTAGGCAGAGACCCGGGACAGCTTCTCCTCCGGGATCTCCTGGTGCAGCGTGCAACACCTTGGCGAATGTAACCTTTCTATTTCTCCCCGTCTTGGGCCTCCACGCCTGGTCTCGCCCCCTCCCTGGCCTACTAGGTACGGTCGGGGTCGTGTCCGGTGCACGTCGGGTTGGTCACCCGTGGGCGTGCGCCGGTTGATCGCGCGCGACTAGGGGAGCTGGTACGGGCATGGCGGTTGACGCTGCTCGAACGCAAGAGGGGTTCACGTCGGCGAGGGCTGCGCGGGTGATGGCCGCCGCGTGCCGGGCTGCGCGACTCGACGACAGAGGCGCAGAGCTGATCCGACTCGGGGAGAACGCACTGTTTCGGCTGGCATCCGTGCCGGTGATCGTGCGCGTGGCGCGGGGGGAAGAGTGGCTGCCCAAAGCCCGCACCGAAGTGGCCGTGTCGCGGTGGTTGGCAGGGGAAGGGTTCTCAGCCGCTCGCATCATCGAGGACCTGGAGCAACCGCTCTTGATCGATGGCCACCCCGTGACCTTCTGGCATCTGATCGTCGAGGGCGACCGCAAGGCGACGTACGGGGAGCTGGGCGGCGTCCTGCGGGATCTGCACTCGCTGACCGTGCCGGAGGGTCTCGTACTTCCGTCGTTCGCCCCCTTCGACAAGCAGCAGCTACGACTTGACCGGGCCGTGATCCCGGACGATGACAAGGTCTTTCTGCGGAAACGGTGGTGCGAACTACAGGACAAGTACGCCGTGTTGGAGTTCAAGACTCCCAAGGGGCCGGTGCACGGAGACGCCCACGTGCAGAACCTCATGGTTGACGACCAGGGGCGCGTCATCCTGATCGACTTCGAAGCCTTCTGCTACGACCACCCTGAGTGGGACCTCATGGTCACGGCCGTGGAGCACCACAGCCTTGGGTGGCAGACCGACGAACAGTACGCCGACTTCGTGGCCGCGTATGGGCGCGACCTGTACGAGTGGCCTGGCTACGAGACGCTTCGGGGCATCCAAGAGTTCGGCATGACGACCTGGCTGATGCAGAACGTGCAGGAAGACGAGGAAACCGCGGCCGAGTACCGCCGGCGCATCGCCGGTCTGCGGAACGACGATGCACCCCGGGACTGGCGGCCCTGGTAGCTGCTACTCGTCGTCCTCGTCCAGGCGGGTAAGCGCGTCGTCTACCTTCTCGTTGAAGGCGGCCACAAAGGGGTTGGCCGCGTGCGCGCTGACCTCGTTCTGGAAGTCGGTCACATAGCGCTGGAAACGGGTGGACTGTAGAGAGTCGCCGCCATCGACTGCGAGGCTCGCGGTGGTTACGGCGGCTTCCAACTCGCCGTTCAGTAGATGGCTCTGGGCGAGCACCATGCGGCAGAACCCCAGAGTGCGGGCGTACTTCGGGTCGGTGCTGTCGACGGCGCGTTGGGCCTGATCGACGGCTTCGCGGCGCATCTTGAGGTCGCGGAAGCAGTGGCAGAGCTCGCCCATGAGCTCGGCTTCGTCGAAGTAGCTCAACCATGCCGGGTCTTCGGCAGTGGCGGCCTGCTCGAAGCGGCGCTCCGCCTCGGACATCGCGCGGGCGGCCGCGACTCTGTCACCTGCGTTGGACAAGGCGCGGGCCTCCATGGCCGAGTAGTTCGCCATGGCGCGCGGGGTGGCTCGGCCCTTGGCGCCCTCGACGGCAGCACGGGCTAGCTGGATGGCTTGGGCGTGGTTGCCCAGGTAGTTGGCCTGGTGGCTGAGGTTGCCGAGAATGCGGGCACCGAACATGCGGTCGTCGATGACCTGGGACAGGCGCAGCGTCGACGTCAGGTAGCGGTGGGCAAGGCGGTGGTTACCGACGTCGTACGCGGTCCATGCGAGCAACTGGGAGATCTCGGCGGCGGCGCCGAACAGGGCTGTACCCACCTTCTCGCTGTAGCTCGCACTCAGCAAAGGCAGCACCTCGTGCCGGAAGTAGTGGCGTAACGCCCGGTGGCCATGGCCACCGCCGTACTTGAAGTCGAGCTGCATGAACGTGGCGGCGGCGTCCCGGATAGCGCGAACGTCGCGCATCCCAACGCGTTGGAGTGCAGGGCGGTCGGCTTCGATTCCGTCCGGCCGGGAGATCATCCAGGACAGGACAGAGGCGCTGAGATCGGCGTCCGCGATGATCAGCCGTTCGGAGGTGGGGGCGTCGGCGCGCTCCTGGGCGAGTCCGTCAAGCAGGGACAGGGCCTCGGGAACCGTGCTCGGGTATCCGGTCGGCTCCGGGGTGCCCGCTCTCGTGTGATCGAAGAAACCGAGATCGCCGGGCGCGATGCGGCGGCCGAGCTTGGCTGAGAGAACATCCGCCGCGATCGCCGCCGTCTCCGGCTTGATGCCTGCTCCATCCCGCCACCGCTGCACGGAGATATGCGTCGTTCCCAGACTGATGCCGCGCTGGGCGGCGGCATCCTTCATACGCCGCGCAAGGCCCTTATTTGAGACCTTCGCTGCTTCCATGATGGCGATCAACTGCGCGTTTGGCTCCCGGCGCATGCTCCCCTGCCAACCCGAGAATGACGGCGAGTATTCATCCTGTCACAGCAGTATCGCCCTGGGGGTTCATCGGCGAACCCCCTTTGCATCTGCCGGTGTACACGTGAACCCCCTGGCGAACGCTCCCGATCACGCCCTTGACCCCGTCTACTGGCTCGCGTGATGCAAGCGGTGCCCCGACCGGGAGAGGGAAGTGATGGACGCGAGGAAAGCTGAGCATGTGGCCAGTGAAGTGAACGCGTACGCTCACTGGTTCGCGGCTCCGGATCCGTCTGGTGCCGGGCGCTTCATGACACTCACGCTGTTCGCCGAGTCGCCCAACACGGCGCGCGTGGCACGTGACATGACGGCGGTGTTCCTGCGGGACGTGGGCGCGGGTGAGGTCGTGGATAACGCCCGGCTGGCCGTCTCGGAACTGGTCGGGAACGTGGTGAACCACGCGGTACCGGAACGCGGCCTGATCCGTCCGGGCGGCGCCCGACGCATCGACGTGACGTTCAAGGTCTGGCCCAAGTGGCTGTTCATCGGCGTTGCTGATGAGGACTCCTCGCCTCCGCTCCTTCCCCTCGGTGATGCGTTCTCACCCGGTCTGGCGGGGGAGCTGGTGGAAGCGGTCCTGCCCGACAGTGGCCGTGGGTTGCTGATCGTTCAGCGGCTGGCGGCGGCGGTCTGGTGGACGCCGGGCGAACTGGGCGGCAAGACGGTCTGGTGTCGCTTCGATCGTGACAACAGCGTCAAGGACCGAACACACCACTGATCCCCGGACCGTCGCTCTGCTCGCTCCCTCGCGATCAGGAGAGGGCGGCGGCCCGGTCACCGGCTGGAGCACGACCACTCCGGCCAAGAGGCGCGGCCCCTTTCCGGGGTTCACTCCTTTCCCCCGGGTGAGGGGCCGTGCTTCACAACCCCATACCGAGACCGGGCCACCCCATCAGCCCTGGAAAAGCGAAGGGTGGCCCGGCAGGGAACACGACGGTTCCCGGTGCCTGATGGTACCGGGGCCGTCGTGCTGCGTTTGCGCCCCGGTTCAAGAAAGTTGACGAACCAACCTAGATCGGGGTCGGGAGTGAGCAAGGTGATCGGCGCTGGTGAGAACTGGCCGGACGACGGCTTGGACGTGGAAGGTGCAGACTTCGGTCTGTGGGTGCGTGGTGTCGACTACGTGGCGGGGTGGCGTGAGGCGCGTGATGCTGCTGACCGGCTGAACCGGGCTTTCCTCGGCGTGGGGTTGGAGCTGTCCGAGTTACGGGCCGTCGCCTCGACGAACGATGACGGGCGTGGTGTCGTCCGTCTGGCGGCCTGGCCTGGTGCGGTGGAGAGGCTTGCTCGGCTTCTGGAGGCGCGCTTGGACGGCGACGGTGGTGCGGCATGAGGCGTCTATCCGCTGGTGAGCGCCGCGCGTGGGCACGTCGCCGGCCGGAGAGACTTTGGGCTGGAGCTGCCGTGGGGCGAGTGAACAGGGGGCCTTACGCTGGCCCGGCGAATCGGGCAGGCACCTGCCCTGCCCGTTGTAGTGCCCGATGGGCCCCCTGTTCTTCGAGGCTCGCCCCATGGTGGCTGCCTAAAGTCTCGGAGGTCGTCGACCCCCAGCCCCGTGGCCTTTGGCCTGCGTCGGCCGGTCGTCGCCTCGACTCCTGGGGCTGGCTGCGGTGTGGGGCGTCCGGCGCTCGGACGGGATCGGCGGTTACGCCGCACGCCCGGCCGGGGCGGCCGGGCGTCCCGGCGCGCCGCAGGCGCGCCCTTGAGGAAGTGAAGGCTGTTTCGACCGATGCGGGCTGCCGGTCAGGCTCGGGTGCGTCGCGCGGGATGCTTGTCGGCGGTGATCCGGTAGGCGAGTTCGGCGCGGTCGGCTCCGATGCGGAGTTCTTCGAGGATCAGGGGCCGGTCGTCGGTGTCGTGGGTGACGCGGGAGATGTGCAGGATCGGGGTCGCGTCGGGGAGCTGGAGCGTGGTGCGCTCGTCGGGCAGGGGCATGTGGGCGCGTACGGTCTCGGACCAGGTGAGCTTGTGACCGTCCTCGGTGAGCAGCCGGTAGAACGCTGCGGGACGCCTGCATGGCTCTTCGGCAAGCAGTGGGATGCCGTCGGCGACAACGAGCGGGATCAGGGTGCGGTGCATCGCGCGTGTGCCCGTGCTCGGGTCGAAGAGCAGCCGGTCACAGCCGAACAGGGCTTCCTCCTCGCCAAGTTGGAGGCGTCGGCCGGTGGTCTTCGTGGTGTGTGTGCGGTAGGTGCTGGGCTCCTCGGTCTCCTGCCAGACGTCGCCGTTGGGCATGACGAACTTGCCGTCGGCCGTGCGGCTGATGCGTCGCTCGATGGTGAGGGCGGGCTGGCCATCGGAGCGTACGAAGCTGCCCTTGCCGTGGCGGACGTCGATGAGTCCTTCAGCGCGCAGTGCTGCGATGGCGTTGCGGACGGTCGGGCGGGAGACGCTGTAGCGGGCCATGAGTTGGACTTCGGAAGGCAGCAGGGAGTCGGGTGCGAACTCGCCCGACAGGATCGCTTCGCGGATGGCGGCGGCCACCTGCTGGTAGAGGGCTCCGGGGCGCTGGATCTCCGGCATCTCTGCATCTCCGACGGATTGAGGCGCGACATCACTCGTCAGCATAAGTAGTTGCGCACTCGCCGTACAGCAGCCCACACTCATAACTCATAAGGACAAGTGACGTCAGCATAAGGCTGGTGTCGTGACTGGCCAAGGAGGCCACAGAAAATGCAGTCCATTCCCGTGGACACGACGCGGCTCGGCGTACTGCGGTGCGCCATCGCGCCGGAAGTGAAGCTCAGCAACTCCGAGACACAGGAGGTGAAGAAGGACCGGGACGGCAACCCCGTCTACACCGTGGCGGTCACCGTGCGGCAGGACGGGCGGCGGATCTCCGTGATCGAGATCGCTGTCAGCGGTGAGCCGACCGGGATCGAGGAAGGACAGATCGTCAAGGTCACCGGCCTGACCGCGTTCGCGTGGTCGATGGGCGACCGCCACGGAGTCAGCTTCCGGGCCGACGCCATCACCCCCGTGCCCGTGCCCGTGCCCGTGACGGCGGCGCAGCGCAAGGGCGGTGACGCGTGATGGAGCCGTACATCATCGCCTTCGCCCTGGCCGTGCTGGCCTGGATGCTCGTCGTCGGTGACCTGGTGCGCCGACACCGTCCCCTCTGGCACTGGTACATCGTCGGCTACCCGGTAACCGCCTGGCGCGTGGTGTCCACCTGGCGGCGCGTCGCGATGCTCCACGATCTCGCGGTGTCCCGGCTTCCGGCGCGCACGCTCGTCGGTCACCTGCTGATCAAGGGTGACCCGGTGCGGCCGATGGCGCCCCGCTGCTCCTTCCCGCGCGTCACCCCCATGGGCCTGACGCTGATCGTGCGGCTGCACGCGGGCCAGACCCCGGCGACCTATCTGAAGGCGGCGGATGCCTTCGTGCACGCGTGGAAGGTCCACACGGTGCGGGTCACCTCGCCGGAACGCGGCCTCGTGCTGCTGACCGCCATGGCCCGTGACCCGCTGGAGCGGCCGGGCTTAGCCACGGCCCCGGCCGAACTCCTCTCCGCCCTCATCGGCGCACTGGAGACGGGCAGGGCGTGGGTGATGAACCTGCGCCTGGTCCCGCACTGGCTGATCACCGGGGCCACCCGGTCGGGCAAGTCGACCCTGCTCGCCCGGCTCATCACCCAACTCGCCACACAGCGCATCGCCCTGGTCGGCATCGACTGCAAGGGCGGCATGGAACTCGGCCTGTTCACCGCACGGCTCAGCGCGCTGGCGACCTGCCGCCGTGAAGCGGTCGCGGTGCTCTCCGCCCTGGTCGTCGACATGCAGGACCGGATGAGCGCCTGCCGGTCGGCCGGAGTCCGCTCCATCTGGGAACTCCCGGACAAGCTGAGGCCCGTGCCCGTCGTCGTCCTGGTCGACGAGATCGCGGAACTGTACCTGTCCGACGGCACCCGCGAGAGCAAGGCGGAAGCCGAGCAGTGCTCGACGCTGCTGCTGCGGCTGGCCCAGCTCGGTGCCGCGCTCGGCATTCACCTGGTGGTGGCCGGCCAACGCGTCGGATCCGACCTCGGGCCCGGCGTCACCGCCCTGCGGGCCCAGCTCGGCGGCCGGATCTGCCACCGGGTCAACGACCCCGGCACGGCGGAGATGACCCTCGGCGACCTGAACAAGGACGCCGTGGCCGTCGCCCAAGCCATCACAGCGGAGGAACGCGGTGTGGCGGTGTGCACCGGGCCCGACGGTGGCTGGAGCCGCGCACGCTCCCACCTCACCCCCACCGATGAGGCCGTGGCCACGGCACGCAAGTACAGCGCGATGACCCCGGAACTGCCCCTCGTCACCCGCGCGCTGACGGCGCTGGAAGGAGAGTCCAAGTGATCAGCGAAGGTACGGCGTTCACGTTCGCGGTGATCTTCGGGATCATCACCGTCCTCCTCATCCGCTCCCGCGACGTGCGCGCCTGGGAAGCGGTGTGCGTCGGCCTCTTCGGGCTCTACCTCGGTCAGACCCCCGTGCTCTTCACCATTCACGGGCTCGTGACCTGGTTCATCAGCGGCTTCTCCCACACCTGAGCAGAGAGGACACCCGGCCATGCCCATGCCACGCGTGAGGTGCCCGAACTGCAAGGGCGACGGCGCCCGTAAGACCTGGACCGGACGGATCCGGCGCTGCCGCGTCTGCCGGGGCTCCGGCACCATCCGCTGACCCGCCCCTCACCCGACCCACGCAAGGGAGTGATCCCCATGACCCACGGCGCACCACACACCACCGTCCCGGCCGCTTCGGCGGCCCACCCCGGAAGGTCACCACCATCACCCCGGAGTACACCCCGGCTGACAGGCGCGCCGTTCTCGACCGTGCGGCGCGCCTGCGTCAGCTCCGCGAAACCGACCGCGACGCCATCCGCCTCGCCCAAGACCCGAGATTTGCCCGCTGGCTGGAGCAGGTCACCGCAACCGGCGGATGCTCCCAGCCCGTCCACCTCTCCGGCTCCACCACCACCCTGGACGGCACAACCGGCGAGATCCTCCACCACTACGACACCCGCGACGAACCCGGCGAACGCCTTCTCGTCCGCTGCCGCAACCGCCGCGCGAGCGTCTGCCCGGCCTGCTCCCGCCTCCACGCCGGGGACACCTACCACCTGGTGCGCGCGGGCCTCCTCGGCGGCAAGAACATTCCCACGACAGTGCGCGACCGGCCCCGTCTCTTCGTCACTCTGACTGCCCCGTCCTTCGGGCCTGTCCACCGGGCAGGGGAAGTCTGCCGACCCCGCCGCGACGGCCGCATCTGCGAACACGGGCATCCTCTTGGCTGCGGCCTGGTCCACGCTCCGGATGCCCCGGTCGTCGGCCAACCGCTCTGCCTGGACTGCTACGACTACACCGGCCATGTCCTGTGGCACGCGCATGCCTCCAAGCTGTGGGACCGGTTCGTCATCGACGTCCGGCGGCGCCTCGCCTCCTCGGCCGGCCTCGTACAGTCGCACTTCGCCCGGCATGCCCGGCTGTCCTTCGCCCGCGTCGCCGAGTACCAGAAGCGGGCGGCCGTCCACGTGCACGCCGTAGTCCGCCTCGACGGACCGACCGGATCCGACGACGAACCCCCGGCCTGGGGCACTGCGGAACTGCTCACCGACGCGGTGCACGCCTCCGCCCGGCGGGTCCACGTCCGCACACCGCACAGCGCTGCCGTGGGTGAGCTGGCACTGCGCTGGGGCGAACAGATAGACGCCCGACCGCTGCACGCCAACGGCGACGGACCGGACGATGACGCCGTAGCCGCGTACGTCGCCAAGTACGTCACCAAAGGCGCGAGCGAGACCGGCGCCGGCCTCGACCACCCGCCCACCACCTGGGCCGACATCGCAACGGCACCCGTCAGCACACACGTCCGCACCCTCATGCGTACCTGCTGGCGCCTGGGCGGCCTTCCCGAGTATGAGCCCCTCTGCCTCCGGGCCTGGGCTCACACCCTCGGATACCGGGGCCACATCCTCACCAAATCCCGCGCCTACTCCACCACCTACGCGGCACTCCGCGCCGAACGCGCCCACCACATGGGCCACACCGATGCCCCCGACGCGATCACCGAGCGCCATTGGCACTACGTCGGCTCCGGCCACACCCCTGGCGCAGCCCTCATCGCCGCCGGAGTCGCCGAAGACATCGCAACCAACCGAGAGATCGCCCGAGAGGAGCGGGCCGTTGAGGGAAGGGGGTTGGGTGCCGAGACAGCGTCGGACTGAAGAAGATCAGGACATGGCTTGGGCTCGGGCTCATGCGCGCGAATCGCCCGGCTGGTCTGAGACCCAATGGCGGCGCATGAACGCTGCTCTGGGCATCGAGGTCTCGACACGCGATGGAGTGCGCCACCATCGCCGTACTGGCTTTGTCGAGCAGTAGTGAAGTCACCTCCGCGACGCCTTCACCGCACCCTCTGGATGCCCTCGTCTTCCGCGAACACGCCCTGATGGCCTGAACCGTCATGCACCGAGCGGCGAAGCGGATGACCTGCATGCAATGCCCTTGTTCGCACAGCGGCCTCAATTTGACAAGCTGGCGGCTTGAGAGAAGCCTTGCAATAAAGGCAGACGGGAACTGCCCTCCAGCTGGGGGCGCCTGTTGAAGTTTTCGCGGGCTACTTTCAGGAGCAAGCCTCAGGAGTTGCTGCTCCTACTTTTCACTTAGGCCACTCTCGGAAGCCGGAGACCTCGGGCGTACCGGGGCCCGGGCTCTTACCCTGAGTCAATTAAACGGCACTGGACCGTCATTGTGGTCGATGTAGCGTGCGCCACCAAGGAGATACCTGATGACTGAGGGATCCGAAAAGTCAGGGTCGGCGGCGTCGGCGATTGAAACTTTGCGAGCATCCGCTGACTCCCCGGGTGCAAATGTCCTGCAGATTGCAGGTTTGTTGATATCGCTGTCGCATTCATTCGCCACAAACGGTCACCTCGCTGATGCGACAGCTGCAGCGCAGGCTGCCGTCGACGTACTCAAAGCGCACTCTCCAAGTCCGGATCAGGTAGCTGACTACCTATTCAGTCTGGCGAACTTCGAGCATACGTTGGCTGTGCGGCTTTGGGCTGAACGCCGTGACGGCGATGCCGTCCCCGTGGCACGCGCAGCAGTGAGTGACTACCAGCAAGCGGCAGCAGCCCCTGGCGCGAGGGTGCTGGTGATTGCAGGTTTGTTGATATCGCTGTCGCATTCATTCGCCACAAACGGTCACCTCGCTGATGCGACAGCTGCAGCGCAGGCTGCCGTCGACGTACTC
>NZ_JBVJKN010000022.1:0-50592 GCF_055585225.1 Streptomyces sp. NPDC053673 | reverse complement strand
ACGTACTCAAAGCGCACTCTCCAAGTCCGGATCAGGTAGCTGACTACCTATTCAGTCTGGCGAACTTCGAGCATACGTTGGCTGTGCGGCTTTGGGCTGAACATCGTGACGGCGATGCCGTCCCCGTGGCACGCGCAGCAGTGAGTGACTACCAGCAAGCGGCAGCAGCCCCTGGCGCGAGGGTGCTGGCGATTGCAGACTTGTTGACCTCGATGTCCGGAACACTTGCTGCCAACAATCACCTCGCCAACGCGATCACTGCCGGCACTGAGTCCTTCAGCATCCACGCTGTGCATGGCGACGACTCGGGCCGAGCGGGCGCCCTATCGAACCTCGCCGCTCTGTATACGCGTGCTCCCGGACTACGGATCATGCGCGTGGTGATGGAGACAGCTGATACGCATCTCTTGTCGTCGGTGCTGATGGAGTTCCGGCAGGACATCCATGGTGAAGGTGGTGTGCAACTCGGTCCCGACGGGGTGGCCCGCGTTGAGTGTTACGTCACCAATGAGAAGCTCGACATTTTGCGCACGAGGGGCGTCGGCGTTGCGGTCACGGCCGATCAGACGGCCATAGATCTGGCTCGACGGGATGTGGTCGTGCAGGGCAACAGCCTTGCTGACGGCACGATTCCGTTTGGTGTTGGAGTGAGGACTTGAGACGGTTATGGACCGCTATCTGAACGTCGAAGAAGCGGAGACCGCGCTGTCCAATCTGGCCGAGAAGTTCCCGTCGCTGTGCGAACTAATCGAGTTGCCGGAGCGGACATTCGACCACCGGACCTGCCATGCCATCCGACTGAGGAGCGGGGCGGCCGACAATAGGCCGGCCATACTCTTCACGGGGTGCCTGCACGGACGCGAGTGGGGCAGTTGCGAGATATTGATCAATCTAGCAGTAGACCTCCTCGAATCGTTCACTAGAAACTCGGGTCTGACCTATGGGCGCATGATTTTCACGCCGTCTGACGTACAGGCGATTCTCAAGCGAATTGACATCCTGATTTTCCCCCTGGTCAATCCCGATGGACGTTTCTACAGTCAGGCCCATTACCCCGGTGACGACAAATTGTGGCGAAAGAATCGAAATCCAGCCCACCCGGATGGCCACCCTGAATGCGTCGGCGTTGACATCAATCGGAACTTCGATTTTCTTTTCGACTTTGAAAACAAATTCTCACCCCAATCGGGGGTGGGTAATTTCACGTCGACCGACCCGTGCGACTACGACACCTACCACGGCTCAGCACCATTCTCCGAACCGGAGACCCGCAATGTGAAATTCCTGTTCGACTCCAACGCGACAATCCGTTGGTTCGTTGATGTTCACTGCGCTAAGCAGGTCTTCCTCTTCAGCTGGGGTGATGACGACAGTCAAACGACCGATCCGGCAATGAGCTTCAATAATTCCGCCTTCGATGGAAAGCGTGGCGTCAAGAAGGATTCAGCGTACAGGGAATTTATCGAATCAGCCGATCTCGAGGCTTCGATATCCATCGCGGAGACTTTCGTAAGCAGTGTAAGCGCAGTGCGTCACATATCGTACAGCGCGATCCCATCGTTCCAGCTTTACCCAACTAGTGGCGAGAGTGCCGACTATGCCAGCGCTCGGCACTTCGTCGACCCGAACCGGGGCAAGATACTTTCCTTCGTGGTCGAATGGGGGAAGGAGTTTCAACCCCCGTGGGATGAGATGCGGCTCATCGTGGCCGATGTGACGGCCGGACTCATCGCCATCTGTCGTGATTCTGCGCTGAAAGTGCCGCCATTGCCCCAGTCCGCCGGTGCCCGTGGAGTCCCCGCACTCATCCAAAGCAACTTTGGGAATCGAGGCAACTTCGAATGCGTGACCCCCCTGGCTAGAGGGGGCATCGGGCATGCGTTCCAGGACAACGATGGCTCTCATTTCTGGATGTTTGGAGCGCAGTTCGCCTCGGAGGTCGGAATTGTCGACGCGGTCAGCCTGATTCAAAGCGCTTTCGGGCAAGGAAACTTCGAAGCCGTGGCCCGTATAGGTGACCAACTGGTGCACTTCTCCCGTGCACACACATCGCCTTTCCCATGGTTCGGCCCAACCCCAATCGGCTCAGGGGTTAGTGGAACTCCCGCGCTCATCCAAAGTACTTTCGGACCGGGAAATTTCGAAGTCGTAACGCCTATGGTCGATGGTGGGATTGCCCACTTTTCTCGTGCAGCTCCCAGCACTCCGTGGCTTGGTCCAGCACGATTCGCTGAAGACGTTGGTCGTGTCGAGGCTGTCAGCTTGATCCAGAGCAACTTCGGACCGGGAAACTTCGAAGTTGTGGCCCGCATCGGTGGTCGGCTCGCTCACTTCTCTCGTGCAGCTCCGGGCACCCCCTGGCTCGGGCCAACGTTCTTTGCGGATGGAGTCGTTGGGAATCCAGTCTTGCTGCAAAGCAACTTCGGGAATCAAGGGCATTTCGAACTTGTGGCGCCACTGTTGACTGGAGGTCTAGGTCACTTCTCTCGGGACAACGATGATCCTCTTCTACCCTGGCTCGGCCCGACTCCATTCGGCACACACCTGGGACGTGTCCACTCGGTCGCTATGACTAAGAGCAGCCTGGGGCCTTCTCCCTCGGTAGTGTTGGAAGTAATCGCTCGTGTCGGCAGCACATTGCACGAATTCACCCGCGATGCTGGACCCGCGTTTCACTGGACCTCGGTTCCAGCTCCGGGCTTTTGACTGCCCGAGCCGCCACCCGGGCTCGGTGACGATGCTGCTACTGAGGTTTTAGGATTGTCGTCTGGTGGTGACGGTTCATGATCTCTGCGGTATGCCGGTGGTATGCGTTATCCGGAGGGTGGGGGCCTGACCGCTGAGCGTCGGGCGTTTCGCGAGGGGGTCCGGCTTCAGGTCGGGATGGCCTGAATGGTTATGAGAATTGAAAGGGAGCTCGCACTGCCACAGCCTGAATGAGCCACCGGTCGAACTATGCCAAACGGGTGACGCTGTGTATTACGGGTTGGGACATCGGAACGAAGACTGGTGCTAGAAGATTGTTGTATGTGGGTTCAGCGAGTGATCGAACTGACCGGGTGGGAGCCGCTCGGGATCTCCGTCGACTGGGCGGCGATCGAGGGAGAGCTGGGGGTTCCGCTGCCAGCGGACTACAAGGAGCTCTACGAGGTGTTCGGCGGCGGCGTCTTCAGTGATTCCGTCTACTTTCTGGGGCGCGACGAGGGCGTCTCGTTCGACTTCCTCACGCAGTGGCGGGTCTCCCTGTCAGTCGACCAGGACAGCAAGCCCGGAGACGTCTCCGCCGTCGATCCCTATGCGATCTACGCGCCGGGCGGCAAGGGGCTGGTTGAGTGGGGCTCCACCGAATGGGCCGACGAGTACTTCTGGCTGATCGATGCCGAGCAGCCCGGCGACTACCCCGTCCTTGCGCGGTCCAATGACGGCGGCCCATGGCACCGGTACGACATGTCCACCTCTGAGTTCCTCTACCGCATCCTTGCCGATGCCGATTTCCAACCTTTCGGGATCGCGCAGTACAACCTCGGCACGACGTTCAAGCCCGGCTCCGGCGACCCCTTCGACGGCCAGCCACTCTGACGAGAGGCTGGCCGCCCAACGTTCGTGAACACGACAGTGCCGTCGTTTCTCATCGAGATCCGTGAGCCACGGTGATCACCAACTGCCTCCGGAACCGATCGCCAAACGCTGTTCCTGGAGATCAACGGAGCCACCGTACGAGGTGACGGGCTTCCGCGTTCCTGGTGTTATGCCTCGGCGTACACCGGAAGCAGTCGTTCACGCAGCGGCACCCGGCGCCCGCTTCCCACAGGCAGAACCACCAGGGCCGTCAGCGTACGGGCGACGTATGATCGACGCTCGGCGAGGGTGATCCCGTCTCGGTGCCACTCCTCAGCCATGTCGACGGGCTCACCCTCGTCGGCGAGCGTTTGGCGCCGCCACGCGTTGCGCTCCCTCTTCAGACGCTGCTCGTCAGCCTCGTACTCGGCAAGGTCGGCGTAGTAGCGCTCGGCACTGATCTTCCGTGCCCTGCGTGCAGCCTTGAGATCATCGATGTCCTCGCCAATGATCTTCAGTTCTGCTTCGTTCGGCCACTCCTGCGGCGCCTTCACAGCCTGTCGCTTGCTGGCCTCTTCCTCGTACTTCGCGATCACCAACTTGCGGATCAGCTCGTCCGTCTCCGGGCCCGGGATCTTGACCCCGCCGCATCCCCTGCCTGTGGTCTTCGCCGGGCACACGTAGTAGAAGTACCCTTCCGGCTTCCCCCGGCTCGGCGCGGCCTTCATCGCGCGTAGCAGGGAACCGCAGTCCTCTTTGCCGCAGCGCAGAGTGCCGCTGCCCAGATAGACGCGAGCATTGTGGCCGCCTCCGCGCATCGGGCCGTCACCGATGATCTCTTGGATTGCCTCCCACTCGGATACCTCCAAGATTGGCGTCCACTGCCCTTTCACGGGCTTGCCCTCGTCATCGTGAGCGATCGTCAGGTGCCGGATCTCTCGGCCCGACTCCGGATCGATCTCGATCACGACGTGTGATCGATACCCGCACAGGCGCGGATTGCGCATCATGTCCCTGAGCGCGATCCACGTCCATGGGTTGCCCTTCGACGTGGTGATCCCCTCGCGGTTCCAGTCGGCAACGACCGCGTGCCACTCCGCACCGAGGACGAGTCGCTTGGCCGCGTCGCGGATGTGCTTCGCCTCGGTCTGGTTCAGGGTGCGCTTGTCTTCCTGCCACCCGAAGGGGCGTGTCCCTCCTACTGGTATGCCCCGGTCTCGCCGTGCCTTGTGGTTGCGGCGTACCCGGCGGCATGTGTCGGCGGACTGTTTGTTGGCCATGGCGACGAGCACGCGGGCCATGGCGCGCCCGTTGTCGGTCAACAAGTCCAGAGTGCCCGTGATGTCGATGATCGGCCGGTGGTAGTGCTCCACCGTCTCGATCGCGTCTTCAAGGTGGCGGGGGTCACGGGTCAGACGGTCGATGTCGTAGACGATCAGGCCGTCGATGCGCTCGCCGTTCGGGGCTTTCGCCTGCTTCAGGTCCTCCAACGCGCCCTCGTACACGGGCCGTACGACGCGGTAGCCGATAGTTCCGTCGGGCAGACGTACGCGCCTGCGCTTCCATGCCGACGTGTCGGGCTCCATGTACGTGTACACGTACCGTCCGCCTCGGCTCTCGACGAACTGTCGGCCGTCCCTCTCCTGCTCCTCCGTGCTCTTGATGTCCCTGCCGGTCATGAACCGGGCTCGGGACTCATCTAACCTGTCGTCAGAAGACAGTTCACCCTCTGCCTCCTCGGTCGACAGACGGGCCAATCCGGCCCAGTTCTGCCCTTCGAGGTTCCCCCAGTGCGCTCGCTGTACCAAGTCGTCAACCATGCAAAGAGGTTACGTTCGTGAGGGTGCTGTGTCGTCATCCACGCGACGCCGAACACCTCGATCGCGACACCGCTGATGAACATGACCACGAACAGGGCACTGATCGGTACCGGGACGGCGAGTGCCGCCGAGGGCAGCGCCAGTGGGAACACGCAGAGCGTGCCCACGAGCAGCATCCGCCGGGGCTTCCACCGCATCATCAGCAGGGCGCCGCCGAGCGTGCCCGCGCCGAACGCCGCCAGCGCGAGCCCCCATGGCCGTGCACCGCCGAGCGACTCCTCGGCGACCAGCGGGCCGTAGACGGAGTCGGCCGCGCCGACGACCGCGACCACCACCGAGAACTGGGCGACGATCGACCACAGCCAGGGCCGGCCGATGAACTCCTGCCAGCCGTCGCGCAGATCGGCGAGGAGCCCGCCGCCCGCTGCCCGCTCCGGTATGTGACTGACGTCGAGGAACGCGCGGAGCGCGCCTGCCACCGCGAAGGCGGCGGCGTCGACGGCGAGCACCCAGCCGGGGCCGACCGCGGCGATCATCGCGCCGCCGAGCGCGGCGCCGCCGACACCCGCGCCGTGCACCGCCATCCGGAAGAGCGCGAAGGCCCGGCTCGCCTGCTCACCGCTGACGCTGGACATCAGCATGCCCTCGGCGGCCGGGTTGAAGAACGCCTGCCCGGTGCCGCACAGCGCGGTCAGCAGCATCATCTGCCACAGCTCGGGATCCCCAGCCAGGACCAGGGCGGCGAAGGCCGCCTGCGAGACGCAGTTGAGAACGTTGGCGGCCACCATGACGCGGTGCCGCGGCAGCCGGTCCGCGATCGCCCCGCCGATCAGCAGGAAGAGGACGAGCGGGAGGGTGCGGGCCGCCGCGACGAGACCCACGTCCCCGCCGTCCCCACCGGACTCCAGCACCGCGAACGCCGCCGCGATCAGCGCACCATGGGTTCCCAGATTGGTGACGATCGCGGCGGCGGTCAGCAGTGAGTAGTTGCGGCCGGCCCATTCGGGACGGCGGCGGGGCGTACGGCCTCGGGCGACGGCGGGATTGTTCACCCCGGAACTATCGCCGTCGCCGTCGGCCCGTGCCAAACCGATTACGAGGCGGGCGTGGAGGCCAGCCGAACGGTGCTGAGGATCTGCTGGATGGTCGCCTCGGGGACCTCGCCCGTGACGCCCGTGTTGGCGTAGAGGATCCAGGACGAGAAGTCACCGTTGGCGGTCTTGAAGGAGAAGGCGATCGACTTGCCGTCCGTGTCGCACTTGTCCTCCTTCTTCACGCCGAGGGCTGTCGCCGTCGCCACATGGCCGCTGAGGCCGGACTTCGTCGTGTACGGCTTCGCCTTGGTGACCTTGACGGTGCCCTTCGGCTCCGTCTGGGCGTAGGCGGCCCACACCCAGTTGCCCGCCTCGTTGTAGGCGGCCTCGGCGGTGTCCTTGGCGCCCTGGCCGCCCTTGGTCCCCGTCCCGGCGAGCCCGGAGTCCTCGGCGCGGCCGTCCAGGTCGGAGTCGACCGAGCACCACTTGCTCTTGAAGTACGCGGGGGCCGACATCATGACGGCGGCCGAACCGTCGCCCTTCTTCTCGTCCTCGAATCCGGACCCCACACCCGTGCCGGCCACCTCCCAGGTCGCGGGGACGTCGAACTGCGTCCCGTACTTGGGGTTGGTGACGACCTTCCAACCCGGGATCGTCGGCTTGGCCGCGCCCGAACCGTCGCGCGGGTTGTCGGTGGGGGAGGGCGCCACGGTCGGCTCCGTGGCGGTGGCCGTGGGCTTCTTGCCGTCGGCCTGGTCCGACTTCTTCTCGTCGCCGCCGTTCATCACCACGACTCCGGTGATGACGGCTGCGGCGACGACGGCGGTGGCCGCCGCGATCGCGACGACGACCGTCTTCTTCTTGTCCTGGGGCGTGCCGGGCCCACCGGGCTGCGGCGGTCCGGGAACGCTGTACTGCGGCACGGTCGGCTGCTGGTAGGGGTTCGGCTGCTGGTAACCCGGCTGCGGCGGATACCCGGGTTGCTGCTGGTATCCCGGCTGCTGATACGGGTTCGGCTGCTGGTAACCCGGCTGGGTGTACGGGTTCTGGTCCTGCGGGTTCTGCTCGCCCCCGGGCGGCTGCTGTCCTGGCCACATGGCCAGTAACCATAGAGGTGCCGGGTGACCGCTGCCACGGCGCCCCCGTGGGGATGGCCAAGGTTGAGCTACCTGTGGGTAACATCCAATTGGTGAGCGCAGATCCGATGTCCGTCGGTGAGATGCTCGCCGCCACAGTTCCCATGGTCAGGACCCTCAACCTGGAGTTCCTCGAGACTTCGGCCGAGCGTGCGGTGATCCGTATGCCGGACCAGAGCGAGTACCACAACCACGTGGGCGGGCCGCACGCGGGGGCGTGAGGACCGATAACCACACGCCGGTGTTCCGTGCCGAGCTGGTGGTTCCCGCGCCGGAGAGGGTGCGTGACCCGAGGGGCTTCTTTCGGACCGGGGGTGGGGTGCAGGGGGTGGTCAGCGTTGCTACTCGCCGGTAATATAGAACTCATGACAGTTGACAGCGCCTCGATGGGCGAAATGCTGGCCACCGCGGTCCCGATGGTGCGCACTTTGAATCTCGAGTTCATCGAGGTGACCCCCGAGCGCGCCGTGCTCCGGCTCCCGGACCAGCCGGACTACCACAATCACCTTGGCGGACCCCACGCGGGCGCCATGTTCACGTTGGCTGAATCCGCCAGCGGTGCCATCGTTCTCACAGCCTTCGGCGACCAGCTCTCTCGCGCGGTGCCGCTCGCGGTGCGGGCCGAAATCGACTACAAGAAGCTGGCCATGGGGCCGGTGACGGCCACGGCGACCCTGGGCCGCCCGGCGGCCGAGGTCATTGCGGAACTCGACGCGGGCGGGCGGCCGGAGTTCCCGGTCGGGATCGCCATACAGCGCGAGGATGGGGCCGTCACGGGCGAGATGACGGTGGTGTGGACCCTGCGGCTGAACGGTTGAGGGGCCCGGGAGCAGCTGACTGGGAACTTCTGTCGGGTCGGGTCGAGCCTTCGGGCCCGGCCCGTCTTCGACTGCAGGCCGTCTGGGCCGGCCGGGTGTACGGTCCGGCCTGCATGTCGGTCACCGGCATCGACGCGGTCACCGCCGACGGCGAGCGGATCCACACCGACGAAACCCGGAACGCCGACCTGCTCTGGGCCGCCCGCGGCGCGGGCCCCGGTTTCTTCGCCGTCGTCACCCGGTTCCACGTCAAGCTCTACCCGCGCAAGCGGATCACGATGAACAGCGGCTACTTCTGGCCCGCCTCGGCCGCGCGGGACGTCTACGGCTACGTGCACGAGATCGGCCGCCGGACGCCCACAGAGATCAACCACATGTGCTACCGCGACCCGATGACGAACGACGAGCCGCTCATCTCCCTCAACGCCACCGCCTCAACCGACACCGAGGAGGAGGCCAAGGAGCAGCTGTCGATCTACGAGTCCTGCCCGGCACGCGCGCAAGTGCTCACCACACGGCTCAACGAGGTGTCGGACACCGGCACCCTGAGCCGGCTCGGCACCGATCCGCACTACGACGAGACCAAGCGCTATCTCGCCGACAACATGTGGACCCACGCCTTCTTCGACGCCCTGTGGCCCAAATTCGAGACCATGCTGAAGACCTGGCCCCGCACCGGCGCACATGGTGGTCTGCAACTGGGGAGGATGCGAGGGACAGCCCGAACGCCCGTCGATGGCCTACTCGGTGGAGGACGAGCTGTACTACGGGCTGTACGCGGCCTGGATCGATCCGGCCGGCGCTCAGCGGTACACGGACTGGGTGACGGACCACATGCGTGCCTGGGAACCGTACTCCAGCGGCATCCAGCTGGCCGACGAGAACCCGATTAACCGCCCCACCGCTTCGTGACCGACGAGAACCTCCGACGCCTCGACGACCTCCGCGCCACCTGGGATCCCGATGGGCTGTTCGTCTCCTGGCTCGGCCGCCCCGAGCCGGGTACGGGTACCGCGGGGGCGTCGCCGGGGTAACCCGAAAAGGGACGATGGGACGATCTTGGAAAGCCAGGTCGGGCGAAACAGCCCGCCGGAGGGAGGCAGACGACGGCTGCGCACCCTGGGAGGTCCCGGGCGAGTGGGCGTCTCGGTCGCCGTGGGCCCTTTCCAGCGCGTTCGGGTCCTCGGTGGCAGTGGCGGTGGCGGTGGCGCCCGGCCTCTGCGCTGTGCCCTCGGTGAATCCCGGCGTCGCTACGTAACCGCTGCCGGACGCAACTGTGAGAGGGCGTGTCTCGAGTGGGCGGCCCGGGAGGTTCCTCCATGACGCTCCAGGCGACCGGGCCCAGCAGGTCGGCCAACCGCTGGAACACGTCTATGAGCATGTCGTCCACGGTCAGGACGCCCACGACCCGGTGTCCGTCCAGTACGGGCAGGCGACGGAACCCGGATCTGCGGAACACCCGGTAGGCCTTGTGGATGTCGTCGGTCACGTCCACTGTGATCACGGGCGAGGTCATCACCGTATCCACCATCTCGTCCGCGTCCAGACCCGTTGCCAGCGCGCGCACCGCGAGGTCGCGGTCGGTGACAATGCCGCGGAGTGTCCCGCCCTCCGTGACCATCACGGAGCCGACCCCGTGGTCAGCCATTTGACTGGCCACCTGTCCCAGCGGCGTCCGCGTCGGAACGGACACCGCCGGAGAACTCATTGGCTCGGAGACCCTCATCAGCCGACTCCTAAAGTCCTTGAGAGAGGAGGAGTTCGTGCGCCAGCCGTGCGCCGCGGGCGGCCTGCTTCTCCATCTCCGTGTCCTCCGAGGGGATTTCCTCCAGCCCTTCGGCAAGTGCTCGGACGGCCTGGGCCAGAACCTGCACCTGGGACTCAAGGACGCGCAACCTTTCGTGCTCGTTCGGGGCGACGTTCTCAGTCATCGTGGGCCCTCCTCACTCTGTACGGCCGGCGAGGAAGTCGGCGCTGTCGGACAACGTGGTAAGTCGCGGTGTGTCCTCATCGTCGATGCGGACACCGGTCCGTTCGCTGAGGATCTCGACGAAGCTGAGGATCCTGCCCACGTCCTCGCCCATGAGGAAGACGCGGTCGTCGGAGTGCAGTGCCTCCCGCAGGGCCTCACGTATCGCTTCCCGGTAGGTGGTCTTCCTCTCCTCCGGCTGGGCGGTGCCCATGGTCAGCTCACCTCCGCCGAAGCACTGGTGACATGGTGGAGCAGGTTCTCGATCGGCTCTTCGGGTGCCTGCTCAGCTGCTTCGACGGCGCGGTCGATTTCCCCCGTGACCTGCTGCTCGATCCGGGCGAGCTCTTTGTCGTCCAGCTCGCCGTTCGTGCGCATGTGCTCGATGAGCCGGTTGATCGGGTCCCGGCCTTTCCACTGTTCGACCTCTGCTTTGTCCCGGTAGCGGTCGGGGTCGTACATGGAGTGGGCGCGGAAGCGGTAGGTGCGCGCCTCCAGGAAGTGTGGTCCGGCTCCTGCCCGGATGCTTTCGGCGGCTCGGCGGGCGGCCTGTTCGACGGCTTCGACGTCCATGCCCTCCACGGCCCAGGCGACCATGCCGTACGAGGCGGCGCGCATGGCCAGGTCGGTTTGTGCCTCGTGGCGCTCCATAGCTGTGCCCATGGCGTAGAGGTTGTTCTCGCAGATGAGCAGCAGCGACAGATTCCACAGGGCTGCGAGGTTCGCCGTCTCGTGGAACTCGCCCTCGGCGAAGGCTCCGTCGCCGAAGAAGCAGCAGGTGACGCGGGGCTGCTCGCGCATCCGGTCGGCGAGGGCGAGACCGGCGGCCAGGGGAAGACCGCCGGCGACGATGGCGTTGCCGCCGTAGAAGCGGCGGCTCGCGTCGCACAGGTGCATGGAACCGCCCCGGCCCCCGCTGCAGCCGGTCGTCTTGCCGTACATCTCGGCCATGACGGCGTCCGCCGGGATGCCGCGGGCGAGCAGCTCACGTTCCAGCACGGGCGTCGGTTCCGTGCCGGGCTGCAGCGACACGAACGCCTTGACGATGTTCCCTGCGACGGGGTCCGGCCGTCCGATCACGCCGGCCTCCGCGACCGCCGGGTGCTCCTCCGAACGGACCTGGTCGTAGTCGGCGAGATTCGGTGTGACGCCCGGTGAGGTGTCCTTGTGGATCGTCTCCCAGTGCATGGGGCGGCTCCTCCCGACGCCTGCCTCTGCCTCCAGAGTTGCCGAGCCTGCCCCGTGCCGCATTGCGACTGGCCCATCCGGTTTCGAGACGGGGCTGTGAGGGTGCACAACAGCGCATCTGACGGGTGGGGTCTCTCGGCACGGAAGACCCGGTGGTCCAGCCCGGTCGGGTGGCGGCAGGCTCCCGGCATCGTCGAGCCGAGGGCTGCCACTCTCCGCTTCCCCGTGTCTGCCGGGGTGCCCTCGGCTCAGTTCCATAGCACCACTACTCGTAGGCGAGAAGCAGGGCCGATCGGTGCAGATCGAAGGGCCGACCAGCCCCGTTCCCGTAGCGGGCCTGGCTTCCAGGGGGATCGTCACAGCCAGCAGAAACCGATCAGCCGGCACAACTTGCCGAGGGCGCTCGGGCCTGGGCCTGGGCGCGTCACTCGCGGTGCAGTACGACCTTGAGGGCACCAGTGTTGGCGCCCTGGGAGAAGACCTCGTAGGCATCTCCGTCTGCTGAGGCCGAAGGTGTGGGTGACGAGCTGGGAGACGTGCAGGCATCCGGATGGCACCAGCTCGATCAGCCAGGGGGTGGAGGAAGTGTCGGCAGCAGACCTACGGCGAGCATCCCGGTATGTACGGCGAGGAGCCGTCCGAGCCTGCCGTCCACGCCGCCACAGTCTTCCGCACCGCCGGTGCCCGGGAGGTGCTGGAGCCGGGCACGGCCGTGACGCGCTGTACTTCGCCCGCGAGGGCTTCACCGTGGTGGCCACCGACTTCAGCCCGGTCGGCCTGAAGTAACCGCCCGAGGCCGCCAGTGTCCAAGGCGTGTCCGAGCGGGTCACCACAGCGGTGCACGGCGTGCGCGAGCCGCTGCCGCTCGCGGACGCCTCGGCGGTTGCGCCCTCCACTCTTCCCACACGGTCTGGTCGACGCACTCGCCGCGGGATGGAGCCTTCACGAGGTCCAGGCCTTCGAGGAGGGCGGCCTGCCGCAGCGGCTGTGGCGCGTCACCCAGACCGTCCGTGGTGAGCGCGGCCCCGCCGCGGGCTGACCCGCAGCCGGGTGTGTCGCCGCAGGAGTGGGCCAGGGCATCGGGCGCCGGAGCGAGGGCGCCGTTGAACAGCAACGTCCGCCCGCGGCTGTCATGGCCCGGAAGTGCCCCCGGCGATACGCTGAAGACTCTTCGGAGGTGCATCGCAGCCGGTGCACGAAGAGCCAATCGCGGGGCGGCGGTCGCCATGACGCAGCAGTACCTCATCGGCGAGACATCGGTACTCCTTGCCCAGCTGCAGAGCGCAGCCACCGATCAAACACACCTGCGCGAGGCAGCGCGGCTGCGCCGCGAGGCCGAGGCCACGTCGCCTGCCGCACTCGGACCCGTACTGGTTCGCGCGATGGCGCTGACCGACGAGCTGTGCTGGGACTCCCTGGACCGGGGCGATGTCGCGGCGTTCGCCCGCCAGTGCGACTGTGGGGCCGCGCTGCACGAATTCTGCGGCTGCGCGGGACTGCTCGCGGACGGTTAACGGCCGGGCCGGCGCCCCGCCGCCGCGGCCATTCCAGTGGGAGGTCGAACCCATGGCAGCAGAACCACAGCCGCAGCTTTCCGAGGCACAGATCGCTGTCCACTGGCGCGAAGAGGACTACTACCGGCCGCCGGCCGCGTTCGTCGCCCAGGCGAACGCTGGCGACCCGGCCATCATCGAGCGTTTCGGCGAGGAGCATTTTCCCGAGTGCTTCCGGGAGTACGCCGACCTGCTCACCTGGGAGAGGTACTGGCATACGACGCTGGACACCAGCCGACCGCCGTTCTGGAAGTGGTTCGTCGGCGGCCGCCTGAACGCCTGCTACAACTGCGTCGACCGGCACCTGGCCACCAGCCGGAACAAGGCCGCCTTCATCTGGGTGCCCGAGCCCGAGGAGCAGGACACCCGGACGATCACGTACCAGGAGCTGTACCGGCAGGTCAACGAATTCGCCGCCCTGCTGCGCGGCTTCTGCGGCGTGGACGCTGGCGACCGGGTCACCTTCCACCTGCCGATGGTCCCGGAGCTGCCGGTCTCCATGCTGGCCTGCGCCCGGCTGGGCGTCATCCACTCCGAGGTGTTCGGCGGGTTCAGCGGCACGGCCTGCGGCGACCGGATCGCCGACTCCGGTAGCCGGGTCCTGGTGACCATGGACGGCTACTACCGCGGCGGCACCCTGGTCGACCACAAAGCCAAGGCGGACGAAGCGGTGGCGGCCGCCCACCGGCTCGGCCAGGAGGTCGACAAGGTACTGGTCTGGCGGCGCCACCACGGCCAGTACGCGTCGAAGAGTCCGATGGTCGAAGGCCGCGACTTCTTCGTCGACGAGATCCTGGCCGACTACCGCGGCCACAGCGTCGAGCCCGTCTCGATGCCCGCCGAGGCGCCGCTGTTCCTGATGTACACCAGCGGCACCACCGGCCGCCCCAAGGGCTGCCAGCACTCCACCGGCGGCTACCTCGCGTACGTCGCAGGCACCTCGAAGTACTACCAGGACATCCACCCTGAGGACACCTACTGGTGCGCCGCCGACATCGGATGGATCACCGGACACTCGTACATCGTTTACGGCCCGCTTCTGCTCGGCACGAGCAGCGTGCTGTACGAGGGCGTGCCCACCTACCCGGACGCCGGCCGCTGCTGGCGCATCGCCGAACGGCTCGGGGTGAACATCTTCCACACAGCACCCACCACCATCCGGATGCTGCGCAAGGTCGGCCCGCAGGAGCCCTCGAAATACGACTATCACCTCAAGCACATGACCACGGTGGGCGAACCCATCGAGCCCGAGGTGTGGCGCTGGTACCACAACGAAGTCGGCAAGGGCGAGGCAGCCGTCGTCGACACCTGGTGGATGACCGAGACCGGTGGCTTCCTCGGCAGCACGCTGCCCGCCCTGCAGCCGATGAAGCCCGGCAGCTGCGGCCCGGGGGTGCTGGGGATCTACCCGGTGATCTACGACGAGGACGGCAACGTCGTAGAGGCCGGCAGCGGCAAAGCCGGCAACATCTGCATCCGCAACCCCTGGCCCGGCGTCCTGCAGACCGTCTGGGGCCAGCCCGACCGCTTCGTGGACATCTACTACCGCCGCTACTGCAAGGACCCGGACAGCACGGACTGGCACGACTGGCCGTTTCTGTGCGGCGACGGCGCCGTCCAGGCGGCCGACGGCTACTTCCGGATCCTCGGCCGCATCGACGACGTGATCAACGTCGCCGGCCACCGGCTCGGCACCAAGGAGCTCGAATCGGCGGCCCTCACCGCCGAGGAGGTCGCCGAGGCCGCCGCTGTCCCGGTCATGGACGAGATGCGTGGGCGGGTCGTGGAGATGTACGTCGCGCTCAACCCCGGCCTCGCGCCGAACCCGGAGATCGAGCACAAGGTGGCGGCCGCCATCGAGCGGGAGATCGGGAAGATCGCCCGGCCGCGGAACGTGTGGATCGTTCCCGACATGCCCAAGACCCGCTCGGGGAAGATCATGCGCCGGGTGATCGCCGGGATCTCCAACTTCGCCGACGTCGGCGACGTCACCACCCTGGCCAACCCCGAGATCGTCGACGACATCCGCCACCACGTCCAAAGCGCGAAACTCGGCCGTGGCGAGGTCCCTCGCGAACTGTCGGCGCAGGAGGCCCAGGAGATCCGGGACTTCGGCAAAGCCGAATAGCCGCATCTCAAGGACCAGGTGGCGCGCTTGGGGGATTCGTCATGGACCGCGTCCCCCTGTGGTGGCCGCCTTCTGATGGATCCCCGGACTGAGGGCCGACGACTTTCCCCCTGGCCGCGTCACAGGAGCGAACTCAGCCGTCGCCGCTTCATGTCCCGCATCCAGTTACACCGGGTGTGCGGAGCCGTCACCTGGCTACTCGATTCCGCAACGGCCCCCCGCGCACGTGACGACTGGCGGGCCCACTCCGGGTTCGACGGGCGTCGACCGGTCGAAGCCGTCGTGTCGGCGGCCGGATTCCCGGGCGCCGCTCTGGACGGCCTGGTGTCCAAGGAGCCGGCCGGCACCCTATGAGCCACCGTACAGCAGGCGACGTGTGACTGGTTCCCTTCTCTCTGCCCGGCCGAGCTGGTCGCTCCAGCTCAGTCGAGTGCCGCAAGCTGTAGTCGCAGCGCGCCCAGGGGACAGGATTGAAGGGCCGTGACCGAGAGCCTGTCGGAGGCCGGCATCCCGACACGGACGGCGTTCGCTGATGCGGTGCTGCTGGTGGTCGGCGAGCTGGTCACCAACGTGATGCGGCACGCTGCGCACACTCCGGTGACCGACTCGGGATCACAACCGGCGCAGGGCAGCTGGTGATCGGCGTCGCCGACGCCGATCCTCGCCTGCCGTGCCTGGAACGGGACGGGCCGGGCCAGGGCTTGCGTGTGGTGGCTGAGCTGGCTGCCGACTACGACGGATATGTGAGCGCGGAGCCCGCTGTGGGCCGTGACGGCGAGGTGATGCTTGTGCGGTTCCAGATTCCTTCGCAGAGGTCCGACGAGAGGTATGGCTGTGAGTGAGGACATGACGGAACAGGCGGCACGCGAAGGGCGCGAGCAGAAGGATGTGGAGCGGTGGAAGGAGCGTGGCGTGATGCTGCGCGTCTTCGTGTATGTCTTCGCGACGCATCTGTTTGCCGGCTTCGTGCGGCTGCTGTTCTACGTCGGTGAGCACGCACAGAAGTAGTGCGCTGACCAGCCTGCGGGGCGCCTTGCGCATGGGGCGCATGGTCCCCGGTGATGGGCCGTGCGGCCCTCGACCGCGGCGCCCGCGGTTGGGACCATCAGCGCAGTGGGCTGTGGGGGTCGCGCTTCGTTGGTTCTCGCGTGCAGTCGTCCATAGTCCTGCCCGCAGGGGTGGCAGGGGCGCCAGTACAGAAGAGTAGGGGGCAGCGTAGGTGATCGCGGTGGTGGGTCATCCTGATCTCACGGCGCTGACGCTGGCGGTGCTTGAGGCCGAGCTGAGGTCGCGGCT
The DNA here is from genome assembly GCF_055585225.1 of Streptomyces sp. NPDC053673. Classification (NCBI taxonomy): domain Bacteria; kingdom Bacillati; phylum Actinomycetota; class Actinomycetes; order Kitasatosporales; family Streptomycetaceae; genus Streptomyces; species Streptomyces sp. NPDC053673. Next base: position 34,092 of record NZ_JBVJKN010000022.1, on the reverse strand, counting down.
GTCCCGATTCGCGCAGGCGGGGAGGGCCAGGGTGGTGCGGGCTGGTCGAGGGCTTCCGGTCGCGTTCGGGCGGGCAGCTTGGGCAGCTCGGGCAGCCGGACTGGCTCTGGTGACCGTTCTGCCCGCGAAGGCGCGCTTTCCGGTTCCCCTTCGGGAGGGGGATCGAAGGGCGGCTGGGGAGCTTCTGCTCCTGTCGGATCAGGCGCGTTTGCTGGAGTACGACCCGGCCAGCCGCGCTTCGTGCATCGGCGCGGACGAGAAGCTGCTCCAAACATGTACGCGGGTTCTGGCGGTGTGGGACGGCTCGGCGTCGAGAGGCCGTGATGTGACGGCCCATATGGTGGCCTTCGCATGCGGGCGTCGTATCGAGGTCGATGTGCTCTGGCCCGCGGGCGCGCGGCGGATGCCAATGGACGGAGGTCGGCCGTGACCTCCGGCCTGCGGCCCGGTGCCCGTATGGTGCAACTGAGCCGGGAAGAGGCCCTGGATCTGCTGGGGAGTGTGTCTGTGGGGCGTGTCGCCTTCTCCGACCGGGCGCTGCCGGCCATCCGGCCGGTCAACCATCTCGTGGACGACGGGAGCATCGTGATCCGCACGCATGAGGGGTCCATGCTGCTGGGCAGCACCATGGCGCCGGAGGTCGTGGCGTACGAGGCCGATGAGCTCGACCCCGCCTCCCGCACGGGCTGGAGCGTGGTCGTCACCGGGATCGCGACGCGAGTGTCGGATCCGGCGGACATTGCCCGCTACCAGGAGCATTGAGGCGCAGGAGTTGTTCGCGTACGTGCTGGCGTGGGCGTTGAGGACGGAGTGACCGACGTTGCGGAGCATGCCGAGGCCGGCGACGTGGTTGTGGAGGCGCTCCAGTTCCAGGAGCAGGGCGCGGGCGCGCTGCGCCTCCGACTGGACGTCAGGACCTGACGTCCACCAGGACTTTGCCGACCGCGTGGCTCTCGACCGCTCGGTGCGCGTCGGCGGTGCGGTCGAGGGAAAAGCGGATCAGGGGCAGGCCGTGCTCCTCGCCGACTGGCAGCGCGTCGTCGCGTACTGCGGCGGCGACGTCCTGGGCGGCCGCGGCGCGTGCCTCCGGACCGGCCGTGTAGAGCACCAGGAACTGGAGGCGCGTGTTCAGCACCATGTTCTGCAGCACGTTCAGTTCGACCGGCTTGCCACCGTCGTTGGCGTAGGTCGAGATCGTGCCGCGGGTTCGCAGCACGGCCAGGTCCAGTGCGAGGTTCGTGCCCAGCGCCACCTCTGCGACGATGTCGACGCCGTCCGGGGCGATCTTGCGGATCTCGGCGGCCGGGTCGCCCTCGCGGTAGTTGATCACGTGGTGGGCTCCGGCGGAGGTGGCCAGCCGGGCTTTCTCCGGGCTGCTGATCGTGCTGATTACGGTAGCGCCGGCCCATCGGGCGAGCTGGATCACCGCGTGCCCGACCGCTCCGGCCCCGCCCGCGGCGAGCACTACCTTCCCGTCGAGTGCCCCGGGCCGCAGCCGACGCGGCCCGTCCTCGGCGACGGTGAGCGCGCGGTGCGCGGTCAACGCGGGGACTCCGAGTGCGGCGCCGACGTCGAAGCCGGCCTCATCGGGCAGCGGCACGGCCTGTTCGGCGGGCACGACGGTGAACTCGGCGGCGGTGCCGGTGGGCCGCCCGGCGGCGGCCATGAACAGCCAGACCCGCTGACCGACCCGGCTCTGGTCGACCCCCTCACCGATAGCATCGATCGTGCCGGCGCCGTCGAGGTGCGGGGTGATCTCGGAGAAGTGCTTGGGGTGGCCGGCGCCGGAGCGCGCCTGCCAGTCGGTCGGGTTGACCCCGGACACGGCGACCCGGACGCGAACCTCGCCGGGGCCGGGCGCCGGCAGGTCACGGTCGACTAACTGGAGAACGTCGGGGGCGCCGTTGTCGCGGTAGATGATGGCCTTCATGATCCGTCCTTGGAGCCTGGTAGAGCGGGGTTTCCCGGCGTGGCCTGGCGGTTCGTCAGGGTGTCCGGCGTGGGGTGTGGTCGCGGCCCGGGCCGCGTTGGTTCCAGTCAGCCGATCGGGACTTCGTTGGAGCGGGACTCGATGGCATCGAGGGTGGCGCGGGTCACGGCGTCGAAGGTGATCTCGCTGACCGCCATGTTGGCCTCCAAGTGGGCGGCGTTGGCGGTACCGGGGATGAGCAGCACGTTCGGGGCGTGGTGCAGCAGCCAGGCGAGGCCGACCTGGGAGGGCGTGACGCCCAGGGACTCGGCCACGGCGAGCACCGTCGGCTCGTCGGTGACCTTGGGCAGGCCGGGGAAGGCCCCGCCGAGCGGGAAGAACGGCACCCAGGCGATGCCCTCGGCCACGCACAGCTGCAGCATGTCCTCGTCATCGCGGGAGACGAGACTGTAGGCGTTCTGCACGCAGACGATGCCGGCCGGCAGGGCGCGGCGCAGGACGTCGACGGTGATGCTGCTCAGACCGATCGCGCCGATCTTGCCTTCGTCGCGCAGGGCGGTCATCACCGCTAGCTGGTCGTCGAGGTCGACGACCTGGTCGCCCTCGGGACGCAGCCCGGGGCCGGAGTCGAGGCGGCGCAGGTTGACGACCGCGAGCTGGTCGACGCCGAGGCTGCGCAGGTTGTCCTCGACGCTTGCGCGCAGCTGCTCGGGCCGCTGCGCCAGACGCAACGGCAGCTGCCCTCCCGGGTCGGGGTCGGCGCCGACCTTCGTGACGACCAGGACGCCGTCCTGGGGGCGCAGCACCTCGCGGATCACGCCGTTGGCGAAACCGAAGCCGTAGAACTGGGCGGTGTCCACGTGGTCGACGCCCAGCTCGACCGCGCGGCGCAGCAGCGCGACGGCCTCGCCGCGGCAGTCGTGCAGACGCTCGAGCTGCAACGCGCCGTAGCCGATCCTGAGAACGGTGCGGGCGGCGAACGAAGCAGTCGCGGTGGTCATGACGCTGTCTCCTCGGTCGGTGTTCGCAAGGCGGTGTACAGCAGTTCGGCCTGGTAGAGCGCCAAGACCCGGTGGGCAATCGGGACGGCGCGCTCCCGGGCCTCGGCCAGCTCGTGGTGCTCGACCTTGACCAGCCACGCCGTGACGCAGTCGCGCAGCATTGCGCGCATCCGGTCGGTCATGTCGACGACGATGCCGTGGATGGCCGGGTCGGTGGTCGCCTCACCCCAGGTCTGCACGCCGACCCGGGCCTCGGCGGGGTCGATCGCGGCGATCAGGCGAGAGAGCAGTTCGTCGGGGCCGGGTGGGGCGTCGGCCGCGGCGTACTCGCCGAGGACGTCGGCGCGCTTGGCGAGCACCTCGCGGGCGGCGGCCCGGACCAGGTCGGCTTTGTTGCGGTAGTGCGCATAGATCGAGCCGGCCGAGAGGCCGGACTCGGCGGTGATGTCGGCGATCGAGGTCCGCTCCAGCCCGTTGCGGCTGAAACAACGGACGGCGGCCTCGGCGATCTGAGTACGCCGGAGCTCCTTGCGCGCGTCGGTGAGCCGAGGCACAACACCTCCCACAAAAGGAATCCACATTCTTCTTGTGGAGGACACTAGCAGAATCGCCGTTCTGTATGCGGTAGTTGCATCTCGTACGAGCAGGCCCGGTCGTCGACCGGGCCTGCTCGCGATGGTGGTTTGTCAGACGGACGGCAGGCGGTCGGTGCACGTCGGCTCGGCCGTCGAACTCTTCTGATCCCGCTCCGCCCCTTGCCTGCCCACCGGCGTTGACTCAGGAACGGCCGCACCTGCGCATCCTGCCCACCGACTGAGCCTCGCTCGCACAGAACGGTCCGGCCCGGGGGCGCAGGTGGTGGCTCCGGGCCGGACCGCTGTTCACCGGTACGGGCCCGCGGCTACCTGTCCTCGCCGTCGTCCGTCTCGTCGTCGCTGTACGGGTCGCGCAGTTGCCGCAGGCCCGGCGCCGGCGGCCGCGTGACGGCGTACGGGCCCAGGAAGTTGATGTGGTCGTACTGGAGCGGGGAGAGCCGGGCAAGCAGCTCGCCGGTGACGGGGAAGCCGTCGGCGGCCAGCTGCTTGACGGCGGCGTCGATGTAGAGGCTGTTGAACAGCACCACGGCGTTGAGCGCCGGACCGAGGGCGCCGATCTGGTCCTCCATGCCCTCGAGGTAGTGCTGGCGCAGTTCGCCGCGCTGCCCGAAGAAGATCTTCCGGGCGAGGCGGTGGCGGGCCTCGGTGATGGCCTTGTCGACCACGCCGTGCGGCAGGCTGGGGTTGGCGAACACCGGCCGCCGCCAGGAGCCGGTCACCAGGTCGGAGGCAACCTCCTCCGCACCGACCTTCTTCCGGCCGATCAGGTCCGGCAGCCCCTTGAGCGCCTTCACGACCGGGGCGGCGGCCTCGACCGCGCCGAAGTCGATGACCTCGACCAGGAGTCCGTTGGGGTGAGGCTGAGGCCGGATATCCTGATGGGATGAATGAGATTCTTCCGCCCTGCCCGAAGTGCTCCTGTGAGTACACCTATGAGATGAACGCCCTCGTGGTGTGCCCGGAGTGCGGCCACGAATGGGTTCCCGCCGAGAGCGGTGCGGAGGGCGGCGACGCCGCCGGCGAGCGGGTCGTCAAGGACGCCGTCGGCAATGTGCTGCAGGACGGCGACTCCGTGGTTGTGGTCAAGGCGCTCAAGGTCAAGGGGAGCCCCTCGGGAATCAAGGCCGGCACCAAGGTGCGCAACATCCGGCTGGTCGACGGAGTCGACGGCCACGACATCGACTGCAAGATCGACGGTTTCGGAGCCATGCAGCTCAAGTCCAGTGTGGTCAAGAAGGCCTGATCTGTGCCCTGTGCCGTGACCGGATTGGTTCACCGCAGGGGCTTCCACGCCGTGGCGCCCGGTCGATGGATCTCGAAGACTCGCAGACAACAAGGGCCAGCCTTCAGAGAGCCGCTTGACCCCGGTTGAAGGACAACGACGGTCCGACTTCCGCCTTAGCCCGGCTCCATGTAGGGCTGGCGGAAGACCGGGGCTTGGCCGGTGCCGTACGGGCGTACGGCAGCCAGTGCCTGGAAGACCGCAGCCTCCAGGGAGCCGCTGGTGTCGACCATGACGGCCTCTGTCCACGGCGGCTCCTTCTCCGCACAGATGCTCGCGCAGCAGTGAGCCCAGGGCGATGGGCTCACGACCGAGCAGGGTTGGTCAGTGTCGGGTCGAAGGCGGCGGATTCGCCGGCGCGGCTGGCGAGCGAAGATGCCCAACAGCTGATCCCGCTTCGGCGAGGACGCCGTTGCTCACCGCTGCCTGGTCGACAGGTGCGGTGGTCCTCGTGATGGCAGGGCCTGGTCAGACGTGTGACAGGCCTGGCCCAGGTGGCCGGGTGTGGTTTGTGGCGCGGGACGTGAGGTGTTCCCAGTTACGGTGCGCGATGTCGGCCTTCTGCTCGTCGGTGAAGGGGGCGTCCTCCAGGAAGGACCGGGCGACGCCGGCGCTGGTGTCCACGAAGGGGAAGCCACCGGGGCGGAACCCATAGGTGAAGGGGTAGTCAGTGGAGTACAGCATCCGTTCGGTCCCCACGACTTCGGCTGTCCAGCGGAGGTAGCGGGGGCTGACGGTGCCGCTGCCGGCGACCCAGAAGTTCTGCCTGAAGTAGTCGGCGAGCGGGCGAGCCAGGCCACCGGCGTCGGCGAAGAACCCGGTGTGGTCGAGATAGAAGAGCACGACCTCTCCCCAGTGGCCGGCGATCACCTGGAGATCGGGGTACCGGTCGAAGACACCGGAGAAGATCATCCGTAGGTACTGCACGCCCAGGTCGTAGTACCAGCCGATCGCGGGCCCTGCCAGCGCGGTCCCGATGGGGCCGATGTCGGAGTAGTAGGCGTCCATCACCGCCTGCACAGGCATCTGCGGATGGAAGTGGAGGGGGACCTGCAGCCGCTCCGCAGCGGCGTACAGGTCGTCGTACTCGGGGTCGTCGGCGAGCTTGGATCCGGTGCGCCCGTAGAGCATGGCGCCCGGGAAGCCCAGCTCGGTGACCGCCCGCTCCAGCTCCGCGGCCGCGGCCGACGGTGACTGTGTCGGGATCGCCGCGAACGCCTGGAACCGGTCGGGGTTGGCGGCCACAATCTCCGCGAGCTGGTCGTTGGTGTCGCGGGCCGCGGCGACCGCATCCGAGGCGGGCAGGTTCTGCACGCCCGGTGACGAGATCGACAGCACCGCCACGTCGACTCCCTGGTCGTCCATGTGCGCAAGCCTCGTCTCCGCGGTGTCACGCAGTCGCTGGGCGACGGGGCTGTCGCCGAACCCCAGGTTCGGCAGCTCCGCCACCCCGGACCGCGACCACGCCTCCATGATCGCGGGCAGGACGACGTGCTCTTCCAGTGCAATGATCCGCAGTCGGTCGGACATGCGATGCTCCTCTGCGCCCAGTTTCCAGTGGAATCATTCCAAGCGTATCATCGATACTAACGATGGAACCACTAATGCGGTATCGTTGATACATGTCACCACGTCCACCTAGCGGGAGCAGCGCTTCCGACGCTGCGGCCATCGGTCGCGAACAGGCCCGACAGCGGGTCATCGAGGCCGCCATCGACCTGCTGACGCGAGGGGGTCGCGACGCGGTCACCACCCGCGCGGTCGCTGAAACGGCGGGCCTGCAGCCGCCGGCCATCTACCGGCTGTTCGGCGACAAGGACGGGCTGCTCGACGCGGTGGCCGAGCACGGCTTCGCCGCGTTTCTCGCCACCAAGCACGTCGACCCCGACCCGCGGGACCCCGTCGAGGACCTGAGAGCCGGCTGGGATGTCGCGGTTGAGTTCGGCCTGGCCAATCCCGCGCTGTACACACTGATGTACAGCGAGCCCACGAGGGCCACCTCGGCCGCCTTCAAGGCTGGCGTGGAGATCCTGATGGGCCGTATCCGGCGCCTCGCCGCCGGCGGCTGGCTCCGCGTCGACGAGGAACTCGCGGCCCAGATCATCCATGCCACAGCGCGCGGCGCAGTGCTCACCTGGCTGTCCCTGCCGGAGCACCGGCGCAACCCGGCCCTTCTGACCACTCTGCGGGAGTCCATGGTCGCCGCCGTAACCAATCAACGGCCGTCCGTGCAGGACGCGGGCCCGGCGGGTGCCGCCCGCGCCTTGCGCGCAGCGCTGCCCGAACAGACGACCCTCAGCAGCGCGGAGCAACATCTGCTGAGGGAGTGGCTGGGCCGCCTCGCCGCCGACGGTTGAGGCGTCGGCAGCTCGTGCGTTCTCGCCAGGGTGAGGCTCCGCATGAGTAATGGCCGACGGATTGTCGGCTATCCGGTGAGTGCCTGGGTGCCTATGACGGCGAGGAGCGCGAGGCGTTCGGCGTCCTGGCTGCCGGGTTCGGCTGTGTACATCATGATGCGCAGGTCGTTGCCGGCGACGACGAGAACGTCGCAGTCCAGCGTGAGAGCGCCGACGTGGGGGTGGTCGATGGTCTTGCGGGCGGACTGGTGCTGGCCGACGGCACCGGATTCCCAGAGTGCGTCGAACTCGGCGCTTTTGATACGCAGTTGGGAGATGAGGTGCTGCAGTTGCTGATCGGCCGGGTAGCGGCCTGCTGTTCTGCGCAGGTCGGCGACCTGCGCGGCACGTAGTGCGCCCCGGGATTCGGGGGTGTGACGTACGCGGGTGCCGGTGCCGAGGAAGTTGCGCCACACGGCGTTGAGGTCGTTGCCGTGCCATTCCCCCATCAGCGCCGTGTACAGGGGGTTGGCGAGCAGCTGGGTCCATGCGGCGTCGAAGACCACGACGGGTGTGCCGGTGAGCCGGTCCAGCATCCGCTGGACGTTGGGCGTGATGTACGCCGGGACCTTCTCCGGGCCCGGGGGAACGAGACCGGCGAGCTGGAAGAGATGGGCGCGCCCGCTGCTGGTGAGCCGCAGGGCCCGGGCGAGGGCTTCGACGACCTGCGCGGAGGGGCTGGTGGCCCGGCCCTGTTCGAGACGGGTGACGTAGTCGACGGAGATACCGGCCAGCTGGGCAAGCTCTTCGCGCCGCAGCCCCGCGGCGCGGCGGTGGCTGCCTGCGAGAAGGCCCGCCGTCTCGGGTGAGACCTGGTCACGCCATCGCCGCAGGGCTGCGCCGAGTTCTGTCGTTGCCATACCGAACAGTCTTGCCTATGTGCCAAAAGGCGCGCCTGGTACTGGCAGTCCTATGAAGGCGGGGCTACTGCCTGTCCCTGTGTTCTGTGCCCATCGTGGAGGCATGACAGCGACAGAAACATCTGCCGCCCCCGCAGTGGGCTGGATCGGACTGGGCGACCAGGGCCTGCCCATGGCGAGGGCCATCGCCGAAGCCGGTTTCCCCCTGCACGCCTGGGCCCGGCGGCCCGTTTCCCTGGACGGGCTGAGCGGTGTGCCGCACGTCCGCCACAACAACATCAAGGACCTGGCCACCGCGAGCGACATCGTCGCCCTGTGCGTCGGCACGGACGACGACGTTCTGCGGGTGGCCGAGCAGTTGCTGGACGGGCTGCGTCCGGGGGCGGTCGTCGTCAATCACGGTACGGGCCTGCCCAGCGCCGCCGTGCGGCTCACCGAGGTGTGCGCCACGGCCGGCGTCGAGGTCCTGGACGCCCCGGTCAGCGGCGGCCGGCCGGCCGCTGAAGAGCACCGGCTGACCACCTTGGTCGGCGGACCGCAGCCGGTGGCCGAGCGGTGCGAGAAGGTCTTCACCTCCTTCTCCCGCCACGTCGTCCACCTCGGCGCCGCAGGGGCCGGGCAGACGGCGAAGCTGTTCAACAACGCGCTGCTGATGCTGAACCAGGCCGCCGTCGTGGACATCGTCGACCTGGCCACCCAGCTGAAGCTGAACGTGCCCCAGCTGGTCGAGGTGCTGAAACTGGGCAGCGCCTCCAGCGCCGCCCTGACCCTGCTGAACACCATGGTCACCCGCGACACCGTCGAGCACCTCTCCGCCGTCGAAGCGCTGGACATGGAGCTGTTCGACCAGGCCATGGGCGAGGCGGGTATCGACTCCGCCGCTGTCACCGCACGGGGATTCACCGGCGCCCGCGGGCTGCCCGACCTGTTGGGCCGGCTCAACCCCTGAAATCCCTCTTCACGTCACCCGTCGGCAAAGGACAAAAAGGCCCGTCATGAGCGCAGAAGAACTCGCGCAGCTGGTACTGCGTGAGCGGCAGAGCCGGGATCGCGGCTGGTACGAGGAGATGGCGGCCTGCTTCGCCGAGGACTCGGTCGTGAACATGAGCTGGTTCTCCGGCAGTGGCACCGGCTTCGTCCGGGCGACCCGGGACATGGCCGGCCGCGGCGACCTTGCGGTCCACCGCCTGGGCCCGCCAACCGTGCGCATCGATCAGGACCGCGCGCTGGTGGAGCTGCCGCTGGTCATCGAGCGTCGTATCGATGTCGACGGGGTCGAGGCCGACATTGCTTCCGCCTGCCGCTCGCAGTACCGGGCCCGGTACGGGGCTGACGGGGTGTGGCGCATCGTGCGGATCACGTCGATCTACGAGAAGGACTCCCTCACCCCGGCCCTGCCCAACACCCGTCTGGACATCGACCCGCAGGTCCTGGCCGATTGCCGGCCCTCCTACCGGTGCCTGGCCTGGGACCTGAACCGCAAGGGCTACCAGGTCGGCGACGACCACCTCGGCGACGACCGGCCAGAGGCCGTCCAGGCCCAGTACCGGGACGAAATGACCTGGCTCCACGAGAGCCGCACCCCGGCCACCACGACCGGCGGCCGAATGGACCGATCCGCATGAGCAGGGAACAGCGCGTCCGGGTCGACGCGATGCTGAGGCAGCCCCGCCCCGGGGGCCCGCAGTCGGTCGAGGCGTTCCGAGACCGATTCAAGTCGATGATGGCCCAGATGATCGTGCCGGGCGGCATCCGCACCACGCGGACGACGCTCGGCGACCGACCCGCACTGCACGTCGCGCCGGACAACAACCCGCGCCGCGGGACGATCCTGTACTTCCACGGCGGCGGCTGGGTGGCCGGCTCCCCGGAGACCGCGCTGTCAATGACGGGACACGTCGTGGCCAAAACCGGGTTCACGTCGTACTCGCTGGACTACCGGCTTGCCCCCGAGCACCCGTTCCCGGCCGCGATCGACGACGCGCTGAGCGCCTACCGCGCCCTCCTCGACAGCGGGCAGGACCCTTCGGCCATCGCGTTCGCCGGGGACTCCGCCGGCGGCGCCCTCACCGTCACCACCTGCCTCGCCGCCCGCGGCGCAGGGCTCCCGCTGCCCGCCGCGATCGTGGCCTTCTCGCCCTCCCTGGACGCCACTGGGTCGGGCGAGAGCATGGACACCAAGGCGGGTATCGACCCGATCTTCACCCGCGAGTACCTCAAGAAAACCATCGCGCCCCTGTACCTCGCGGGTCAGGACCCACGCCAGCCGATGGTGAGCCCGGCCCTGTCCGCCGACCCGACCGGCTTCCCGCCGATGCTCCTCCAGGCGGGCACGAACGAGGTCCTCCTGGACGACTCGACCCGCATGGCCGCCCGCGCTCGCACCGCCGGCGTGAGTGTGATCCTCGACATCACCGCCGACGTGCCCCACGTGTTCCAGTCCTTCGCCGGCGTTCTCGACGAGGCCGACGAGGCACTGGAGCGCGCAGCCCTTTTCCTTACCCAGCACGTCCGCAGCACCGAACCGGCGGCGGTGTCAGCGCGGCAAGGCCCGAAGCCGCCCGGCCCTCCAGCGGGCGGGCTCCGCTCCGGGCTGCTTGATGGCCCGAACAGTTGTCAATGACCCAGTGAGCTGGGCGAGCAAGGAAGGAAGACAGATGATCACCACATCGCCCCCGGAGGTGCAGACATGACCGCGCCGCGGCCTCACGTCCTCGTCACCGGCGGGTCCGGCTTCATCGCCGGACACTGCATTCTCCAACTGCTGGAGCAGGGATACCGGGTGCGCACGACCGTGCGCACCCTCCGGCGCGAGTCCGAGGTCCGGACGCAGCTCAGCGATGCCGGGATGGTGAACGCCGGCGCGTTGAGTTTCGTGACAGCGGACCTCACCCGTGACGCAGGGTGGGCTGATGCCGTCGCCGGTTGCGACTTTGTCCTGCATGTGGCCTCTCCCGTGCACGTGGAGCATGTCGAGAACGAGGACGATGTCATCGTTCCGGCGCGTGAAGGCACTCTGCGCGTGCTGCGCGCAGCACGCGATGCCGGTGTCAAACGGGTTGTCCTCACCTCTGCGTTCCACGCGGTCGCCTACGGGTACCCGCACACCGACCACCAGTTCACCGAGGAGGACTGGAGCGTCCTCGACGGGCCAGGTGCCACCGCGTACACCAAGAGCAAGACGCTCTCCGAGCGCGCCGCGTGGGATTTCATCGACGCCGAGGGCGGTTCGACGGAACTCACCACGATCCTTCCCGTCGCAGTCATGGGACCCGTGATGGGCAAGGCAATCTCCGGATCGAACCACCTCATCCAGCGAAGCCTCGACGGGGCGATGCCTGGCTATCCCGATCTGTGGATCCCGATCGTCGACGTACGCGATGTGGCAAGCGCGCACCTGCTGGCCATGACCACCCCTGAAGCTGCTGGTCAGCGCTTCCTCACCGCCGGCGGACCAGCGATCTCGATGAAACAGATCGGCGCCATCCTCAGAACCAACCTCGGAGACGCAGCCAAGCACGTGCCGGCCCGGTCCATCCCCAATGCCGTGATACGCATTGTTTCCCTCTTCAACAAGGAGCTCCGTACGGTCGTGCCCGATCTCGGCTTCGCCAGGAAGATGACCAGCGCAAAGGCCCACCGCGTACTGGGATGGCAGCCCCGCAACAGTCCCGAGGCCGCCATCGTCGCAACCGCCGAGAGCCTGATCAGGAAAGAACTCGTGAAAGCGTGACCTGGCGGCACTTCACCATGAGACCGCCGGCCCCGTGCTGGCTCGGGGTAGTCACCTTCTCCCCGATGGAGCGTGGTCTTCTAGCCGGAGCCATCCGCAGTATCGACGATCTGGCCTCCGCCGGTGCTCGATGTGCGTTGCCACGATTCTCCCCGTACAACATCACGGCCGCTGGTCAGAACGCGCCAACTCGAGCACCCCGAAGGCCACACACGCCAGACCCGCGACCAGCAACTTCACGATGCACGTCGCTCATCGGGTCATGGCGAGGCGATCAGGCTTCCTTCGCGGGTTCGTGGTGGGTGCAGTCGGTCAGTCCGGCCGCAGTCAGAGTGAGGTGCTGAGCCAGTACCTCGGCCGCGGTGTTGGCGTCGCGGGCCAGCGCCGCTTCCTCCAGTCGGCGGTGCTCGCCAACGTGGTCCCGGTCGGGGACGCGGCGTGCCGACCAGCGGCGGGCCAGCTCGCTTGCGGTCCACATCCGGTCGAAGGTCTCCAGCAGGACGAGGTTGCCGCACCCCTCCAGCAGGGTGCGGTGGAAGAGCCGGTGGGCTTCGGACCATGCGCCGCTATAGTGCTCGCCCTCCTCGGGCACGTACGCCGGAGTGCGGGCCAGACGGTGGTGGGCGGCTCGTACGCGGGCCTCCCAGTCGACGTCGCCGCGCTCGACGGACATGCGCAGCACGACCGGTTCGATGGTCCTGCGGGCCTCCGTGATCTCCTGCCAGCGGCGGTCGGAGAAGGCCGGGACGGCGAAGCCGCGGTTGGGCAGTCGGTCGGCGAGGCCCTCGCCGACCAGCCGCACGAGCGCCTCACGCACGACGGCCAGGCTCACGCCCTGTTCCTTGGCGAGGTCCTGCGGTTTGAGGGCGTCACCGGGGGCGTAGTGCCCGCTCATGATCGCGTCCCGCAGGCGGGCGTAGATCTGCTCGGAGAGCATCTGCTTCCCCGACGAGGTCGAGGTGTGAGCCGTCTGGGTCATGCCTGCAGCATAGACGATCCAGCGAATAATCGATTATTCATGTTATCGTCGATCCAGCGGTTGGTGAGATGGCGACGACGGAGCGGCTACGCGACGCTGCGAGCTGCCCGTCGGCCACATCACCACCACCCCACAGCACGGCATGAAAGGAACGACGCAATGAGCGCCAACGACCCCTTCGCCCGCCTCCCCGAGGCGGCCTCCTTCACCGTCACCAGCGCCACCATCACCGACGGCGCCGCCTGGTCGCCCGAGCAGTTCTCCGGCATCTTCGGCGTCCCCGACGGCAAGGACGTCTCCCCGCAGCTGTCCTGGAGCGGCGCCCCCGACGGCACCAAGAGCTACGCCGTCACCGTCTACGACCCCGACGCCCCCACCGGGTCCGGGTTCTGGCACTGGGCGGTCGCCGACATCCCCGCCACCGTCACCGTGCTTCCCGAGGGCGCCGGCGACGACACCGGCTCCGGCCTCCCCGAGGGCGCCTTCCAGCTGCCCAACGACGCCCGCGCAGCCCGCTTCATCGGCGCCGCCCCGCCGGCCGGGCACGGCCCTCATCGCTACTTCATCGTGGTGCACGCCCTCGACGTCGCTTCCATCGGCGTCCCGGCCGACGCCACCCCGGCCGTCCTCGGCTTCACCATGGCCGGCCACGTCCTCGGCCGCGCGGTCCTGACCGCCACCGCCGAAACCCCCGCCTGACCAACGGCATGTCCCAACTCATCGACACTACCGAGATGTATCTCCGCACCATCCTGGAGCTCGAGGAGGAGGGCGTGGTCCCCATGCGCGCCCGCATCGCCGAGCGCCTGAACCAGAGCGGCCCCACCGTCAGCCAGACCGTCGCCCGCATGGAGCGCGACGGCCTGCTGCACGTCGCCGGCGACCGGCACCTGGAGCTTTCCAAGGAGGGCCGGCGGAACGCCATGCGCGTGATGCGCAAGCACCGGCTCGCGGAGTGCCTGCTCGTCGACGTGATCGGGCTGGAGTGGGAGCAGGTCCACGCCGAAGCCTGCCGCTGGGAGCACGTGATGAGCGAGGCCGTCGAACGCCGCCTCCTGAAGGTGCTGCGGCACCCGACCAAGTCGCCCTACGGCAACCCGATCCCGGGCCTGGAGGAACTCGGCGAGGAAAGCACCGCTGATCCCTTCCTCGACGAGAGCATGGTCAGCCTCAGCGACCTTGAGCCCGGGCCGAACGGCGCGAGCGTGGTCGTACGGCGCATCGGGGAGACGATCCAGACCGACCCCCAGCTGATGTACACCCTGCGGCACGCCGGGGTGCAGCCCGGCGCGGTCGTGAGCGTGAGGCCGTCGCCCGGCGGCGTGATGGTCGGCAGCGGCAAGGAGGCCGCCGAACTCCCCACGCAGAGTGCCGCGCACGTCTTCGTGGCCAAGCGCTGAACCCAGCTGATTGCTGCTCGTTGCCGTGGCCCGTGCGGGCACGAGGATGGCCCTGGAACACGATCGTGATCCAAGGCCATCCTCGTTGCGGCAACCCCACGATGTCACCGCGACCAGGGGCGCGACGCCCCGGATTCAGCGACGTCTGCGATATGACCAGGGCCTTTCACCGGAAGTACTCCAACGCTTCCGTGGCAAGTGCCCCAGTGACTTCATTGAAACAACTCATGAGCAAGGCCAGCTTCCCCGGGCGAAGAGGGCCTGTTCAGTCGATGACCGCGGTGGCTTCGATCTCGACCAGGTGCTCGGGTACGTCCAGCGCCGCAACGCCCAGCAAGGTGGCCAGGGGTGCCGGGGTGACGCCCAGTTTCGTGACCGCCGGGGTGATCCCCTCCATGAGCAGGGGCATCTTGTCAGGGGTCCGGTCGACGACGTAGACCGTCAGTTTCGCCACGTCGTCGAAGGAACCGCCGACTTCGGCCAGAGCGGTGCCGATGTTGAGGCAGCACCGTTCGACCTGAGCGGCGAGGTCACCCTCGCCGACCGTGACACTGTAGGCATCCCAAGCGACCTGGCTTGCGATGAAGACCAGCTTCGTCATGCTGCTGCCGCCTTGTCGTCGTCGCCGAGCATGCTGGAGTCGACGTCCAGGCGGGTGTCGTAGGCGTCGGGGGTGATGCCGAGCTCGTGGGTGGAGTACTCGCCGAACCGCTTGATGTGCTCGGTCAGGTACGGGGAGATCTGCGCGAGGTCGAGCGGGTCGACGACCGGGCTTTCGGCCTGCAGTTCGCGCACCACGTCGGCGATGTCCAGGGTGTTGTGGAAGATCACCAGGTTGGCCAGCAGGGAGGTGAACTTCACGTCCTTTTCGGCTCTTCGCAGTTGAGGGTGTAGCGCCGAGAATGTAGAGCTGTTGGACGGTTGGATGTGAGTCGTCAGGAGGTGCGAGAGTTGTAGCTCTCGCGGTTTGCGAGGACCTCGGCCATGTGCGTCTGCGCCCAGTTTCTGAGCCCGCGCGTCATGTGGTGGAGCGAGCGGCCGAGGTCGGTCAGCTCGTAGGAGACGGTGACGGGGACGGTTGGCGTCACGGTACGGGTGAGCAGACCATCGTGCTCCAGCGATCGTAGCGTTTGGGTCAGCATCTTCTGGCTGACGCCGGCCAGAAGACGAGCGATCTCGGAGTAACGCATCGCCTTCGGAGCGTCTGCGTGTGCTGCACCGGGCTGGCCAGGGCTGTTGTCGCCGCCCAGCGCACACAGGATCAGGACGACCCACTTGTCCGAGATTCGGTTGAGTAGCTGCCGGCTGGGGCACCCTGCCAGGAACGCGTTGTACTCCACCTTGGCCGTAGCCCGCTTCTGGGCTGCCTTCATCGTCGTCACTGATCGCACCTCTCACCGATGGGTGGGTTACGCACTCCCAAGTGCCTACTTCCCGACAGGAAGTTTCTCTCCAATGCTGATGCAGGGAGGCAGCAGGCGCCACCCCCAAGTGCACGACGAAAGGCAACACGATGAGCAGACCCTCCCTCTCCCTTCCCGGCGGCATCTGGACTCTGGGTGACCTGACCGTCACCCGGTTCGGCTACGGCGCCATGCAACTGGCCGGCCCGTGGGTCATGGGGCCGCCCGCCGATCGCGATGGTGCCCTGGCCGTTCTGCGTGAAGCGGCCGACGTCGGTATCACCCACATCGACACCAGCGACGCCTATGGGCCGCGCGTCACCAACGAGTTGATCCGCGAGGCACTGCACCCCTATCCCGAGTCGCTGCACATCGTGTCCAAGGTGGGCGCGACCCGCGACGAACAGGGCGGCTGGCCTACGGCCCGGCGACCCGAAGATCTGCGCCGCCAGGTCCACGACAACCTCACGTCCCTCCGGCTCGACGCACTCGACCTGGTCAACCTCCGACTCGGCAACGCCGAAGGGCCCCAGCCCGGCTCGCTCGCCGAGGCGTTCGAGACGCTCGTCGGACTCCAGCAGCAGGGCCTGATCCGC
The DNA here is from genome assembly GCF_055585225.1 of Streptomyces sp. NPDC053673. NCBI lineage: Bacteria > Bacillati > Actinomycetota > Actinomycetes > Kitasatosporales > Streptomycetaceae > Streptomyces > Streptomyces sp. NPDC053673. Next base: position 17,916 of record NZ_JBVJKN010000022.1, on the reverse strand, counting down.
CACCTCGGGGTCAGCAACGCCACCGAGGAGCAGGTCACCGAGGCACAGAGCATCGCGCCGATCGTGTGCGTGCAGAACCTGTACAACCTCGCCCACCGCCGCGACGACAAGCTCGTCGACCGGCTCGCCACCGACGGCGTTGCGTACGTGCCCTTCTTCCCTCTCGGGGGCTTTACCCCGCTGCAGTCCTCGGCGCTCTCGGCGGTCGCCGCTCGACTGCAGGCGACACCGATGTCCGTCGCACTGGCCTGGCTGCTGCAGCGATCACCGAACATCCTGCTCATCCCCGGCACCTCATCGACGGCACACCTGCGCGAGAACATCGCCGGCGCGGGACTCTCCCTCTCGCATGAGGACTTGACCGAGCTGGACGACATCGGCCGCTGAACTCCCCAGAGCTGAACGGCTCACAAGCCAGGACCGAAGCCACCGTTCGACTTCCGGCCCCGGTCACCTTCGCTCGACCGGGGCCGAAGCAGGACGATTCGCCCTCACCTGGCTGATTTCAGATCATCAACCGTCAGGAACTTGTGTCCACCGGCGATGGCAGCTCACCGGCGGTGGCTGGGGTAGGCGTCGAGGTCTCCCGAGGACGGGGGTTCCTACACCAAGCCATCCGGAAGACCTCGACGTTGCACGACGCTACCCCTGAGGCGGGCTTCGCCCGCGCTGACATGAATACGTTCTGCCGCCTTGACGAGTTCGGGCTCGAAGCCACCGGTCAGCGACTCGCCCCGGATCGTGCGGTTCTCGCGTGCCGGGTCGTCGAGTCCGATCAGTGGTGCCGCCGCTGCGGTTGCGAAGGCACACCGCGTGGCACCGTGCCCCGGCGACTGGCGCACGAGCCCCTAGGCTGGCGGCCCACGATCCTTCACGTCACGATCCGACGGTATCGCTGCATCGGCTGTGGGCACGTGTGGCGGCAAGACACCACCAAGGCGGCTGAGCCGCGTGCGAAGCTCTCACGCCGCGGGCTGCGGTGGGCGCTTGAAGCCATCGACTGCCAGCACCTCACTGTCGCCCGAGTCGCCGAAGGGCTCGGGGTCGCCTGGAACACCGCCAACGACGCTGTCCTGGCCGAGGGGAGGCGCGTCCTCATCGACGACACCGGCCGGTTCGACGACGTCACCGCGATCGGCGTCGACGAGCACGTGTGGCGCCACACCAGGCGTGGCGACAAGTACGTCACCGTGATCATTGACCTGACCGGCAACCGCGACGGCTCCGGCCCTGCCCGGCTGGTCGGCATGGCCGAAGGCCGCTCCAAGCACGCTTTCAAGGCCTGGCTCGCCGAACGCGAAGAGTCCTGGCGCAACCGCGTCGAGGGCCGCGTGTACCGCTCCGGGCCGCCAGCCCGCGACCCCCGTCTCCGGACGTCAGGACGGGATTCCGGTACGCATCGTCGAACGCCTCGCCCGGTCGCCGTCACGGCGCGGCCACGCGTACCGCCGTGACCTTGTACTCGGGGCAGGACGTGACGGTGTCCGCGTGGTCGGAGGTGAGACGGTTCACCCCGCTCGCCGGGAAGTGGAAGGAGCAGAAGACCTGGCCGGGGGCAGTCTGCTCGCCGATCCGGGCGACGAGCGAGGCCCGGCCGTGCCGGCTCTCCACCGTGACCGGCTCGCCGTTGGCCAGGCCGTACTGGGCAGCGTCATTGGGGTGTAGGTCGAGGAAGTCGACGGGATCGAGGCCGAGGTTGCCGCCGCGGCGGGTCATGCTGCCGGAGTTGTAGTGCGCCCAGCGCCGCCCGGTGACCAGGACCAGCGGATAGTCGTCGTCAGGCTGCTCACCGGGCGGGAGATAAGGGGCGGCGGACAGATGGGCCCGCCCGTCCGGCGTGGCGAACCGCTCCCGGTACAGCTTGGCCTCTCCTGGCCGTTCCGGGTCCGGGCAGGGCCACGGCACAGCGCCCTCGCGGTCCAGCCGGTCGTGGGAGAGCCCGGCGAAGAGAGGCGCGAGTCGTCCGCACTCGGCCAGGGCGTCAGCCGGGGTCGGGCACCCGAGGTCGACGCCCATGGCCGCGGCGACCGCGTGCACGACCTCGAAGTCGCTACGGGCCTCGCCCGGCAGGGGGACGGCGGGCCGCACCCGCTGAAACCGGCGGTCGAAGTTGACGAAGCTGCCGTCCTTCTCCAACCAGGACGCGACCGGCAGCACGACGTCCGCATGACGGGCGGTCTCGGACAGGAACAGCTCGTTGCAGACGACGAGCGGACAGGCGTCCAGGGCCTGGGCCACCCGGTTCGCGTCGGGGTCGGTAGCACACACGTCCTCGCCGATGACCCACAGCGCCCGGAGACCCCCAGCCCGAGCGGCGGCGAACTGGCTCCAGGTGACCGTTGCGACGCAGCAGGGGCCGGGTGAGCCGTTCCGGGGAAGTGAGATATCCGTGGGCGAAACGGCCCTTCACGCACGCGTGCCCGCGGTTGACCGGGCCGTCCCGGGCGGGCAGCACCGCCGTCACCTCGCCGTCGCGGGTGGCGACATCGAGGGAGCAGCCGACTCCGCAGTAGCCGCAGGTGGTGCGCGTCCGGGCTGCCGCCGGGCGGGTCGTGGAGGTGAGCCCGCGCGCCGGACCGGGTTGGATGATCGCCCCCGTGGGGCAGGTGTCGACGCAGCCGCCGCAGGCCACGCAGTCGGACTCGGCCCAGGGCCCTCCGGTGCCGGGAGCGACGACGGTTTCGGAGCCCCGGCCGACCAGGGTGAGGGCGAAAGTGCCCTGTACCTCGGAGCACATGCGCACGCACCGGCCGCACGCGATGCACAGAACCCGGTCGAGGTGGACATACGGGTGGGACTCGTCCGTGCCCCGGCCGCCGGCACCCCGCGCCGCCTCGGGGCCGATCCCCAGTGATCGGCAGGCGGCCGCCAGCTCGCTGGGAGCGTCGGCGAGGGCACGGGGCGGCAGAGCGGAAACGATGACCTCCACCGCGTCCCGGCGCAGCTGCCGAAGATCCTCGGTTGCCGTTTCGACCCTCGCTCCGGAGGCGGCCGGGGTGACACAGGCCGCCACGATCCTCCCGTCGGCCCTTACAAGACACGCACGGCAGGAACCGGCGGGGCTGAGCCGGTCGTCGTCACACAGCGCGGGCAGCTCGACCCCGGCCTCACCCACCGCCGCGAGCAATGAGACGCCCTCGGGCACGTCGACGCCCGAGCCGTCGACCTCGATCCTCATCCCGGTCATGAGTCCCACCCCGCCAGCTGGTCTGCGTAGGCGCGGGCGAGGCTGCGCACCGCAGGAGGGATCCGCCGTCCGAAGGCACACAGGCTCGCCTCGGCCAGGAGACGCGACAGCCGCTCCCACTCCTCCCCGGGCGCCGTGCCCGCCGAGGCCATCTCCAGGCCCCGACGCGAGCCCACGCGGCAGGGCGAGCACGCGCCGCAACTCTCGGCGGCGGCGAACTCCCATACGTGCCGCAGAACATCCTCCGGTGCCACACGCCGGTCGAAGGCGACCAGCCCGGCGTGGCCAAGCGCGGCGCCGCGGGCCGTGAGGTCGGCCTCTGTCAGCGGTACGTCCAGCGCGGCGGCGGCGAGGAAGCCACCCAAGGGCCCGCCGACCTGGAGAGCAGCGAGCTCGGCGCCGTCCTTCAGGCCGCCGCCCAGCTCTGTGACGATCCGCTGCACCGGGGTGCCGAGCTCGACCTCGTACGCTCCTGGCCGGGCGAACCGCTCGGACAGGCAGACCAGCTTCGTCCCGGTTTCCTCGGTAGTCCCGCGCCGGGCGTACGCCTCGCCACCCCGGGAGACGATCCACGGGACGGCCGCCAGGGTCTCGACGTTGTTCACCACGGTCGGCGCATCCCACAGACCGCGCTCGGTCGGATACGGCGGGCGGGGCCTGGCACATCCCCGGCCGCCCTCCAGCCCAGCGATCAGCGCGGTCTCCTCACCGGCGACGTAGGAGCCGGCGCCTTCGACGACCTGGATGTCCAGGGCGGTGGCCGTTCCATGCACGGAGGGGCCGAGGTGATCGTCGGCGTACGCCTGCCGGACCGCCTCGCGCAGCTGGGCCAGCGCGCGGGGGTATTCGGAACGGACCAGCACCACACCCCGGCGGGCTCCGCAGGCGAAGCAGGCCAAGGCCAGGCCCTCCAACACCCGCGCCGGGTCGCCCTCCATCAGCAGCCGGTCGGCGTACGAGCCCGGATCACCCTCGTCACCGTTGGCGACGACCACGGTGTCGGGATGACGCCCTGCCGCCGCCCATTTCGCAGCCACCCGGAAACCCGCGCCGCCGCGCCCCCGCAACCCGGAGACTGCCACCTCCTGATGTACCTCGTCCGGAGTGCGCTCCGTCACCGTTTCCGGCCAGACCTGCCACGCGGGATCACCGCAGATCACGCCGCCCAGCAGAACCGGGTCACCGGTGTCATCGACCGCCGGGATCTCCGGAGCCTGCGGCGGCTCCCGACCAGCGAGCTGACCCGCCAGGGTCGCGCCCGTGCAGGGCGTGTCGCCGTCGAGCGCCGCAGGTCCCGTGTAGCAGTACCCCAGACAGCGGACGGCCTGCACCGACATCTCCCCGCCTGTTGCGGCGGTACCCGCGGTGACGCCCAGCTCGCGCTCCACATCGGTGAGGTGCCGCCCGGCCTGAGCGGCGAAGCATGCCGTCGCGGTGCAGACCCGGACGTGACGGTGGCCGTGCGGAGCTGCGAGGTCCGCATAGTAGGCAGCGGGTCCAAGCGCGGCGGCGGCAGGCAGTCCGACACGGGCGGCGGCAGGCGGCGCCCAGACCTCGGGGCTGTCCGCGGTCTCCGCCCTGGCCTCGGCCAGCGACTGCATCAACCGCTCTCCGGGCCGCCCACGCCGGTTGGCCAGGGCCCGAAACGCGTCGAAACGGTCGGCAGGACCGACGGGAGCCATGCCCTCATCGTGGAGGCAGCCAGAGGAGGCCGCAATCCCGCCGACACGCAGCAGGGCGTCCGCAGCCGTTCCGTCGTACGCGTGCCCGTTACTACCGACGGGCCCGGCAGGGGCACTGCTGTCTGCCCCGATCGTCACCTCGTCCGGGTACGGGACATGGGACACCTGGCTGCCAAAGTTACCCATTCATTCCGTTTCCATACGGTCCCCGCACGAGGGTGGCTTTGCGGGCTGCCTCGATGCCACCGCCTACCTCAGCGGTACCCAGGCAGTGCAGCAAGGGCCGAACGGCCCCGCTCCTTGTCCCCATGGCCTCTGGTGGCGCCCGGGGGCGCTGGGCAGCATCGCCCTCAGCTGCGGGCGCGTCGCACGGATGGCCGGGAAGGCACGCGCCAGCATCGTGAGCGAGCCGAAGAGCGGGGCAACCCGCCCTGGGAAGGAGAAGTTCCCTTGAGCCGCACTTCAACGCCACAGACAGGTGAGACGGCCGAATCCTCGCGGTCCACGCGGATGCTTGCTCTGGCCACGGTGGGGTTCATGCTGTGCTTCTGGGCGTGGGCTCTGCTGGCGCCGCTCGGCCCGACCCTCCGTGACGACCTGGACCTGACCTCCTTTCAGCAGTCCCTCGTCGTTGCAGTACCCGTGATTGTCGGCTCGCTCGGCCGGATCCCCGTGGGCGCCCTCGCCGACCGCGTCGGCGCCCGCCGGATGTTCCCGCTCATCGCGGGACTCACCGTCCTGCCCGTCCTCTACCTCGGCCACCTGGCCGACTCGCTGGCCGAAGTGCTCATCGGCGGGTTCTTCCTCGGTCTGGCTGGCACGGGGTTTGCTGTCGGTGTGCCCTTCGTCAATGCCTGGTACCCGCCCGAGCGGCGGGGACTGGCGCTGGGGATCTTCGGTATCGGCACGGGCGGCACCGCCCTGTCGTCCTTCACCACCGTGCAGCTGGCCGATGCCGTCGGGCGCGCTTTCCCCTTCGACCTGGTGGCCGGCCTCCTGGCCGTATACGCCGTCGCGGCCCGTCTCTTCCTTCGCGACAAACCTGGCCGTGCCGTGCCGGCCGGCTCCCTTCTCACACGCACCACAGCGACCTTGCGTATGCCTGCCACCGTGCAACTGGCCTTTCTCTACGCCGTGGCCTTCGGCGGATTCGTCGCCTTCAGCGTCTATCTGCCCACGTACCTCACCACCGCATACGCCCTCGGTCGGTCCGACGCCGCCCTGCGCACTGCTGGATTCGTCGTCCTCGCAGTCGCCATGCGCCCGTTCGGCGGATGGCTCTCCGATCGGCTGCACCCCGTGCCCGTGCTCATCGCCTCGTACGCGGCCGTGGGTGTGCTAGCCCTCCTGGCTTCCTTCGAGCTGCCGCTGATCCCGATCGGAACGCTCGCCTTCCTCGGCATGGCGGCTGCTCTTGGCGCGGGATCGGGTGCCGTGTTCGCGCTCGTCGCCCGACTCGTGCCCCCGGAGCAGGTCGGCTCGGTCACCGGTGTCGTCGGGGCGGCCGGAGGACTGGGCGGCTTCTTCCCGCCCCTGGTCATGGGCACCATCTACGGAGCCACCGACGACTACACGTGGGGATACGTGCTGCTGGCGGCCACGGCCGGGGTCACCGCGGCGTTCACCGCCACGACCGTGCGTCGCCAAGCTCGGTGAAGCACTGCGAGTGGCGTACTCGGGTCACGTAACAGCGGTGGGTCGGTCAGAGGCGGACAATGACCAGGGCGATGTCATCCGCGGGCGCGCTGCTGAGGCCGAGGCGGACAGTGCGTCGGCCAGGTGCTCAGGGCCGAATCGGCCGTAGCGGGACAGGGCGTCGGTCAGGCGGCTCAGGCCGACGTCGATGTCTTCGCCACGGCGTTCGATGAGCCAGTCGGTACAGAGCACCAGGGTGTCGTCTGGTCGGTACGTGATGCCGGCCCGGGGGCGGGTCAGGTGCTCGGGGCGGGCGCCCAGTGGCGGGTCGGTGGCCTGGTCCAGGAACTCATGTGTGCCGTCGGGATGCAGGAGGATGGGGGCAAGTGGCCGGCACTGCTGTAGGTGATCACATGACTGCTCGTGTCGATCAGCACCTTGACGGCGGTAGCGGCCAGTGCGCCAACGACGGAGCGCGCGTACAGCCCGAGAACCTCCAGCGCCTGGGCGGGGCTCTCGACGGCCCGTATGGCGGCAGACAGCCTAGGCGTCGACCGGGACTCCGAAGCCCTGGCCGAGGTCTTCGACGAACGCGACCCCGCCGTCACCCGGAGCATCGAGACCCTCATCACCAGAGCCCACGCCGTCGGCCGGCGGGTCGGCCTGTGCGGTCAACGTCCCAGTGGCGACCTGGAGTTCACTGAGTTCTTGGTCCGTGCCGGCATCGACTCGATCTCTGTCGCACCGGACGGTTTCGCCGCGGTGAAGCGCCGTTTGGCTGCCGCCGAACAGGAACTGACTGCACGTACGAGGGCCGGTTGGCCCCACGACGGGACTGAACGCCCCAAGACGGCGGCCGGGCGGGCGGGAGATGGTTGACAGGTAAGGACAACGATCCCGCGACGCCCCGGCGCCGGAGAGGAGACCACCGTGTCTGGATCGCACCACGCCGTACAGCGGAGGACCCTCCTGCCGGATCTGCTGGACTGGTTCGGCCCCGATTTCCCGGGGTTCCCGTTCCGGCGGGCGACTGCTGACGTTCATCCGATCGCGATCGAAGTGACCACGGAGGACGGGCAGTACGTCCTGCGTGCCGAACTGCCCGGCGTGGACCCCGAGCACGACATCGAGATCACCGTGGAGGGAGACGTGCTCACCGTACGCGCCGAGCACACCGAGAGCACACAGACCAAGCAGCACTCGGAGTTCCGCTACGGCTCGTTCCGGCGCGCCGTACGCCTGCCCGCCCCAATTCCGGAGGAGGGCGTCGAGGCCGACTATCAGGACGGGATCCTCACGGTCCGCGTCCCGTTCAGGAAGGAGGCCGACACAGCGGCTCGCAGTATCCCCGTGAAGCGCGCGCAGGGCGACGAGAAGCAGGACGCGTCATGACCACCAAGCGTGTGCTCGTCGCCTATGGCAGCAAGCACGGTGCCACCGCCGGCATCGCGGACGAGATCGGCCGGGTGCTCGGCGACGACGGGTATGAGACGGCCGTGCTCCCGGCGCGCGACGTCAGGGACGTCAGTGGCTACGACGCCGTGGTGCTCGGCAGCTCCCTCTACGCGGGACACTGGCACCGCGACGCCCGGCGCTGCGCCAAGCGCAACGCCGAAGCGTTGCGCCGGCGGCCCGTATGGCTATTCAGCAGCGGACCGGTGGACAGCTCGGCCGAGCAGCGGGACATCCCGCCGGTTCCCGGTGCGTCCAAGGTGATGGAAAGTCTGCACGCCCGGGAGCACGTCACGTTCGGCGGCAGCATCACCGCCACGACGCCCGGCTGGATCGCCCGGACCCTCGTGCGCCACGGCGAGGCCGGCGACTACCGCAATCCCGAACGCATCCAGCACTGGGCGCATCACATCGGCTCGGAACTCACCACAGCCCCGTGACACGAGGCCACGGCCCGGGCGGAGATGTCTCCATGTCTCACCACGACTCCTCGCAGCCTACGGGCCGCCCGTCGGACACCACACTGCGGCGGCATCTGCGACGCGCGCTGGGCCGTGACCCGAACTCGCTGATCGGGCGGGCCGACCGGTCCCGCAGCTGCGCGGTCCTCGCGCTCGTGGTGTCCCTGCTGTGTCCCTGGTCATCGGGTCGGCCATCTGGCTTTCCACGTGGGATCTCAGAGCCCTGAGGCCCGGAGCGCGGCACAGCACCGGCATTCGGTCAGCGCGACGACGGTGACCAAGGCCGTACGGGACGAGGCCGTGAATCGCACCGGGGTTCGGCGGTCGGACGACGCCGGGAGATCAGCGGAGTCGCGACGGGTACGGCGTTCTCGTCGTCGTTGTTCCACGACGCGGGGAACGGCGAACTGCCGCTTGGGCAGCAGACTGATGGCGATATTGTCCTCGTCCTTGCCAGTGGCGGCGATCAGTGTCCGCGCCGTCGGGCGACGGCGCAGTCCGGCGTCAAGGAAGGGTCTGCTCGGTCCAGATGGTCTTGCCTTGCTGGGTGTACCGGGTTCCCCAGTGCTCGGCGAGCTGGGCGACGATGAACAGGCCCCGGCCGCCTTCGTCGACGGTGCGGGCATGGCGGAGGTGGGGGGCGGCGGGGCTGGTGTCCGAGACCTCGCAGGTGAGGGTGTGGTCCTTGATGAGGCGTAGCTCTACCGGCGGTGCGCCGTGGCGGATGGCGTTGGTGACCAGTTCACTGACGATGATCTCCGTGGTGAGGGGATCGCCCGGGAGCTTCCAGTCGGCGAACTGCTGGACGGCACGGGCCCGCGCGGTGGCGACTGCTTCGGGATGGTCAGGGATGGGCCAGGTGGCGACCTGCTTCTCGTTGAGGATCCGAGTGCGGGCCAGGAGCAGGATGGCGTCGTCGCCGATGCGCGGGACGGGCTGAAGGGTGTAGACGGCGTCGTCGCGCAGGTCATCGAGCCGACGGTCATCACGGGACAGCACATGCCGAAGGCGCTCCAGTGTCGTTGCGGCGCCGGCGCGAGAGGCCTTGAGGAATCCGTCGGTGTACAGCGCGAGGATGCTGCCCGGCAGGAGCCGGAACCGTGCGGCGGCGAAGGGCGCCCCCTCGTCGCCCAGGGGCGGACCGGTGGGCACGTCGGGGATCTCGGTGGTGCCGTCCGGGTGGACGAGTACGGGGGATGGGTTTCCGGCCCTGGCGATGGCGCAGTCTCCGGTGAGCGGGTCGTAGACCGCGTACACGGAGGTGGCTCTCACGGGTTCGTCGCGCAGCGGATCGGCGGGCGGCAGGGCCGACCGTTCCCCGGCCAGGCGGACCACGGTGTCGTTGAGGTGGGCGAGCAGGTCATCGGGACCCAGGTCCAGTGCGGCCAGAGCGTTGATGGCGGTGCGCAGCTGGCCCATGGTGGTGGCGGTGTGGATGCCGTGTCCCGCCACATTGCCGACCACGAGAGCGATTCGGGCGCTGGAGAGTGGAATGGCGTCGAACCAGCCCCCGCCTGCTTCGGCGGGCAGGTGGCAGTGAGCGACTTCGGCGGCCATCTGAGAGCCGGGACCCTGAGGCAGGAGATGGCGCTGCAGGGTGAGGGCGATCGTGTGCTCGCGGGTGTAGCGGCGGGCATTGTCCAGGCACACGGCGGTGCGTGCTGCGAGTTCCAGGGCCAGAAGCAGATCGTCGGGGGTGAACGGATCGGGCCTGGCCGAGCGGTAGAAGCTGGTCATCCCCAGCACGGTTCCGCGCAGGACGAGTGGGGCCACGATCATGCTGTGGACCCCGCCGGTGTGGATCGCCTGTGCGCGTTCGGGGTCAGCGGCCAGCCACGGGGTGGTCTCGTCCACGGTGACAAGGCGAGGTTCGAGGTCGTGGAGGCTCTGCGTGTACGGGGTGGGGAAGGGGAACCTGCTGGTGCTTCCCAACGGGTATGCCTGCGGCTGTCCGGTTCCGGTCTTGAAGGCGGTGCGCCGCATGGGTTCATTGCCGAGGAGCGGCCCCGGCGGTGGTTCCTCCCCGCGTACCACCGTGTCCAAGATGTCCACCACCGCGGTGTCCGCGAATCCGGGTACCGCTACGTCCACCAGTTCACGGCACGTCGTGATCACATCCAGAGAACCACCGATTCCCTGGCGCGCGGCGTTGCGCACGGCTGCGCGTGCCCGCCCTCGCTCGCGTTCGGTGACATCCACCAGGGAGGCCGCCGCCCCCAGCACACGACCGCCGGCGTCCTGCAGGCGGAAGACGGAGACCGTGTAGGTGTGCTCGGGGCCGGAATCAGCGGGCGGGCGGCCGCGTACGAGCCGATCGAGAACTGGTACACCATTGTCGAGCACTGCGCTGACCATCGCCTTCACCCCGTCCGGGTCGGCCATGGCGAAGGCCTCGGTCACCGGGCGGCCGAGCAATTGCTCGATCGGTGCACCGCGCATGCCCTGGGAGGCGGTGTTGATACGCACGATGCGCAGGTCCGCGTCCACTACCAGAAGACCCACTGGTGACTGCGTGAACAGAGCATCCAGCAACGCCGAGCCCAGTTCGGCAGCTTCTGTGCCGCCCCCACGGGCCGGCCACACACCCCAGGCCACCGTGCCGTCCCTGCGCACTACCGGCTCGACGCGCAGATCGAGGCCCGCCGCCCCGCAGGACACCTGCGCGCCGCCCCACCCGGACCCCACGGAATCACCACCGGCACGCGCCGGTCCTTCGACCAGGGCCGTGGCAGGCAGCCCCACCGCCTCGTCGGCGGTGCGCCCCAGCAGGCGTTCGGCGTCCCGGCTCCACTCCGCCACCACACCGTGCGCGTCCACGATCACCAAGGGTTCTCGCTGCGCCATGGGTCGATCACCTCCGCTTCTTCGGCTCCTGTCCGCGGGTGGCTCTCCTGCGCAGCGCCGTCTCGCTGCCTCCACACGTCTGCTGCAATTGCTCGTGTAGTCGTGTGCGGAGCATCTCCTTCCAGCCTGCCCTTACCCTTGGTGACGCGCTAACGCGTCGCCGACTGGGCAAGGCATGCGGTTCACAGGGCCGCTCGGTACCCCGGCAGGGGACCGCTGGCCCCTCCGCCCACACCGAGGGGCGAACGGAACCCCATACCAGCCCCCCATCGTCGTTTCGAGGCCCCGGACACGTTTCGTGCCGTGATTGCTGTGCTGGATGAGCCGCCCGAGAGCGGGCGATCTGGGCGGCGCGGGAAGTACAGCGCTGCCGACTTGCACTGAGGCTCGTCCACGTCTGGGAGCGGCTCGCCCGCGGGGTGCGACAGCCGGAGATCGCATGTCCTGCGAACGGCCCCGTACGGCTGTGTCCGGAGCGGGCACCTCACCCGGGAAATCAGTGTGCGGTCCGTTCGCGCGGCGTCGGTGGGGCGTCGTCGCCGCGTGCGGTGAGGCGGTCTTTCACCGACACCACTCCGTCCAGCTGTTCCGTCAGCCGGAGCAGGACCGGGATCTCGCCGCGCTTGTCCAATTGCCCGTCGAGCGTGACCACTCCGTCGATGACATGGACGTCGACCGCGTCGGGTGCGAGCCCCAGCGTGTCCACGATGATCTCTCCGATGACCCGGTGGCGGATCTCCGGGTCCGGGCGCAGGAACACCTGGAGGAGATCGCGTCGGGTGACGATGCCGACGAGGCGGTCCTCGTCGTCGACGACCGGCAGCCGTTCCACACCGCGCCGGAGCATGGTCCTTGCGGCCTCGGCAACTGTGTCGTCGGTGTGCACCGTGACGGCGGGCGCGGACATGAGCTCAGCCGCGGTGGGGGCGGCCCACGTGTCGTGGCCCGGGCCGGAGCCGGCGGTGCCGTGCCTCGGCGGCTGCCGCACGTCCTCCGTTGGCCCTGCCGAGGCCTGCCGCGCCAGGAGATCGCTCTCGGAGATGACGCCGATCACCCTGTCGTCCTCGTCCAGTACGGGGAGGCCGCTGATGTCGTGTTCGGCGAGCTGTTTGGCGATGGCTTTGAACGGTGTCGACGGGACGACCGAGATCACCTCGCCCACCATCAGGTCTCCGACCTTCCTGTGCTTCATCTCCCACTCCTGTCGTCGCGGTCCGAGGGTCACGATCCATCGGTCTGCGGGACCGGTTCGAGGGCTGAACGGGTCCTGTGCCCGGGGCCTTGAGAGCCCCAGGCACTCATCGGGAGACCGGACGCGGCGGCTCCCCGGCGAACACGAGCCGGCCCTCGGGGACTCGGACCTTGCCGTCGAACTCCAGGCCCAGCAGGGACTCCACGTCCCGGACCGGTCGGTGGAGCACATCGGCGAACTCCCGGACATCCTCCGGACCGATACGGAAGCCGGACAGGTAGTCGAGAGCAGGTTCGAGCCCGGCGGCGACCAGGAAGCCCCGGTCAGGGGGCAGTTCCCGTACGAAGGGGCTGAACGTGGCTGGCCCACGCATCCCCTCACGCAGATGCGACATGGCCATCGTCACCTCGTACAGATCGGTGGTGGTCATGTCAGACATGGTGACCGCGGCCCTCTGTGACCGGGTCCGCCGACTCGTCGTCGTCGGCGTCCCACGCGTAGGTGAGCCGGTCAATGACATCCACGACGCCGTCGACACTTTCGCACAACCGCACGATGACCGGGATGAGGCTCCTGCGCTCCACGGTGCCGCTGAGAGTCACCCTGCCATCGTTGACATCGACCGTCAGGGCGGCCGGCGACAGCCGGAGTGTGCGGGTGAGGACGTCCTCCACGATCTCCTCCTGGATCGCCCGGTCGCGTCGCAGGAACAGCTGCAGCAGGTCACTGCGGCTGATCACACCGATCAGGCGGCCGTCGCCGTCCACTACCGGCAGCCGTTTGATTCTGTGCTTCTCCATCACCCTGGCCGCCCTGATCACACTCCATCCGGGCTGCGCCACCACAGCGGGGCTCGACATCAGCCCTTCGGCGGTGCCGGCGCCTCCCTTGGTCGTCTGTCTGCGCAGCAGGTCCGCTTCGGACACCACACCCACGGGCTGCTCGTCGTCATCGACCACCGGCACGGCGGTAATGCCGTACTCGTCGAGCACACGTGCGATCTCCTTGAACGTGGTGCCGCGCTGGACGGCCACGGCCTGGGGTGTCATCAGGTCGGCAACACTGCGGTGCCTCATCGCATGCCGGTTCCTTCCTGGCGTCCAGGGAACAACTGCCTTCGTTCACCAGCGTGGGACCGACGCGGCGCTGCCGCACAGGGCCGAGCGGCCCTGCAGGTGGTCCGGACGGGTCACAAGCGCAGGTGCCAGGGACCTTCGGGCCCAGCCGCGGGCCCCGGCGGCCCCTCACACGGGCCCGGGGGCAGTGGCACCGTGAGGGTTGATCTGCGCTGGGGACTCGGCGAGGAGGAGCCATGGAGAGCAGCGCGACGGGCGCCTCGGAACTCGGGACGGTCGTGGTGGGCGTGGACGGTTCGTCCCACGCGGCGGCCGCGGCACTGTGGGCCGCGGCCGAGGCGGACCGCCGCGAGCGGCCGCTGCACATCGTGTACGCCACGGACACCGACAGCCGGGGTCTGTACGCTCTGCCCGAGATCATCGAGCGGATACGGGACGAGGGCCGTGACCTGCTCCAGGACACCGCGGCCAGGGTGACGGAACGCTTCCCCGGGCTGCGCGTCACCACGGAGCTGAGCAGGCGGGAGCCGGTGGCGACCCTCCACACGGCGGCCGGTGTCAACGGCACCATCGTCGTCGGCAGCCGCGGCCTCGGTGGATTCAGCGCGCTCCTGCTCGGCTCGGTCGGCCTTCGCGTGGCGGCCGGTGCGAGAGTGCCCGTAGTCGTCGTGCGGGAAGCCGAGGAACGCGCGGAGACCGGGGTGGTGCTGGCCGCGGTCCGTGACGAAGCCGATCTCGACTGCGCCCGGCTCGCCGCACGCAGTGCAGAAATGCGCAAGGCGTCGTTGCGGCTTCTGAGCATCTGGAACCTGCTGGAGCGGGTGCGGAACGAGGACGACCTCCTGCTGGACCACGTCGATGAGCTGGTCCGGCGGCGTCAGCACGAGGTCGGGGGCGTCGCCGACCGGATCCGGGAGGAGTTTCCCGGCCTCCCGGTGACCGCGCACATCGACAGGGAAGCATCCGTCGCCGGAGCACTCGTCGAGGCCTCGCGCGACGCCGACCTGCTCGTCATGGGAGGGCGACGGCCGCCCAGGGTCCTCGGGGCCACGCTCGGCTGGGCGACCCATGCGGCGCTGCACCACGCTCACTGCCCCGTCGAGCTCGTACCGCGGGACGAGGAACGGACGCAGGCGGAACGATGACGGGTCCTGCCGATCGCCGAGATCTGCAGGTCGGCGTCGAGCCACAGGACGGGATGCCACCGTCGTCGGCTGGGGCGCGCCCTGCCGGACGAAGGGACGACGTGACGCCCCGTCCAGCGCAGACCACGCCGGCATCCATGCACGACGAGCCGTTCCCCTGCACGCGCGCGTAGCGGCCCAGTTGCGTGACCCGCTGATCATGGTCCTCCTCGGGGTCGTGGCATTGACCGTCGCGATCGGTGACCATGCTGACTCGGTCGACATCGTCCTCGTGATCATCGTGAACACCACCGTGGGAGTGGCCCAGGAGTTCAGGGCCGACAACGCAGTTGCCGCCCTGTCGGCGATGTTCGCCCCCCAGCGCACGGGCGCTGCGCGGTGGCTCCGAGAGGGAGGTGACCGCCGCGGAGGTCGTGCCGGGAGATGTGTTGCTGCTGGGCGAAGGAGACATCGTGCCCGCCGATTCCAGACTCGCGCAGGCGTCGGCGTTGCTCGTCGACGATCCGGATGAGGGAACGAGGCCTGCACGACAAGGCCCGTGCTGAAACCGCCGAGATTCTGATGACCGCCCCGGCCGTCACCGTGTTCCCCGGCTCGACGGTCGCGGAAGCGGCCTGGTTGGTGTCCTCGTCCCGCCTCAAGCGTCTGCCGGTGACGGACCGTGACGGCCGCCTGGTCGGTGTCGTGCACAGGAATGCACTGCTCAACGCCCTGATACGCGATGACGCCAGGATCCGCGAAGAGATCGGGTCGAGGATCCTCGCCGAGGACTTCCCCGCTGCCCGGAACACCGTCGAGATCACCGTGCGCAACGGCGTCGTGGACGTCAGCGGTCGGATGGCGGAAGCCGATGTCCCGCGGCTCCTCGCGGAGATCCAGGGCATCGATGACGTGACCGAAGTGGTCGATCACCTGGACGGTGTCACAGGGTGACGCCGGAATCCCGACTTCCCTCGGCAGGCACGCGATCCATGCTCCCGCTGTCCGGGCTCACGATCGACCGGCTACCCGAGCTGTTGCCCAGCATGATGGTGATCTCGGGAGGGACTTCGAGCGTGTTCTTGACGGTGCAGTGGGAGATCACCGCCTGGAACGCCCCGGCGCGGGACGGGGGCAGTTCCGGGACGTCCACGGAGATGGTCAGCGAAGCGACCCGCGCCGGGCGCTCGGAATCCATCGAGTAGTCGGCGGCGACGCGCAGTCCCTCGCGGGGGATGCCGTGCCGGTCGAGGAAGCGCCCGGCGTAGTGCGCGATGCACGACGTCACCGCGGCCACGAGCAGTTCCACCGGTGTGGGGGCGGTGTCATGGCCACCGTCCGACACGGGCTGATCGACCGTCAGTACGTGTCCTCGTACCGTGACTTCATACGCGTCGCCGGAGATGGGGGCGGCCTCGGCATGTCCCGGCACGCCCGGCTCCGGTGGCGCGACGGCCTCGGCCTGGAACAGCAGAAGACCGGCGATGCGCCTGGCCTCCTCGGGCGTCAAGGAGGCCCAGACCTCGCCTCGGTCAAAGGGCTCGCACACGGTGTCCAGCACCACGCGGCCCATCGCGGCGGGCAGCCCCTCGGATACGAATCTGGAGACGCTGATCGTGCGGCCACACCCCGTGTGCACGAATTCCGCCTGCGTAGCCTGCTGCTTCTCGGACACGATGTCACCATCCGGAACCGTGAGTTCTTGCCTTGTGCCGGTGGGCTTCAGCGCACCGGTAGCCCGACGTCGAGCTGCGTGTCCACGTCCACGACTCCCGGCACGGCGCGGGCCAGCCGGACGAGCACGTCGATCAGCGAGCCGTCGGGGACGGTGCCGGTCAGGGTGACGGCGCCGTCCTGGACGCGTATGTCGATGGCTGAGGAACCGGCCGGGATCAGATGAGCGACCAGTTCTGTGCGTACTTCCTCGGCGATGTCGGTGTCCGGGCGAAGATAGATCTTCAGCAGGTCGCCCCTGCTGACCACGCCCTTGAGGCGTCCCTCGGCGTCCACCACGGGGAGCCGCTTGAGATGGCCTCGGGCCATCAGACGTGCGGCGCCGGCGATCGTGGCGTCCGACGGAACCGTGACGGCCGGGACCGTCATCAGCTGGCCGGCCGTCACGGCGCGGGAGGCGTCCTCACCCTGCGCCTTGAGCAGCAGATCAGCTTCGGACACGACTCCGACGACGCGGCCTTCGGCCGAGAGAACGGGCAGGGCGCTGATCCGCCACTGCCGCATGGCCTCCACGATCTCGTTGAACGGCGCGTCGCGGCCGACTGCGATCACTGCGTGGGTCATCACGTCATCAACGGTCCGCAACTGCTTCATGACCACTCCTCACCGACGTGCATGTCTCCCAGTTCCGAGGGTGGCTGCCGAGTCAACCCGCAGACAGGGCCGAGCGGGGCTGACTGGGGACCGTTGGACCCTGGTCAGACCGCGCGCCGGGTGCGCATCAGCCGCGCGGTCGTGGCGGGGTCGAGCATCGACTGACCGGTCCCCACGGTGCGTACGGCGGAGACGAGATCGGTGCCCTTGATCTGCTTGAGTACGTATCCGGCGGCTCCGGCCATGATCGAGTCGAGCAGTGCGTGCTCGTCGTCGAAGGACGTCAGCATGAGGCAGGCGAGGTCCGGCACGTGGGAGCGCAGGTCCCGGCAGACGGTGATGCCGTCGCCGTCCGGGATCCGGATGTCGAGGACCGCGACATGGGGGCGCAGCGCGGGTCCCCGGGCCAGCGCCTGCTCGGCTGTCCCCGCCTCACCGACCACCTCGATGTCGGATTCGGCGTCGAGCAGGTCGTGCAGGCCCTCTTGCCCCGGCCGGCCGGAGCAAACACTCGGCCTTCGAGGCGGACCGGATCACGACGTGCGTGTTGCGGGGGAGTTCAGGTCCAGGCGGATGTCCACCACGCCCTCGACCGCACGGGCCGCCCTGGCCAGCAGGGGCACCAGAGTCCGGTCACGGAGATCCCCGCTCAGCGTCGCCACACCGTCCGTAACGGAGACTTCCATCTGCGCGGCGGGCGGCAGGTCCTCGATCACGGTGCGCCGGATCTCGTCGGCGATGTCCTCGTCGGTCCGCAGGAACACTTTCAGCAGGTCGCTGCGGCTGACGATGCCTTCCAGCATGCCGACGTCGTCGACGACGGGCAGGCGCTTCACCCGCCTGCGTGCCATGATCCGCGCGGCCTCGGCGAGGGTGGCGCTCGCGTGGACCGTGACAGCCGGGGCCGACATCAGTTCGCCGGCGGAGACCGCCCC
>NZ_JBVJKN010000021.1:117108-136557 GCF_055585225.1 Streptomyces sp. NPDC053673 | reverse complement strand
GACAACGACACATCACCACACGCCACCGCAAGCGCGTCCGGAACAGCACGCACCTGCTCCTCGAACAACACCGGCAACGACACACCCGGCACCTCAACCGCCGTGTCGTTCCACTCCTCCAACACCCGACGACGCTCACCCGCAGCCAACACATCCAGGCGCCCGACCAGGAGGTCCGGCGTGGCGGCGATGGTCCGCAGTACGCGCAGGAGGGTGCCGGAGATGCTTTCCATGCGGGCGGCGTCGAAGAGGTCGGGGCGGTGCACGAGGCGGCCGCCCACCTTCTCCCCCACGCCGCTGATCAGGGTCAGCGGGTAGTGGGTCGCATTGCGTGACTCCACATCGCGCACGCGCAGGGCTCCGGCGTCCGAGTCGTCCGCGGTGCGGGGGAAGTTCTCGAAGACCATGGCGGCGTCGAACAGCTCGTCGACGCCCACGGCCCGCTGGATCTCCTTCAGGCCGAGATAGTGGTGGTCCATGAGCTGGACCTGCTCCCGCTGCACGCGCACGAGCAGGTCGGCCAGGGACTCCTCCGGCTTCAGGCGGACCCGCAGCGGGACTGTGTTGATGAACAGACCCACCATGTTCTCGACGCCCTCCAGCTCGGGCGGGCGTCCGGACACCGTCACGCCGAAGACGATGTCGTGCCGACCCGTGAGGTGGGAGAGGACGAGGGACCAGGCGCACTGGAGCACCGTGTTCATGGAGACGCCCTTGGACCGGGCGAGCTCGGTGAGGGCTGCGCCGGTGTCGTCGTCCAGGGCGAAGTCGAGGCGCTCGGGTACCACGGGGGTACGGTCCGCGCCGGGGACGAGCAGGCACGGCTCGGTGACGCCGGCGAGCGCGTCCCGCCAGGCCGCCCGGGAGGCGTCCTCGTCACGGCTGCGCAGCCACTCGGGGTGTTCGCGGTGGGACTTCACGGGGGACAGGGCCCGCGGGTCACCGCCGTTGCGGTAGATGACGACGAGTTCGCGCAGCAGTACCGCCATCGACCAGCCGTCGACGACGACGTGGTGGGCCGTGAGGACGAAGCGGTAGCGGTTCTCGCCGAGGTCGAGGAGGGTGAAGCGGACCAGTGGGGCGTCACCGAGTCGGAAGCGCCGCGTCCGGTCGGCGGTCGCCTCGGCGGTCACGGCTTCGTCGAGGTCGGCGGCGGGCAGGTGGCTGAGGTCGCTCTCGCGCCAGGGCAGCCGTACCTGCCGGCGTACGATCTGGACCCACTCGCCGGACCTGCGCTGGCGGAGCCCGGATCGCAGGCTGGAGTGCCGGCGCAGCAGTTCCTGGGCGGCCGTGCGCAGGGCGTCCCGGTCCAGCTCGCCGTCGAGATGGAAAACGATCTGGGCCACGTAGACGTCCGGCGCACTTTCGTCGTAGACGTGGTGGAAGATCATTCCTTCCTGCAACGGAGTCACCGGCAGGATGTCCTCGATCGACTGCGAGCGCGCGTTCACCACGGGTGTCCCTTCACTCCTCGACACAGAGCGTCAGATGCGAGGAAGCGGAATCGAGATCCCGAAATTGCGATGACCGCTCATCCTCGAGGCAGTCGACGAACTCCGTGACAGTCGATTTCCCAGTTCCTCTAGGATGTTTTCCGACCATGGGCCGTGCCGAAGCTAGTTGACCCCGGAAGAAGGCGTCAACAATTTCGGGAATGACCGAATAAGGCCTGCGACCGGACCGTACATCGGCCTGGCGGCAAGGCTTCCTGATTGAGTTGAGTTTCACGCAAGAGTGAATACGGATGATCCTCATCGGCCCACTGGGTCGCGTGGCCGGCTCCGAAAAGGGGAGGGCCACCCGGCGTCGCCGGGCGGCCCTCCTTCGCGTGTCTGCGGTCAGCCCGCAGGCCTTCCGGCTGCCGCGCGGACCTTGGCGACGAGTGCTGCCGTGTCCGCCGCCCGGGTACTGGCGAAGTAGTGGCCGCCCTCGGGCAGTTCGTGCAGGAACACCTCGTCGGCGACGGCCGCCCAGTCCCGGTGCCGCTCGGCGCCGCCCTTGGTGGTGGGGTCGTCCGCCGCGAGCACCACATGGACCGGGACACCGATCCTGTGCGCCGCCGGATCGGCGTGCAGCTCCATCAGGTAGGCGTTGGTCGAGCGCACGTCGTGCTGGTACGCCGAGCCCACGAGATTCGCCCGTTCCGGCTTGAGCCGGTCCAGTTCCACATAGGAGCTGTCCACCATGAGCCGTTCGGTGATCTGACGCGGGGTGAGTGCGCTGACC
Source organism: Streptomyces sp. NPDC053673 (assembly GCF_055585225.1). Lineage (NCBI taxonomy): Bacteria > Bacillati > Actinomycetota > Actinomycetes > Kitasatosporales > Streptomycetaceae > Streptomyces > Streptomyces sp. NPDC053673. The sequence continues at coordinate 134,331 of NZ_JBVJKN010000021.1, read as the reverse complement.
TCGTCGGTCTCGGCCTGCAGATCGGTGACCGGATCGAGCAGCAGCGCTCCCAGGAAGACCTCGGTCAGGTCCGCACCGCTCTCCTCCAGCAGTTGGGCGGTGGCCAGGGCATGGGCACTGCCGGCGCAGTGGCCCCACACCATCACGGGCCCGGTGACACGCCGGAGCAGCTCGTCGCGGACACGACGCGCGATCTCCGGCACCTCCTGGGGGAGCTCGGGGGAGCCCGTGAAGTCGTGTGCGGGCAGTTCCACGCCGAGTACCGCGATCCCGTGCTCCGCCAGCCGTTCGGCGAACAGCCGGAAGTTCACCGCGTTGCCGCCCGCGTAGGGGAAACAGACCAGCGTGGACAGCGCCTCGGGCACGTGCTCGGTCAGCGGCTGGAGCAGGCCGTCCTCGGCCGCCTCGGCTTCTGCGCCCGCGTCGAGGAGAGCGGCCAGGTCCGACAGCACCGGTGTGCCGATGAGCTGCTTCAGGGAGATCGCCCGGTCGAGTTTGACGACGAGCCGCACCGCGGTGAGCGACGTACCGCCGAGCCGGAAGAAGTGATCGTCCCGGCCGATGCGCTCCAGGGGAACGCCCAGCGCCTCGGCCCATTCGGTGGCGAGCCACCGTTCGGTCGGCGTCGTGGGGGCGGTGCGTGAGCCCAGCGCGTGACCCAGGGTCTCGGCGAGCTCGCCGAGCATCCGCTTGTTGATCTTGCCGTTCTCGTTGAGCGGCATGGCGTCCAGGCGGTGGATGTGCGCGGGGATCATGTAGTCGGGCAGCACCGCGGAGAGGTGTGCGCGCAGGTCCTGCTCCTCGACCGGGCCGGAGGCCACGAAGAAGGCGGCGAGACTCTTGTCGGCGCCCGTTCCCGCACCGGGGTCGACGACGACGGCGCAGTCGAGCACACCCGGGGCGGTGCGCAGTTTGTTCTCGATCTCACCGATCTCGATGCGGAATCCGCGGACCTTGACCTGCTGGTCACGACGGCCCAGGTACTCGATGGTGCCTTCCGGCAGCCAGCGGCCGAAGTCACCGGTGCGGTACATGCGGTCGCCGGGTACGAAGGGGTCCGGGACGAACGCCTCTCGGGTGCGTTCCTCGTCGTTGATGTAGCCGCGTCCGACGGACACGCCGGCGAACACGATCTCACCCGGCGTGCCCAGGGGTGCGAGCCGGCCGCGTGCGTCGAGGATGTATGTGCGGACGTTTCGCAGGGACCGGCCGACCGAGACGAAGTCGCGCACGGGCGGTGCGGTGAGCACCTCGTGCATCGTGTCGTCGCTGACCTCGGTGGCGCCGTAGGCGTTGACCAGCTGGACGCCGGGTTGCACCGTGAACCAGCGGCGTACCGGGTCCAGCTTGAGGGCCTCGCCCGTGATCGAGATCGAGCGCAGTACGCCGAGATCCCGCGTGCTGCGCTCCAGCAGGCCGAGCAGGATCTCGAAGTACGAGGGGACGAGCTGCGCGACGGACACCTTGTTGTCGGCCAGTTCGTCGAGAAACCGCTCCGGGTCGAGCTGGGTGTCGGTGTCCACGATCCGTACGGCCGCCCCGACGAGCAGGGGGGCGATCAGCTGCCACAGGGAGATGTCGAAGCACTGTGAGGCGGTCTGCGACACGACGTCGCCCGAGCGCAGGCCGACGGAGTCGATCTTCGCGTACAGATGGTTGATCATCCCGGCGTGTTCGCACTGGGCACCCTTCGGTGCTCCGGTGGAGCCCGAGGTGAAGTAGACGTAGGCCGACTGCCCCGGCTTGATCTCCGTCTCCGGGTTGCCGGGATCGTCGTCGCCCTGCAGCAGGACGTCCGCGAAGAGCGTGGTCCTGACGTGCTTCACGTCACGGGCGGTGGCCTGGACGAGGTTGCGCGCCGACTGTTCCGCGACGATGAAACGGCAGTCGCTGCGCTGGAGTTGGGTGGACACTCGCTGGGCGGGGAAGTCGGGGCGTACCGGCAGGTAGGTGCCGCCGGCCTTCATGACACCGAGTACGGTGGCCGCCCACTCGGGGGTGCGTTCCATGACGACGGCGACGACGTCCTCGGATCGCAGACCGTGCTGGAGGAGGGCGGCGGCGATGCGATTGGCCGCGGCGTTGAGCGTCCGGTAGTCCCAGCTGACGTCATTGCGGGACACGGCGACGTCGTGCGGGTGGGCGCGCACCTGGGCTTCGAAGAGCCCGGGGAACATCGTGTCGGGCAGCGGCACCAACGGGCCTGCCAGCCCGTTGAGGTGGTGTTCGCGCTCCTGTTCCGACGGCAGCTCCAGCTCGCTGTGATCGTCGTCGAAGGACGTCGTCAGGCGGTCCAGCGCAGCGCGGAAGTAGCGGCCGAGCCGGGCCGCGTACTCGGCGTCGATGACCTGTGTGCGGTGATGGAGGTGCAGTGCGGGGCTGTCCCCGGTCACACAGACCACCTGAAGTGCCGTGCCCGCTGGGAGTGCCACCGGTTCACCGGGGCCATTCCCGTCACCGGCCGGGGAGAGGCCCAGGACGATCTCATACGGCTGGGCCGGGGCGGTGCCTCGGCGGGCCAGGCTCAGCGCCCGGCTCGTCGACACCACGGCCACGAGGTCGCGCCAGCTGCCGTCGGGGATCTCGGCCTGCAACGCGCGCAGCGCGCCCTGCCCTTCGGCCTCCGGTGCGAGGTGGCCGACGGCGACGAGCCGCTCCGCCGCAATCTCGCCGAGTACCTTCACCAGCGGCGCCAGCAGCAGCGACTCGACCTCGACGGATTCGTCAGCGGCCAGCTTGTGCAGAGCCCGGAGCAAACCGGGCGGCAGCGGTACCACCTGTTTGTCCACCGCGTCCCCGTCGGCGTTCCACGCCGCCCACCTCGGGACTCTCGTCGGCACCATGACCAGTTCGACTGTCGATGGCGACGACGAGCTCGGTATTCCGGACACTTCAACCCCCGTTCCTCGGGCGACTGCCGCCCTCGGCTGATCCAGCTGACGAACCGCGTGTCACTTGCGCGATGCGCCTTCCATGGCCGCAATGAGGCTCTTGGGCCGCATGTCGGTCCAGTTGGCGTTGATGTGGTCCAGCGCCGACTGGCGGTCGGTCTCCCCGAGCGCCACCGTCCAGCCTTCGGGGACCTCGGCGAACGAGGGCCACAGCGAGTACTGGCCCTCGTCGTTGATCAGGACGAGGTAGACGCCATCGGGATCCTCGAAAGGGTTCACGCTCATGGTTATGGCTCCTTCGGTTCCATCAGCGCACCGCATTGCCCGGCACACACGACCGGAGTATACGAATCCCAGCCGAACGGAACAGCGGCCGAAAGAAATCCCGGGTCCTGATTCAGGAGCACCTTAAGGACGACACGGCGCGAGAAGACAGCGGGGTGCGTTATTAATCGCTCGTTGAAAGCCAGTGACAACTGAACCGACACTCGCGAAAGTGTGGGCACCGCGGCCTCGGGAGAGTCGTGCGATCTGCGAGAGGTGGCATGGCGCGGCGTGGACACTTCGCAGCACACCATGGTGACGCGCGGCGAATTCCGTGCGCTGATGTCGAGTTTTCCCTCAGGGGTGGCCGTACTCACCAGCACCAGGCCGGACGGTAGCCCGGTGGGGCTCACGTGTTCGTCACTGTGCAGCGTCTCCCTGGACCCACCGGTACTGCTGGCGTGCGTCAGAAGCGCAAGCCCCACACTGGACGCCATCCTGGCGAGCCGCGCCTTCGCAGTGAATCTGCTGCACGAGGACGCACGCGCCACGTCCGAGTTGTTCAGCTCCGGCGCACCCGACAGGTTCGACCGGGTCGCGTGGCAACCCGCCACGGGCACCGGTGTACCGCACCTGGTCGACCAGGCCCACACCATCGCGGACTGCGAGATCCGTCAGAGCGAGATGGTGGGCGATCATACGGTCGTCTTCGGCGGGGTACGGCGCGTGCGTCCCCTGACTTCCGCACCGCCCAAGCCGCTGGTTTACGGGTTGCGCCGGTACACGGGGTGGCCGCCTCGGTGAGGCGGCCACCCCAACTCACTGGGCGACACTCAGCGTCAGGCCATAGTCCACGAACGGCTTCGGCACGGGGCTTCCCACGGTCACCAGGGCCGAGCCCAGTGGGGTGAGGGAGTGCAGCATCGTGTTGAAGCGCCTGCGGCTGGTGACCAGGCCTGCACCGCGCAGCACCGTGGCATGCTGGCTTGCCGCGGCGGGCGAGATGCCGAGCCTTCGTCCCAGTTCGCTCGTGTTGCAGGTCTCGGACAGCGCCTCGAGCACCCTGGCCCTCGTGCGACCGACCAGTGCGGCCAAAGCACGGGCGTCGGCCCCGGCCGATTCCCACAGCGCGTTGGCCCCGTTCACGTCCAGGAGTGTCGGATAGACCAGGACGGGCGTGCGCTGTTCGTCGCGCCGGCCGGTGAAGATCCTCGGCCGGTCCACGAACAGAGACGGCACGATCTTCAGCCCTCTGCCACTCAGGTGGATCTCCTCGCCCTGTCCTGAGGCGATCGTCAGTACCGGCGGCCGCCAGCCCACCCACGTATGCAGATGGCTGAGCATGGTCTCGATGCCGCCGCCGGCCATCATCCGGCAGCGGTACTCACGGTCGATCTGCAGATAAGCGCGCGCCCTGCCCCAGTACGGGCTGACGCCCAGTTGGAGCATCCTCCGTACCACCGGGTCCGGCGCACCCGCCACTTCGCCCGGCGCCGTTTCCTGCGCCAGGAGATCGAACAGCCAGGCACCGCCGTTGCCCTCCCGCGCAGCCGGAGGACCGGCCTGCCGTGGGATGGTCGGGCCCGGCGGCATACGACGCATCCGCAGGCTCACCGCATCCCGCCACCGGGCAAAGGCGGCACCCCCTCCACCGCGCCTGAGCAGATCGACGGCGAAGACAGCCTCGGCAACAGGACCCACCGTAGGCAGGACCTTCAGTTGCGCTAAGTCGTCCATCGTGAAATGCACACTCTGCATATGGCTCCCCCTGTGTAAGCCCAGAATCGGCTGAACCGCCGACATCCATGCAAGCCGCTGCGAACAATGCACTTTTGAGCCAACTGCAGATGGGCTGGCGCTGAAAACACGCCATCGGCATCGACCGCAGCGTCGGTCAAGGCCCATGCCGACCGCGTCGAGGACGCGGTTCCCCGTAGCCTCGCGGCACCCCCTGCAGTGGTCACTGACTCATCAACCCCTGCACTCTATACGTAGATTGACGTAGAAGTCTTCCGCCAATCAACGACATCGCCACGAGCGCAACGTAGACACGCGGGCCGGGGTCTTGCAGTTTTCAAAAGTCTTGCGTCCCCACACACAGGCCGACGCCCGGACACACCTGCCGGGGGAGAACAGGGATGCCGGGCGCCGGAGTATCTGAGCCGTCGCAGATCAGGCGTCTCGTCGTCGCAGCACGTAGACACCCGCCACATGAGCGGCGACAGTCCATGCCAGGACGATCAGGAGGCCGGCCATGGTCGGGTAGGGGGCGTCGCCGTCACTCAGCATGAAGTGACCACCCGCGCTCTGAGGCATGTAGTCGTTGATGGCCAGCAGCACCGGACCTCCCAGTCCGACCAGCATGCTCGGCAGGGCGGAGATCACGAAGAAGAGCAGGGACAGCGCTCCGGCCGCGGTCCGCAGGGCGAACGACACTCCTACCGTCATCACCCCGATCAGGGCGCAGTAGACGCCAATGGCCAGGACCTGGGCCATCACCTTGGACACGTCGAAGGTGGCGTGACCGCGGAAGGGCACCCAGGCCACCGCGATGCCCAGCACTCCGTACAGCACTCCGGTGACGAAGCCCACCACGGCGCTCAGCAGCGCCTTGGCCATCTGAACGCGGTGCCTGACCGGCACCCACAGCAGCGACGTGCGCACACTGCTCGTCGCGTACTCGCTCGTCACCATCGTCATCGCCAGGACCACCAGGACGAACTGGGTGAGGATGACCGACGACGCCGAGGAGTTGCCGACCGGCTGGATGGGCTTGTCGTTGATCCGGGCGATCGACCCGTAGTAGAAGGTGAAGATCCCCGTCACGACCAGGCCCACCAGCAGACAGACATACGGCGTGCGAATGGACCACAGTTTGGTCCACTCCGCCGTGAACGCACCGACGAAACCGCCGCCGGTGTGCTCGGATGCCGTGCGGCCGCGCCGGCCGTCGCTCACGGCAGTCGATACGGCGCTCATGCCCCCGCCTCCTGCATCTCCATGGAACCCGTGTTCTCGAACACGGCGTTGCCCGTTCCGTACTCCACGCTCTGCGCGGTCAATTCCATGTAGGCCTGCTCCAACGAGGCGGAGACTGTGCGTAGTTCGTGCAGCCGCACGCCCAGGCGGTGTGCCAGGTCGCCGACCTCCTCGACGCTGCGGCCCTTGACGACGATCTCGTCGGGGGCCGGCGACTCCACTTCGGCGTCGCGGTACTTGAGAAGGTGGTCGACCAGCAGGCGCAGGTCCCCGGGGTCCGGCGTGCGTACCCGTACCGACGCCAGCGAGCTGCTGGCCAGGAACTCGGCCATCGGGGTGTCCGCCAGCAGCTTGCCGCGCCCGATGATGACCAACTGGTCGGCGGTCAGCTGCATCTCGCTCATCAGGTGGCTGGACAGGAAGACGGTCCGGCCCTCCGCGGCCTGGGACCGCACGAGCTCACGCACCCAGCGGACACCGTCGGGGTCGAGACCGTTGACCGGCTCGTCGAAGATGAGCACCTTCGGGTCGCCGAGAAGAGCGCCCGCTACACCCAGCCGCTGATACATGCCGAGAGAGAACGCCCCGGCGCGCCGCCGCGCCACCTTGGACAGGCCGACCGTCTCCAGCACTTCGTCCACTCGACGCAGCGGAATGCCGTTGCTGCGGGCCTGCGCCACCAGGTGGCTGCGCGCGGAGCGGGCCGGGTGCAGCGCCTTGGCGTCCAGCAGCGCCCCGACCTCGCGAATCGGGTGGCGCATCGAGGAGTACGGCTTGCCGTCGATGAGCGCTTCGCCCTCGGACGGATGGTCCAGACCGAGGATCATGCGCATCGTGGTCGATTTGCCGGCACCGTTGGGCCCCAGGAAGCCGGTTACCTGGCCTTCCTTGATGTCCAGCGTCAAGCCGTCCACGGCGACGGTCTCGCCGTAACGCTTGGTAAGCCCTCGCAGGGTGATCACAGGTTTTCCCTTCGGCTTTCTCGAACTGCTTCCACCCTAGGAAGGGCGGAGGCGGCGCACATCGATCGTTCGCCAGGACCGCCCTTACTTTCGTCAGGGGTGGGATCGAGCCCATGTGCACAGGGTCGGCCAATACTGCGGGAGGGGGCTCGTTGTCCCCCTCCGCCGGCGCATCCGCGGTATTAGGCTCGTGCCGTGCACGAGACGCCTCAAGACAAGCCTCCGGTGCGGATTCTCCTCGCCGATGACGAAGCAATGATCCGTTCGGGAGTACGCGCGATCCTGGCGAGACACCCCGGGATGGAGGTGGTCGCCGAGGCGGCCGACGGGCAGGCAGCCGTCGAGCTGGCCCGCGAGCACCGTCCTGACGTGGCGTTGCTGGACATCCAGATGCCCCGGCTCGACGGCCTGGCCGCAGCCGCCGAGATGTACCGCGACCGCCCCGGGACGGCCGTGATCATGCTGACCACGTTCGGTGAGGACGAGTTCATCGCCCGCGCCCTCCACGAGGGCGCCAGCGGATTCCTGCTGAAGGCGGACGACCCCCGGGAACTGCTCAACGGCGTGCAGGCGGTGGCAGCCGGGGGCGCCTACCTCTCACCGAGGGTGGCGGCCCGGGTGATCAGCGGGTTGCGGGCCGGCCGGATGGCGAACGAGGCGCCGCCGCGCCGCGTCCTGGAACGCCTCACGGAGCGGGAGCACGACGTACTGGCGCTCCTCGGAGCCGGGCTGTCCAATGCCGAGATCGGAGCGGAGCTCTATCTGGTGGAAGGTACGGTCAAGGCGCATGTGAGCGCCATCCTCAGCAAACTCGGCGTGCGCAACCGGGTGGAGGCGGCCATCGCCGCCTACGAGGCGGGTGTGGTCAGGCGTAAGTAGCAGGGGCCGCCTCCGGCCTCGCGGACGTGGTCACACCTCCGCGTAGGCCTCGGCCTGCAGCGCGTACATCTCCGCGTACCGGCCGCCCAGGTCCATCAGCTCCGTGTGCGTGCCCTGCTCCTCGATCCGCCCCTGGTGCATCACGATGATGCGGTCCGCCCGGCGGACGTTCACCAGCCGGTGGGTCACCAGGATCGTGGTCCGCGAACCGCCCTCGCTCAGCGTGCTGGCCCTGCGCAGCCCCTCGAAGACGATGGCCTCCGCCTTGGCGTCCAGAGCGGCCGTGGGCTCGTCCGCGACGAGCACGGCGGCGTTTCGGTAGACACCGCGGGCGACCCCGATGCGCTGCCACTGTCCGCCGGAGAGGTCGCGTCCGCCGACGAACTCCTTGGACAGGATGGTCTCTCCACCATCCGGCAAGGAGGCGATCACCTCGTTGATGCCCGAGGACGCCGCTGCCTCGCTCCAGCGCTCACCTGAATCGTCCGCGTCCTCGAGACGACCGATCCGGACGTTCGTCGCGGCGGTCATCGGCCAGCGCGCCGGCTCCTGGGAGATCAGGCCCACCTGACCGAACACCGACTCCTCGGTCGCCAGCGCGATGTCCACACCGTCCCAGAGCACGGCGCCCGACGTCGGCCGGTACAGGCCCGTGATGACCTTGCTCAGTGTGGTCTTCCCCGAGCCGTTCTCACCGACCAGCGCCACCACCTCACCGCGGCCGATGGACAGCTCGATCCCGCTCAGGGCCGGCGCGACGCTGCCGGGGTAGCTGAACTCCACACCACTGAGGTGGATCCGGGCGGGATTGTGGGGCGCGACGGCGACGGCGGGCGGACGGCGACGGGACGCCGCGTCGGCCAGCAGGTCACGGTAGAGCTGGAGATAGTGCGACAGCTCGTAGATCCGGTTGACCGACCGCATGGTCACGGCCAGCCCGGTGTTCGCGTTGCGCATCGCCACCACCGCCGTACCGGCCAGCGCCAGCGGCATGAGCCCGGCATGGAGCAGGTACCCCAGCAGGACGTAGGCAAGACCGGTACTGAACCCGGTCATCGTGCGCCCGACCAACTGGACGAACCCCTTCTTCGTCTCCAACGCCACGGCCTCGCCCGCAAGCACGTCGGCGACGCGCCGGTGCTCCGCCATCAGCGGCTCCTGCAGGCGGTACGCCCGGACCTCAGCAGCCACCTCGCGCTTCACGATCAGGTCCTGGACGACCCCGATGCGCAGCTGCCGGGTGGAGTTGTCGAGGAAGCTGAGGAAGTCCAGCTTGCCGACCTGCGTCGCGGTCCAGATCTCCGCCAGCGCCGCAAGGAGCATGACGGGGAGCAACCACAGGCTGAGCAAGGCGGTGGCGACGAGCGCGGCCAGCATCGACACCAGAGATCTCAGCACCTCCGCCATCAGGCGGATGCTCTGGTCGATCGAGGGCATCCCGCGCATCACACCCTGACGGACCAGTTCGCGGAAGCTGGGGTCGTCGAAGGCCTTCAGCTCGACGGCGACGACGGAGCTGTCCATCGCGTCCTGCGCGGCCGCCATGATCCGGGGCCGCAGCCGTCCCTGCAGAACCGTCGCTGCGCTCTCCATCAGGCCGCGCAGGGCGTAGGAGCCCACCACGGCGAACACCGCGGGCAGCGAATCCATCACCCGGTCGGGGGTGGGCCCCTCGGCCAGCAGGACGGTCAGCACGTTCGCGGTGGCGATCAGGCCGAACGCGGCCGCACCGCCCGCGAGGAGCTGGGCGAGTCCGACCACCAGGGTGAGCGAGCGCGAGGCGCGCCAGGCGAGGGAGACGATGACCGCGACCGCTGACGGTACGGCACGCAGGGTGGAGGCGACTCCCCTCTTGGCGATGGTCTCTCCAGGGATCGCCCAGGTCGGCGTCTGGAAGTTGTCGGTGCCTATCAGCGACGTACTGCGCTGCGCCGGCTTCCCGTTCACGGTTCTCCTCAACTGCTGACGGCGAGCGATGCGCCCGAAAGGTGCCCGGCTATGCGGTCGAGTGCCGGGGCGATCTCTGCGCCGTCCCGTACGAGCGCGATCCTGACCCAGTCGTCACCGGCACCGGGCTCCGCGAAGAAGGACCCTCCGGGAGCGACGAGCACCTTCGCGTGCGTGATGAGTTCGCGGGCGAGCTCGGACGACGTCCGGCCGAGGCCGGCCGTTCCCGCGAGGAGGAACCAGCCGCCCTCAGGGGTGTGCACGGTGAATCCGGCGCGGCGCAGCCCGTCGCACACGAGGTCGCGTCGCTCCTGGAACTGCACGCGTGCCGCGTCCACGTCGGTGTCGTCCAGCAGGCCGAGCGCGACCGCACCCCGCTGCAACGGGTGCGGGGTGCCGAGTGTGGTGCGCTCGTGGACGCTGCGGAGCCCGGCGGTGATCTCCGGCCGTGCCACGCAGTACCCCAGCCGCCAGCCGCTCATCCTGCGGGTCTTCGAGAAGCTGCCCACGACGACGGTGCGGTCGCGCAGGGCGGGGACGGAGCCCAGCGGTGACAGGTGTGCCCGGCCGTCGTAGGTGAAACGGTCGTACACCTCGTCGGTGATCAGCGTCAGGTCGTGGCGCTCGCAGACCTCCGTGAGCGCGGCGAACTCCGCTTCGTCGAAGACCCGGCCGGTCGGGTTGTGGGGGTTGTTGAGCAGCACCGCCCGGGTCCGCGGGGTCACCGCGGCGGTCAGCGCCTCCTCGGTGAGGCGCCAGTCGGGGCCTGTGAGGGTGACGAACCGCGGGACGGCGCCGGCCAGTTCGACGACGCCGGGGTGGTTCTCGAAGAACGGCTGGGGGATCAGTACCTCGTCGCCGGGGTCGGTCGTGGCGATGAGCGCCACCAGCAGGCCCTCGGTGGCGCCCGCGCTGATGACGATCTCCCGCTCGGGGTCCACCGTCACGCCGCGTACGGCGGCGAGCCCGGCAGCCACCATGCGGCGCAGGTCGAGGAGTCCGGCCGGGTCGGCGTACTGGTGCGCCCCGGAACGCAGCGCGTCGGCCGCCGCCTCGACGGCGGCGGCGGGCGGGTCACCGACGGGGATACCGAGCGCGAGATCGGTCGCGCCGCCGGCGCGCGCGGCGGGCAACAGGGCGGCGAGGCCCAGCGGAGGAAGACCGGCCGTCCTGCGCGAGAGGCGTCTCGTCGTCACAGCTCGCAGTCCTTCCGGGCCACCGGGTCGCCCATGGCGACCAGCACCTCGCGGTCGCCCTCGAAGGGTTCACGGCCGTGCGCGAGGCGGATGTTGTCGACCAGCATGATGTCGCCGGGCTGCCAGCGCTCGGCCATCCTGACCTGCTCGTACACCGCGTTGATCTGCTCGATTTCCCGCCGGCTCACCGGCTCCCCGTCACCGTAGAAGGTGCGGAAGGGCAGGTCCTCGCCACACTCGCCGCGCAGGAACTCGCGCACCTGCTCCTCGAGGCTCCACTCGCTCCAGAACGCGACGTGGTTGAACCAGGAGGTGTCCCCGGTCCCGGGGTGCCGGACCAGTGCGGAACGGAGCTGGGTCGTGGTCAGCCGGTCGCCGTGCCACTCGGTCGTGAGCTGCTGTGCCTCCGCGTACCGCTCCACCTCGGCGCGGTCCTCGGTACCGAACGCCTCCTGCCAGGTGAGCCCGAAGTGGCCCCAGTAGTTGCGTACCAGCTTCCAGCCCTGCTCGCGGAAGCGCGCCACCATGTCCTCGGGAAGCAGCTCGACCATGGCGCGTACGTCACCGAGGAAGGTCTCCCCGCCCGCGGTGGGCGCGGTCAGGCACGCAAAGACGAGCAGACCGGGGTAACTGAGCGCGTAGCTGTTCTCGTTGTGCAGCCGGATGCGGCGGCGGGCCGGCACGTCGGTGGCGGTGAACACCCCGCGCCCGTACGCACTGCGCGGGGTCGCCTTCTCCACGTAGTCGGCCGGTTTGCCGATGATCCGGTCGCGCAGCAGCGCGAACTCGTCCGCGGTGCTGAACGGCAGGCCGCGCAGCATCACCGAGCCGCGTTCCGTGCGCAGTTCGTGCAGTTCGTCGAGGTGCTCGGAGAGCCAGTCGGCCGCCCCTTCGAGGGACAGGTCCTGGGGTACCTGGCGGACGGGTATCCGGTTCGGCGCGAGTTCGGTCGGCATGGTGAGTGGTTCCTTCTCGAGGTGCGGGCGGCGGCGGGCGGGCGCGTGGCTCGGACGGGCCGCGGGGGCAAAGGGCCTCGTCAGGCGGCGGCGGGCAGGTGCAGCAGGCCGCGTAGGGCGGCGGTGGGCCGGCGCGTGGGCCGGCCGGTCAGGCGGAGCCCCGGCGCGCGCTCGGCCAGCACCCTCAGTGCCACGTCGGCTTCCATGCGGGCGAGCGGGGCTCCTACGCAGTAGTGGGCACCGCTGAGGAACGCCAGGTGCGAGCCCGCGTCGGACCTGGTGATGTCGAAGCGGTGGGGGTCGGTGAAGACCTCGGGATCACGGTTGGCCGCGCCCAGGACCAGCATCAGAACCGTGCCCGAGGGCAGCTTCTCCCCCGCGGCCTCGAACTCCTCGCGGGCGGCCCGGATCGAGTACTGCACGGGCGGGTCGTACCGCAGTGACTCCTCTGCGGCAGCCGAGGCCAGTTCGGGGTCGGCGACGAGCTTCTCCCACTGGACGGGATCCTCCTTCAGCCTCAGTGCGGCGTTGGAGACCAGGTTCGTCGTGGTCTCGAACCCCGCCGTGAGCAGCAGCTGGCAGGTGCCCACGATCTCGCGCTCGGGAAGCTGCTGGTCGCCCTGCGGCCTCAACAGTTCGCTGACCAGGTCCTCGCCCGGCTCGGCGCGGCGCCTGCGGACCAGCTCCGCGAACAGTTCGTCGAGTTCGCGCACCGCGGTGCGGAACTCGTTGGCCTGACGCGCGGAGCGGATGCCGTCGATGGCCTTGCCGGTCACCAGCCCGTAGTGGGCGAACAACTCGACGTCCACATCGGTGAGTCCGAGCAGCTCGCTGATGACGGTGATGGGCAGCGGTGAGGCGAAGTCGGTGACCAGGTCGAACTCGTCCTTGGCCAGCGCGGCGTCCAGGAGCCGGTGGGCGACCTCTTCGGTGCGGCGCCGGTACTCACCGATCTTGCGGGGCCGGAAGGCGGGAGCGACCAGGCGCCGCCAGCGCATGTGGTCTGACACCTCCTCCTGGAGGAAGGAGGAGTCGGCAGCCGGTCCCTGCTCCCCGGGAGGCGTCATGCGCTGCGGTTCCTCGTTGCGCCGGGCGAAGGCGGGGTCGCGCAGCATCCTGGTGCACAGTTCGTGCGAGGTGACGGCGTGCAGTCCAATGCGGCTGCGGTAGACCGGACCCCGGTCGCGCATCTGCTCGTAGAGCGGATAGGGGTCGGCCAGCCGCTCGTGCAGCATCAGCTTGCTGACGAGGTCGCCCCGGCGCGCCTTGGTCCACACGTTGGCGCGCCTGAGCTGAAGTTTCGCGGTCCGGCGCAGGTCTGCGGCGTTCGGCATGAGGCTCTCCCGGGAGGTGGCGTCGCTGACTCTTCCAGCGAGGCGGCAGGCGGACAATCACGTTCAGGCGGTGTGAAAAGACGTGCGTCGGTCATCGGGGGGAGCGGCTGATCAGGCGCTCGCGCCGTGGGTCCCTCACCATGTCGTCTCCTCGTCGTCCAGATCGAAGTCGAGTTCGAACTCGTCGATTTCGTCCTGGCTGAGATGACGTACCGTCACATCACTCGGGGTGAGGCCGCGGTCGCCGGAGGCATGACGGACGAAGGTCTCCAGGGCGCGGTTCCACAGGTCGGCCAGTGCCTCGATCCGCTCGCGCGGGATGGCTCCCGAAGCCCAGGTCCAGTTGGCCATCAGGGTGGGAGCGCCCTCGTGGTCGGCCACCAGTGCGGACAGGTCCAGCAGATGGCTGAGCGGGGCGGCGGGGTCCTGGTCGGCGCCCGTGTCGAAGCCTGACAGGGGCGTGAAGCGGCCGGGCCCGTCACCTTCGCCGACGGCTCCGGTGAACCGGCCGAGGTAGTTGAACGCCAGGTCCGGTGCGGGCGTGGCGGCGAGTTCGGCTCCGGCGTCGGCGTTGAGGTGACGCAGCAGTCCGTACCCGGCCCGTCGCAGCGGCAGCGCCCGCAGCTGTTCCTTGACGGTGCTGAGCAGGCGCCCGGCCGCGGGGCCGCCCGACCAGGCCTCGGACCGGTCGGGGGCAGGCAGGTCCAGCCGGACCGGGTAGGTCTGGGTGAACCATCCGACGGTCCGTGACAGGTCGGCGCCCGGCACCAGGCCCTCGTCGCGGCCGTGTCCCTCGACCTCGGCCACCACTGCGGATTCGCCGTCCGTGGACCAGTCCGCGACGGCCCAGCCGAGGGCGGCGAGCAGGATCTCGCGCAGCTCGCACCGGTAGGCGGCGGGCACGTCGGCCAGCAGAGCCGCCGTCGTCCCGGCGGACAGCCGCGTGATCAGGTGGCCCGAGGTCAGCGCCAGGTCGGCCGCCTTGTCGAGCGGCCGGGCGGCGAGCGTCGCGCGCGGTTCCCGCAGGGTCTGCACCCAGCGGGGCGCGTCGGCCGCCAGCGACGGCTCGTGGGCCAGCTCGGTGAGCCGTGTGGCCCAGAAGCGGGGCGAGGTGCCCACCCGCTGGAGCCGGACGGGTTCGCCGGCCATGAGGGACTCGCACGCCTCGGAGAGGTCGGGCAGCAGGACGCGCCACGAGACGGCGTCCACCGCGAGGTGGTGCACGACCAGCAGGAGCATGCCGTCCTGTCCGGAGCCGTGCTCGAAGAACACCGCGCGCAGTACGGCGCCCCGCTCGGGGTCGAGCCGTTCTCTGACCGCTTCGCCCTCCTGGAGGAGCACGGCCCGCAGGGCGTCCTCGTCCAGCCCTGAGACGTCCACGCGGTGCAGGCACTCGGCCGCGTCAACCGACCCCGGCTCCCGGACCCGCTGTTCCCAGCGGCCCTCGTGGACGTCCAGGGTCAGGCGCAGCGCGTCGTGCCGGTCGATCAGCGCGGCGAGCGCGTCCCGTACGAGGCCGGCGCTCAGGCCGGCCGGGGTGCGCACCAGGGTGGACTGGCTGAACCGGGTGGTCGGTCCGCCGGTGTCCCGCAGCCAGGCGACGATGGGCGTCAGCGGTACGGCGCCCACGCCGCTGCCCTCGGGTTCGAAGGCGGCGCCGCCGGCAGAGGTGACCGCGGAGGCGAGCCGGGCGGGTGTCGCGTGCTCGAACACCTGGCGTGGGGAGAGGACGAGGCCGGCCCGGCGGGCCTTGCTCACCAGCTCGATGGCGAGGATGCTGTCGCCGCCCATGTCGAAGAAGCCGTCGTCGACGCCCACTTCCGGCAGGTCCAGCACCTCGGCGAAGAGGCGTACGAGTGTCTCCTCCCGCTCGCCGGAAGCGGCTCGCGTCTCGCCGGCCGGTGCGAAGTCGGGTTCGGGCAGCGCGGCCCGGTCGATCTTTCCGTTCGCGGTGACGGGGATCTCCGGTACGACGACCACGGCGGCCGGTACCAGGTGGCGGGGCAGGACACTCGCGGCGTACTCGCGTATCGCGGCGGGATCGGGGTCGGTGCCCGGCTTGGCGACGACATGGGCGACCAGGCGCGGGACACCGGCAGCGGTGTGCAGCCCGGCGACGGCGGTGAGGACCCCGGGCGCGGCGGACACGGCTGCCGCCACCTCGCCCGTCTCGATGCGTACGCCGCGCAGTTTGACCTGGCCGTCGGCGCGGCCGAGGAAGACCAGCTGGCCGTCACGGCGCCAGCGGACCAGGTCTCCGGTGCGGTAGGCGCGTTCGCCCGGGGCGCCGAAGGGCAGGGCCACGAAACGCTCGGCGGTGAGCCCGGGGCTGCCGAGGTAGCCGCGGGCCAGCCCCGCGCCGCTGACGTAGAGCTCACCGGGAACGCCGACCGGCACGGGGCGCAGTGCGGCGTCCAGGACGTGGACCCTGGTGTTCTGGACGGGGCGCCCGATCGGTACGTCGCCGTCCACGGTGACCGGGTCGGAAGTGGAGGTCACCACCGTGGACTCGGTGGGCCCGTACGCGTTGACCATGCGGCGGCCGGGCGCCCAGCGTGCCACCAGCTCGGGCCCGCACGCCTCGCCGCCCACGACGAGGGTCGTCATCGAGGAGAGGGAGCCCTCGGGTACGGTCGCCAGCGCGGCCGGGGGGACCAGTGCGTGGGTCACGCCGTGGGCGGCGACGACGTCGGCGAGGATCTCGCCGGCGAGCGGGCCGGCCGGCGGGACGACGAGCGCGGCGCCCGCGGCGAACGCCGAGGTCACCTCCAGGACCATCGCGTCGAAGCCGGGGGCGGACAGCTGGAGGAACCTGCTGTCGGGCCCCACCGCGAACCGCCGCCCTTCCTCGGCGGCAAGCGAGGCGAGACCGGTGTGCGGGACGACCACGCCCTTGGGTGTCCCCGTCGAACCCGAGGTGTAGATGAGGTAGGCGGGGTTGTCGTGGTGCAGCGGGCGTACCCGGTCGGCGTCGGTCGGCGCATGGCGCGGGCGGGAGCCCAGGTCGAGCTCGCCGACCAGGACGGCCGGGACGTCTCCTACCCGGGTGACGCCCGCCCGGTCGGTGAGCACCCGGACGGCGCGGCTCCCCTCAAGGATCACACCGATCCTGGCGTCGGGGTGTGCCGGGTCGATCGGGGTGTAAGCGGCACCGGCCTTCACCACGGCGAGCAGGGAGACGATCAGGTCGGCGGACCTGGGCAGGAGCAGCGCGACGATGTCCTCGGGGCCGATCCCGGCGGCGATCAGCTCATGGGCGAGCGCGTTGGCCCGGGCGTCGAGCTCGGCGTAGTCGAGCGCGAACCCGTCGCCGATGAGGGCGGGTGCGCCGGGTGTACGGCGGACCTGGGCCTCGAACAGCTCGGGGAACGTGGGGCTGCCCGTGTCGGAGGCGGTGTCGTTCCACTCCTCGGTCAGGCTGCGCCGCTCGGCGGCCGGCAGGATGTCGAGCGCGCGGACGGATCCGTCGGGGTCCGCGGTCGCGGACTCCAGCAGGCGCACCAGGCGGGCGGCGAAGGACTCCGCGGTCTCCCGGTCGAACAGGTCGAGGCTGTACTGCAGCGAGCCGGTGAATCCGCCGTCCGCACGCTCGCCGAAGCCGAAGGCGAGGTCGAACTTCGCGGCTTTGGTGTCCACCGGGTAGGAGTCGGCGGTGAGGCCCGGGACGTCGGGGAGCGGGGGTGTGCTCTGCGCGTCGGCGTTCTCCAGCGACAGCGAGACCTGGAAGAGGGGGTGGCGGGCGGCGGAGCGTTCGGGGTTGACGATCTCCACGATCCGCTCGAACGGCACGTCCTGGTGCGCGAACGCCGCCAGAT
>NZ_JBVJKN010000021.1:0-117011 GCF_055585225.1 Streptomyces sp. NPDC053673 | reverse complement strand
CGGGACCATCCAACCGATGCAAGAACCACAACCGACGCTGCGCAAACGACAACGGCACCCGCCCAGGCCGAACCACCCCACCCAACACCACACCACCCACGGAGTCCGCCGAGTCCGCGGAGTCCAGCCGCGCGGCGAGGCTGGAGACGGTCGGGTCCTGGAACACGTCGCGGACCGACAGCTCCGCGCCCAGGACGCTCCGGATGCGGCTCACCAGCCGGGTGGCGGTCAGGGAGTGCCCGCCCAGGTCGAAGAAGCCGTCGTCGACACCCACCACGTCCACGCCGAGCACATCGGCGAACAGCCCGCACAGGATCTCCTCCCGCGGGGTGCGCGGCCCGCGTCCGGCGCCGGCGGTGAGGGTGCGCGGAACCTTCAGGGCGGCCCGGTCCAGCTTGCCGTTGCGGGTCAGTGGCAGGTCGTCCACCAGCACCACGGCGGAGGGCAGCAGGTGCGCCGGCACCCGCTCGGCCAGGGATTCCCGCAGCCGGACCGGGTCGAGGGCGGCGCCGTGCTCGGCCACGACCAGGGCGACGAGCCGCTGTTCGTCGGTGGTCACCGCGCAGCGGGCCACGCCGGGCTCCTCACCGAGGTAGGCCTCCACCTCGGCCGGCTCGATGCGGAAGCCGCGTACCTTGACCTGGTCGTCGGCCCGGCCGATGAACTCCAGCTCACCGTCGGGGCGCCACCGCACCAGGTCACCGGTGCGGTACATGCGCTCGCCCGACGCGGCGGCGACGAACCGCTCGGCGGTCAGGGCCTGGTTGCCGAGATAGCCGCGGGCCAGGCCCGGCCCGGACACATACAGGTCGCCGATGACCCCGGCCGGTACGGGACGCAGCGCGAAGTCCAGTACGTGGACGACGGCTCCGTCGATCGGGCGGCCGATCGGCGGCACGCCCGCGTCGGGGGCCAGCGGCTCGGACATGGTCGCGCAGACGGTGCACTCGGTCGGCCCGTAGGCGTTCACCAGACGGCGGCCCGGTGCCCACCGGCGTACGACTTCGGCGGTGCAGGCGTCACCGGCAACGGTGATCATGGTGCCCGCGGGGACGGCGTCGTCCGGCAGTACGGCGAGCACAGCCGGCGGCAGGGTGACGTGGGTGATCCCCTTGTCCGCGAGGAGGGCGACCAGCCCGGGGCCCGGCAACAGCCGGTCGGAGGGGGCGAAGACCGCCGTTCCTCCGGAGAGCAGCGCGATCATCAGTTCCGAGACCGAGGCGTCGAACGTGGGCGACGCGAACTGCAGCACCTTGCTGTCCTCGTCCACCGCGAACCGCTCGATCTGGCCCGCGGCGAGGCCGGGCAGCCCCGCGTGGGTGACGACGACGGCCTTGGGGCGGCCGGTCGACCCGGAGGTGTGCACCGCGTAGGCGAGGTGACTCGCGTGCAGCGGGGCGGTGCGCTCCTCGTCGCGAACGTCGTCCGCCCCGAGCGCAGCGAGGCCGGCGACGGTGGCCGGGTCGTCGAGCACTACCTGCGGCACGCCGCTTTCCGCGAAGCCGGCGTCGGTGGTGGTGACGACGAGCACCGGGTCGGTGTCGTCGAGGACCAGCTTGATGCGCTCGGCCGGGTGAGCCAGATCGATCGGTACGAGGGCCGCGCCCGCCTTGGCGACGGCCAGCATCACGACGGGCAGCTCCAGGGAGCGGGGCAGCGCCACGGCGACGAAGCGCTCGGGGCCCGCACCTCGCGCGATGAGCAGGCGGGCCAGCCGGTTGGCGCGCTCGTTCAGTTCGGCCGCGGTCAGCGTGCTGTCCTCGAACTCCACGGCGGGGCGGGCCGGCGCGTGGGCGGCCCGCTGCTCGAACAGGTTGTGCCACAGGGCCCCGGGGGCCGCGGCCCGGCCGCGGCTGCCCACGCCGTCGGCGAGCGCCGCCTCGTCGGCGGTGAGCAGCCCGGCGCGGGCCACGGGCAGGGCGGGCTCGCTGCCGATCGTGCGCAGGATGCCGGTGAACCGCTCGGCGACCGCGGCGAGGCCCCGGTCGTCGAACAGGCCGGGGGCGCAGTCGAGCCGCAACCGCAGGACGTCGTCGGGGAGCACGGCGAGCGCCAGCGGGAAGTGCGTGGAGTCGTAGCCGTCGGTGCCCACGACCTCGAGCCCGGGCGTGACCTCGGTGACCTCGTCGCCCGCGGGGTAGTTCTCGACCACCAGGGCGGTGTCGAAGAGTTCGCCGTGGCCGGCGATCCGCTGGATCTCGGCGAGCCCGACGTGCTCGTGGGCCAGCAGGGCGGAACGCTCCGCCTGCACCCGCGCCACCAGGTCCCCCAGCCCCTCGGCCGGGTCGACCCGCACCCGCAACGGCACCGTGTTGATGAACAGGCCCACCATCGACTCGGCACCGTCGAGCTCGGCGGGACGGCCCGAAACCGTCACCCCGAACACCACGTCATCACGATTCACGAGACCGCCCAGCAGCACCGCCCACGCGGCCTGCACCACGGCACCGACCGTCACACCCCGCTCCCGCGCGAACCGCGCCACCGCGGCGGACGTCGCCGCGTCGACCGCGCTCTCCAGGCGGCGGGGTGCCTGGGCCGCGCCGTCCGTGTGGGCGGCGAGCAGGGTCGGCCCCGCAAGCCCGTCGAGCGCGGTGCGCCAGGCGTCCTCGGCGGCCTTGCGGTCGCGGCCCGCGAGCCACCGAAGGTGGTCGCGGAACGGCCTTACCGTGGGGAGCAGGTCCGGATCGCCCACCCGGTACAGCTCGATGAGCTCCTTGAGCAGGATCGGCTGGGACCAGCCGTCCCACAGCACGTGGTGGTTGGTGATGACGAACCGGAAGGTGGCGTCGTCCAGGCGCATCAGCAGGCAGCGCAGCAGCGGGCCGCGCGCGGGCTCGAAGCGGCGTACCCGGTCCTCGCCCGCGCGGCGGGTCGCCTCGGCCGGCGGGTCCTGGTGGTCGCGGAGGTCCACCTCGGTCCAGGGCAGCTCGGTCTCGCGCGGGATGACCTGGACAGGGGTGCGCACGCCGTCGAAGCGGAAGCTCGCCCGCAGGTTCGGATGACGGCCCAGCAGCGCGGTCATGGCCGCGCGCAGGCGCGCTGGGTCGAGCGCGCCGCGGAGTTCGAGCGTCGCCTGCGCGTTGTACACGTCCGGTACGTCCTGGTCCAGGACGTGGTGGAACAGCAGGCCCTCCTGCAGCGGTGCGAGCGGCAGGACGGCTTCCGGCGCGGGCCCGGTGGCCCTGAGGTGGTCCAGCTCCTCCGGGGTGAGCGTCACGTCCGCGGTGTCCACCGGGAGGGTCCGCGCCGGGCCGGCCTGGGGCGGGGTGCCGGGGCGGTGGGCGTCGCCGCCCCCGCCGCCCGGGCCGTCGCCACCGGGGCCTTCGCCGCCGCCCGGCTCGCCGCCGGTGCCGCCGGTGCCGCCGGTCAGGGTCCGCAGGGCCTCGGTCCACGCCCCGGTGAGTTCCCTGACGTCCTGTTCGGTCAGCAGCTCGCCGGCGCACGACCAGGTGGCGGTGAGCCGGGGGCCGTCGGCGTCCTCGGTCGCCACGGCGTCGAGGACGAGGACGTGGCTGAGCGGGGCGTCGAGGTCGTCGTCACCGACGCCGAGCACCTCGGGGACGAAGCCGTCGGTGTCGGCGGGTGCGCCCACGCGGCCGAGGTAGTTGAACATGATCTGCGGTTCTGCGGCACGGGCCAGGACGGGTGCCGTACGCGGGTTGAGGTAGCGCAGCAGCCCGTAGCCGACGCCTCCGTCGGGAACGGCCGTCACGGCGTCGGCGACCCCGCGCAGCGCGCTGTGGGCCGCGTCCGGCGCGTCCGGGTCACCGGTGGTGATCCGCAGCGGGTGGACGCTGGTGAACCAGCCGACGGTACGGGATAGGTCGGCGCCCTCGACGAGGTGTTCCGCCCGCCCGTGCCCCTCGACGTCCACGAGGAGGCCGGAGTCGTGACGGTGGCCGCGCGCGGCACGGCGGCGTCCGACGGCGACGGCCAGCGCGGCGAGCATCAGGTGGTCGGGGCTGCCCGCGGCCAGTACGGCGCGGGACAGGTCCGTCGGCAGGACGAGTTCGGTGCGGCGGACGGTGGCCGCGAGGTCGGCCTCGGGGTCCAGCGGCCGGGCGCCGAGCAGCGGGTCGGGGCCTTCCAGGACGGCCTTCCACAGCGGCAGTTCGGCGCGCCGGGACGCCGCCTGTTCGGTCAGGCGGTGGGCCCAGGTCCGCAGCGAGGTCGCCACGCGCGGCAACCGGGGCTGCTCTCCCTTGGCCCGGGCCAGGCATGCCGTGGCCAGGTCGGAGAGGAGGATCCGCCAGGAGACGCCGTCCACGGCGAGGTGGTGCACGGCCAGGACGAGGAGCCCCTGCTCCGCGGGCCCCCGGTCGAGCAGGACGGCCCGCACGACGGTCCCGTCGGCCGGGGAGAGCCGCGCCGTGGCGCGTGCGGCCAGCGCCCGTATGTCCTCGGTGTCGCCGTCTCCCGCACCGGTGTCGACGCACTCCAGTACGGACTCGGCCAAGACGGCGCCGCGCGGGCGTACTTCGGGCACCCAGCCGGCCTCGTCGGAGTCCAGGACGAGCCGCAGCGCGTCGTGGTGGTCGAGCAGGTCCTGCAGCGCCCCGGTGACATGCCGCCGGTCGATGTCGGCGGGCAGGCGGACGCCGACCGTCTGGGCGTGGCCGTCGACGGGTACGCCGGACTCGGCGAGCCTGACCATGATCGGGGTCAGGGGGATCTCGCCCACCCCGTCGTCGTTCGGTTCGGGCTCGGTGGCGGCGGGCTCCCCGGCGTGGGCGGCGAGCGCGGCCACGGTGCGGTGATCGAAGACGTCCCTGGTGGTCAGAGCCAGTCCGGACCGCCGGGCCCGGCCCACGAGCTGCATGGACAGGATGCTGTCGCCGCCCAGGCCGAAGAAGTCGTCCTCGACGCCGACGTCCGGGACGCCGAGCACCTCGGCGAACAGCGTCCGCAGCAGGGCCTCCTGTTCGGTGAGGGGGGCGCGGGAGCCGGTGGCCGCGGCCTGTTCCGGGGCGGGCAGCGCGGTGCGGTCGAGCTTGCCGCTGCTGGTCAGCGGCAGCTCGGGCAACGCGACCACCGTGGCGGGCACCAGGTGGTCGGGCAGCCGCTGGGCCAGGTAGGCGCGCAGGTCCTGGTCGGCGGGTCCCGACAGCACGGCGTAGCCGACCAGGCGCCGGTCCCCCCGCCGGTCCTCGCGCACCACGGCCACCGCGGCCGTGACCGCCGGGTGGGTCTCCAGGGCGGCCTCCACCTCGCGCGGCTCGATGCGGAATCCGCGGAGCTTCACCTGCTGGTCGGACCGGCCGGCGAACTCCATGCGGCCGTCGGGGCGCCGCCTGGCCAGGTCACCGGTGCGGTACAGCCGGTCGCCGGGGGCTCCGAACGGGTCGGCGACGAAGCGTTCGGCGGTGAGGTCCGGCCTGTTCAGGTAGCCGCGGGCCAGCTGCGGACCGGCGATGTAGAGCTCGCCCACGGCGCCGGGGCCGACCGGCCGCAGGGCGGCGTCGAGCAGGTGGACACGGGTGTTGAGCAACGGCCGGCCCAGGTGGGGGGCGGTGCCGGACTCGATCGTGGCGCCGGTGGCGTCGACGGTGCACTCGGTGGGGCCGTACAGGTTCCAGGCGGTCGCACGGGACGCGGCGAGCGCCTCCCAGGCGGGCGCCGCGATCTCCTCGCCGCCGAGCGCGATCACGGCCGGGTGGTGGCCGTCGCCCAGGAAGCCGGCGTCCACGAGCCGTTCGAAGTAGGTCGGCGTGACCTGTACGTAGTCCAGGCGGAACTCGTCGACGTGGGCGACGACGGCGTACGGATCGGTCCGTGTCGCCTCGTCCAGTACGTGCAGTTCGTGGCCGGCGACCATCCAGAGCAGCGGGTTCCACGCGGCGTCGAACGTGGCGGGGCTGACGTGGCCGACCCGCAGGGTCCGCTCCCGCCCCGGCACGAACAGGGCTTCGCTGTGTGCCGCGAACAGGTTGACAAGGGCGGACTGAGGGACGACGACGCCCTTCGGCGCACCGGTCGAGCCGGAGGTGTAGACGACATAGGCAGGATGTTCGGTCCGCACCCCGCGCTCACCCGGGTCCTCGGCGCCGGCGTCCGCGAGGGCGCGAACGGTCCGCGGGTCGTCGAGCACGATCAGCTCGGCATCCTCGACGTCACAGCCGTCCGCCCCGGCACGGGTGGTGACGATCGCGAAGGGGGCCGCCTCGCGCAGGATGCGCGCGGTGCGCTCGGCGGGCTGGGCGGGGTCGACCGGTACGTACGCGGCACCGGACTTGAGTACCGCGAGGATCGTGACGATCCACTCCTCGGTACGCGGCAGCAGCACGGCGACGTACCGCTCGGGGCCGGCGCCCGCCTCGATCAGCGCGTGGGCGAGGCGGTTGGCCCGCTCGTCCAGTTCGGCGAAGGTCAGCGATCCGCGGCCGGTGACCAGGGCCACGGAGTGGGGCGCACGGGCGACCGTGCTCCTGAAGAGGTCGGCAACGGTGCCGTTCGGTGTCTCGCCCGCCGTGCCGTTCCACTCCACGATCTGCTGCCTTTCGTTCATTGCCGGACGTTCTGCCTGTGCTACGGGGGTCCGCGGTGCGGCCGCGGTCAGCCGGACGATCCGGGCCAGCCGGGCGGCGATGGCCCCGGCCTCGTCGATGTCGTAGGCGCCGGATGGGTGGCGGAGCTGGAAGCGCAGCCGGGCTCCGGGTGCCACGGTGAGGGTGACGGGGTAGTGGCCGGCGTTGCTGATGTCCGCCGGTCCCAGGCTCAGGCCGCTGCGGGCGGCGATGCCGGCGAGCGCGTCCGCGTCCACCGGGTAGTTCTCGAAGACCGTGGTGGTGTCGAAGAGTTCGCCGTGGCCGGCGATCCGCTGGATCTCGGCGAGCCCGACGTGCTCGTGGGCCAGCAGGGCGGAACGCTCCGCCTGCACCCGCGCCACCAGGTCCCCCAGCCCCTCGGCCGGGTCGACCCGCACCCGCAACGGCACCGTGTTGATGAACAGGCCCACCATCGACTCGGCACCGTCGAGCTCGGCGGGACGGCCCGAAACCGTCACCCCGAACACCACGTCATCACGATTCACGAGACCGCCCAGCAGCACCGCCCACGCGGCCTGCACCACGGCACCGACCGTCACACCCCGCTCCCGCGCGAACCGCGCCACCGCGGCGGTGTCCTCCTCGGACAGTTCACTGATCGTCTGCGCGGGGTCGGCGGACGTGTGGCCGGGCACCAGGAGGGTCGGCCCGGGCAGCCCGTCCAGGGCGGTGCGCCACGCCTCCGCGGCGGCCTTGCGGTCCTGGCCCGCGAGCCACCGCAGGTGGTCGCGGAAAGGCCGTACCGCGGGCAGCGCGCCCGGGCCGCCGGTCCCGTACAGCTGGAGCAGGTCGTGGAAGAGCACCGGCATCGACCAGCCGTCGAGCAGGATGTGGTGCAGGGTCAGCAGGAGCCGGTGCCGGTTCTGCGCCGACCGCAGCAGCGCGAAGCGCAGCAGCGGCGGCCGGGTCAGGGAGAAGCCCTGCTCCCGCTCGCCGCGGGCGGTCTTCTCCAGGGCGCTGTCCCGGTCGGCCGGAGACAGCCCGGTCAGGTCGGTGTACGTCCAGGGCACGGGGACGCGCCCCGGCAGCACCTGCACGGGCCGGTCGAGCCCCTCGTGCCGGAAGCCGGCCCGCAGGTTCGTGTGACGGTCCAGCAGGGCCTCGGCGGCCGCCTTGAACCGCTCGACGTCCAGCGGCCCGTCCAGGTCCACCGCACACTGCACGACGTAGTCCTCGTCGAGGGCTCCGTGGTGCACGTGGTGGAAGAACAGCCCTTGCTGGAGCGGCGAGAGCGGCAGGACGTCCTCCAGGTCCGGGTACAGCCCGCGCAGGGTGGCGAGGTCGCCGGCGGTGATGCCGGGGGCGGACACGTCCGGGGTCGTCAGTACACCCTGGTGGGAGGAGAGCTCGCGGAGGGCGGCGAACCACCGCTGCGCCAGGTCCTGTGCTGCTCCGGCTGCCAGCAGCTCTCCCGCCCAGGTCCAGGTGGCGGTCAGGCTGGGGCCGTCCTCGCCGTCCAGGACGACCGCGTCCAGCGCGACGGCGTGGGACAGCGGGGTGGCCGCATCCTGCTCGTCCAGGGCGGCACCCTCGTCGGCGGTGGACGTCCAGAAGCCGTCCTGGGCCGCGCTCACCCGGCCGAGGTAGTTGAAACCGAAGTCGGGGCGGGCGAGCCGTGCCAGCCGGGCGCCGGTGGCGGCGTTGAGGTGGCGCAGCAGCCCGTGGCCGATGCCCTGGTCGGGCACGTCCCGTACGCGTTCCTTGACCGCGGTGAGGACCTCGTCCAGGTCACGTCCCGCGGGCAGGAGGAGCGGATGCAGGGAAGTGAACCAGCCGACGGTCCTGGAGAGGTCCGCGCCGGGCAGGACGGCTTCGGCGCGGCCGTGGCTCTCGACCTCGACCAGCACTCCGGGCCGCTCGCGGTCCCAGTCGGACACCGCGAGGACCAGGCCCGCGAGCAGCAGTTCGTTCGGGTCGCAGCGCAGCCGGCCCGTCGCGTCCAGGAGCGGCGCGGTGACGTCGGGCGGCAAGGTCAGTACGAGCCGTCCCGCTGTCCCGAGGACATCGCGGGCGGGGTCGAGGGCGCGACCGCCGACGGGTACGAGGTCGGCGTCGGCGCGCTGGACCCACGGGCCCAGTTCCGCCTCGCGGGCCGGTTCAAGGGCCAGCTCCCGCAGGCCGTTCGCCCAGGTGCGCAGCGACGTCGGCACCGGTGCGAGCCGCGCCTCGCCTCCCTCGCGCAGGGCCTGCCACGCCTCGGCCAGGTCGGGCAGCAGGATGCGCCAGGACACCCCGTCGACGGCGATGTGGTGGGCCACGAGGAGCAGTCGGCCCGGCTCGGTACCGCGGTCGAACCAGACGGCCTGCAGCACCTCGCCCCGTTCGGGGGCGAGCCGGGCGCGGGCCTCGGCGGCCTCCCGGGTGATGAGGTCGCGCAGGACGGTGCCCCCGGCGCCGGCGGCGTCGACCCGGCGCACTTGGCGCCGCGCGTCGAGCGTGCCGGGCGCCAGCACCCGCAGCCGCCACTCCGGTGAGGTCGTCAGGGACAGGCGCAGGGCGTCGTGGTGGTCGACGAGCGCGGCGACGGCGGCGGTCAGTTCACCGAGCCCCAGCCCCGCGGGCACGGGGACGGCGACGGACTGGTGGAAGGTGCTGGTGGGGCCGCCCAGTTCGCGCCACCGGTGGACGACGGGCGTCAGCGGTACGTCACCGACGTCCGGGCCCGAGGACGTGGCCACCGGCGCGGGAACGAGTGCGGCGAGCGCGGCCGGAGTGGGGTTCTCGAACAGGTCCCGGGTGCTGAGGGCGAGTCCGGCCCTGCGTGCCGCGTTGACCAGCTGGATGGACAGGATGCTGTCGCCGCCGAGGTCGAAGAAGCCGTCGTCGGCACCGACCGGGCCGGTGGACAGCACCTGGGCGAACAGGTCGCACAGCAGTTGCTCGCGGGCGTCGCGCGGTGCGCGCCCCCGGGACGCGGAAGTCTCCGGGCGCGGCAGGGCGCGCCGGTCGACCTTGTCGTTGACGTTCAGCGGCAGCGCGTCGAGCACCATGCAGGCGGAGGGCAGCAGGTAGGCGGGCAGTCGCTGGGCCAGCCAGCCCTGCAGTTCCGCGGCGTCGACGGTCTTGCCCTGCTCCGGCACCGCGTACGCCACCAGGCGCCGGTCGCCGGGGACGTCCTCGCGTACGACGGCCACGGTCTGCGCCACGGCGGGGTGGGCGGCGAGTGCCGTCTCGACCTCGCCCAGCTCGATGCGGAAGCCCCGCAGCTTCACCAGGTCGTCGGTGCGGCCGAGGAACTCGATCGCGCCCTGCTGGTTCCAGCGCACGCGGTCGCCCGTCCGGTACATCCGCTCGCCCGACGGCGCGGGCTCGCCCGGCGCCGGGAAGGGGCAGGCGACGAAGCGTTCGGCGGAGAGCGCCGCCCGCTGGTGGTAGCCGCGGGCCAGGCCGCCGGCGATGTACAGCTCGCCCAGGACACCGGGTGGCACGGGGCGCAGGCGCTCGTCCAGGACGTACAGCCGCTTGCCGTCGAAGGGCCGGCCGATGGGCACGGGGCCGGATCCGGGCTGCTGCTCGCAGTCCCAGATCGCCGCGCCGACGGTGGCTTCGGTGGGGCCGTAGCCGTTGAGTATCCGCCGGCCGGGCAGCCAGCGGTGCACCAGGCCGGGCGGCAGCACGTCGCCGTTGAGGGTGAGGGTGACGCCGTCCGGCAGGCTGTCGTCGGGCAGGCCGGCGACCACGGCGGGCTGCACCGCGACATGGGTGACCGCAGCGTCGCGTACGAAGTCGGCGAGGTCCTGTCCGAGCGGGGTGTCCTTCGGGGCGAGCACCAGGGTCGCGCCGGAGAGCAGTGCGCAGAAGGAGTCCCACAGCGAGGTGTCGAAGCTGGTGGACACCAGCTGGAGGACCCGGCTCCCGGTGCCGAGGCCGAGCACCGACCGCTGGAGGGCGGAGAGCGCCGCGATGCCGGTGTGCGGGGTGACGACTCCCTTGGGTACGCCGGTGGAGCCGGAGGTGTAGATGACGTAGGCCGCGTGGTCGTGCCGCAGCGGCGCCACCCGGTCGGCGTCGGTGAGGTCGCCCGCCGGAAGGCCGCGCAGGGTGTCGGCGAGTGCGGGGCTGTCGACGAGCAGGCAGTCGGCTCCGGCCTCGCGCAGCGGCGGGGCCAGTTCGGCCAGGGTGAGTACGGGGTGGGGCGCACAGTCGCCGAGCATGAAGCCGATGCGCTCCGCCGGGTAGGCGGGGTCGATGGGCAGGAACGCGGCGCCGGCCTTGGCCACAGCGAGCCAGGACACGACCCACTCTGCTGAGCGCGGCAGGGAGACACCGACGAAACGGTCGGGGCCCGCACCGAGTGCGACGAGGTGGCGCGCCAGCCGGTTGGCACGCTCGTTGAGCTCGCGGTAGGTGAGCGTCTCGCCGTCGAGGCCCTGCACCACGGCGGGGGCGTCGGGCGCTTGGGCGGCCTGCGCCTCGAACAGCTCGGGCAGGGTGTGCGGGCCGGGCCCGGGGGTGCCGGCGCCCCACTGCTCTAGGATGGTGGCGCGTTCCCGGTCGCCGAGGACGTCGACGGTGTCGACGGGGGCGTCGGGGTGCGCGGCCAGGGCGCCGATGACCCGGACGAGGCGTTCGGCGACGGAACGCGCGGTGACCTCGTCGAACAGGTCGGCGCGGTAGTCGAGTTCGCCGTGCAGGCCGCCACCCCGGCCGGCCTCGGCGAGGGTGAAGCCGAGGTCGAACTTCGCGAGCCCGGTGGGCACCTCCTGCACCGTGACGCCCAGGTCCTCGAACCCGGTGAGCGAGTCCACGACGGCTTGGGCGGGCGCGTCGTCGAAGGTGAACATCACCTGGAACAGCGGGTGCCGGGAGAGCGACCGGGTCGGGCTCAGCACCTCCACCAGCCGTTCGAAGGGGAGGTCCTGGTTGGCGAGGGCCCGCAGGTTGGTTTCCCGGCCGGTGGCCAGCAGGTCACGGAAGGAGGGGGCGCCGGAGAGGTCGGTGCGCAGGACGACCGTGTTGACGAAGGCGCCGACGGCACCGTGGTACGTCTCGTCGGTGCGGCCTGCCACGGGGGCGCCCACGGGGATGTCGGTGCCGCCGCCGAGGCGGGACAGCAGTACGGCCGCGGCCGTCTGGAGCGCGACGAACGGGGTGGTGTTGGCGGCGGCGGCCAGCGCGGCCAGCTGCCGGTAGGGCTCCTCGGGTACGGCGAAGGACACCTTGCCGCCGCGGTCGGACACCGCGGAGCCGCGCGACCGGTCCAGCGGCAGCGGGATCTCCTCCGGCAGCCCGGCCAGTGCGTCGCGCCAGTGCTCCAGCTGCCGGGACGCGACGCTGTCCGGGTCGTCCTCGCTGCCGAGCAGGGCGGCCTGCGCGAGGGTGTGGTCCGCGTACTGCGGGGCGGGGGCGGCCCAGACGGGGGCGGTGGAGCGCCGGCGGGCGGCGAAGGCGTGCGCCAGGTCGGCCAGCAGCGGGGCGACGGACCAGCCGTCGCCCGCGATGTGGTGGGCCACCAGCAGCAGCACGTGCTCCGTGGGACCGAGGCGGAACAGGACGGCCCGGAAGGGGCGTTCACCGGCGAGCGTGAAGGGGCGCAGTGCCTCCTCGCGCAGCCGCTCGTCCAGCTCCTCGGCGCTCACGTCGAGCGGGGTGAGCGGGAGCGGCCCGGGGGTGTGCGGCCGGACGACCTGGTAGGGGCCGTCGTGGTCCTGGGCGAACTCCGTGCGCAGGATCTCGTGTCGGGCGACGATGTCGGAGAGCGCGGCGGCGAGTGCGCCGGTGTCCAGCGCGCCCGAGACCCGCAGCGCCATCGGCATGTTGTAGGTGGTGCGGGAGGATTCGAGCTGGTGCAGGAACCACAGGCGGCGCTGGGCGTGTGACATCGGGATGCGGTCGGGACGCTCGGCGGGGCTGCCCGGCGCGGCCGCGACGGACTCGGCGCGGGCGAGCACGGCGGCCAGCGCGGCCGGGGTGGGGGCGTCGAAGACGTCCCGGACACCGATCCGCACGCCAAGGGTGCTGCGGACCCGGCCCACGAGCCGGGTGGCCATCAGTGAGTGGCCGCCCAGGTCGAAGAAGCCTTCGTCGGGCCCGACGGATTCGAGGCCGAACAGCTCGGCGAACAGGGCGCAGAGGGCTTCCTCGCGGTGGCCTCGCGGCGCCCGGCCGGTGGGCCGTGCCTCGGCCTCGGGGGCGGGCAGGGCCTTCAGGTCCAGCTTGCCGTTGGGCGACAGGGGCAGGTCGGGCACGAGCTGGAAGGCCTGCGGGACGGCGTAGCGCGGCAGTGACTTCAGGGCGTGGGCGCGCAGCTCCTCGGGGCCGGGGGCGCCGTCTTCGCGTACGACGACGTAGGCGACCAGCCGGTCGTCCCGTACCGTGACGCCCGCCCGGGCGACGCCGGTGTGCTCGCCCAGGACGGCCTCGACCTCGCCGGGCTCGACGCGGAAGCCCCGTACGTTGATCTGGTTGTCCACCCGGCCCAGGTACTCCACGAGTCCGTCGGGCCGGCGGCGCACCAGGTCGCCGGTGCGGTAGGCACGTGCGCCGGGCGGTCCGAACGGGCAGGCCACGAACCGATCGGCGGTCAGGTCGGGGCGGCCGAGGTAGCCGCGGGCCAGTCCCTCACCGGCGAGGTACAGCTCCCCGGGCACGCCCGCCGGGACCGGGCGCAGGGCGTGGTCCAGGATGTGGGCGCCGGTGGCACGCACCGGCCGGCCGATGACCGGGCGGCGGGCGTCGGCGAGGTCCGCGGCGAGCGCGTCGACGGTGAACTCGGTGGGTCCGTAGAGGTTGTGCGCCTCCAGGCCCGGCACCGACCGCAGACGGGTCCACAGCCGCTCACCGGCGGCTTCGCCGCCGAGCAGCAGGATCGAGGGGGCGGTGGGGCCGTCGAGCAGCCCTTCTTCGAGCAGCACCTCCGCGTAGGAGGGGGTGACGTCGAGGACGTCGGCGCCGGTGGCCCGGAGGTAGCCGACGACCGCGGCGGCGTCGCGCCGGGTGGCGTCACCGAGCAGGTGCAGCTCGTGCCCTGCCAGCATCCAGATCAGGGCCTCCCACGACGTGTCGAAGGACAGCGGCGCGGTGAGGACGAAGCGCAGCGGGCGTCCGTGGGGCCGCTGGACGTGCGGGCCCGCAAGTGCCTCGTGGTGCTGGGCGATGAGGTTGCGTACGCCCCTGTGCTCGATCACGACTCCCTTGGGGCGCCCGGTGGATCCCGAGGTGAAGAGCACGTAGGCGGCGTCGGCGGGCGTGAGGGGCCGGATGCGGTCGGCGTCGGTGACGGGGTCGTCCGCCTGCTGTTCCACGACGGCCCGCGTGTCGGGGTCCTGGAGGTCGACCACGGTGGTGCCGCCGGTGTCGTGGGCGGTTCCCGCCGTGAGGACGAGTACGGGTTCGGTCTCCGTCAGCAGGCGCTCGATCCGGGCCGGCGGAAGGTCGGGCTCCATGGGCAGGTACGCCGCGCCCGACTTCAGCACCGCGAGCAGGGCCACCACCAGGTCCGCGCGGCGGGGCAGCAGGAGGCCGACGACGGTGCCGGGCCCGGCGCCCCGGGCGATCAGGTGGCGGGCGAGACGGTTGGCCCGGGCGTCCAGCGCGGCGAACGTCAGGGGCGGCTCGCCCTCGGCGACCAGGGCGGTGGCGTCCGGAGTGGCGGCGGCCTGCCGTTCCAGCAGCTCGCCGACGTTGAGGTCGAGCGGCGGGTGTTCGGTGTTGTCGCCCGCGGCGATGGCGTCCCGGTGTTCCCGCGGGGTGAGGACGCCGAGGCGGCCGAGCGTCAGCGAAGGCGTCTCGGCGATGGCGGCGAGCACTTGGGCGACACGTTCCAGGACGGTCGCGGCCGCGGCGGGCCCGTCCTCGCCGGCGCGGCGTTCGAGCTGGAGGACGAGTTCGTCGCCGAGCAGGACAGTGAGGGCCAGGGGGTAGTGGGTGGAGTCGCGGAAGCCGGTGCCGGTGATGCGTACGCCCGCCGCGTTGGCGGCGGAGGCCAGTTCGCGCTGTCCGGCCGGCTGGTTCTCCACCACGAGGAGGGTGTCGAACAGCCGCTCCACGTCCACGGTGCGCTGGATCTCCGCGAGCCCGAGGTGCTGGTGCGCGAGGAGCGCGCCCTGTTCGGCCTGCGTCCGGACCAGGAGGTCCAGCAGTGTTTCGCGGGGGGTCCAGGTCACCCGCACCGGCACGGTGTTGGCGAACAGGCCGACCATGCCCGCATGCCCCTCCAGCTCGGCGGGGCGGCCGGCGACAGTACTGCCGAACACGACGTCGGTGCGGCCCGTGAGCTGGCCGAGGACCAGTGCCCAGGCTCCGTGCACAACGGAGGCGACGGTCAGTCCGGCGGCACGGGCGCGCTGCTCCAGCCGCTCCGTGAGCCGGGGGGTCAGGCGAATCTCGGCCTGCTCGGACGGGTGCTCGGCACCGGTGGTGCCGGGTGCGACGAGCGTGGGCTCCACGGGCCCGGTCAGGGCCTGGCGCCAGGCGTCGGCTGCCGCGTCCCGGTCCCGTGCGCCCAGCAGACGGAGGTGTTCGCTGAAGGGAACGGGCGGGGCGGGCTCGCGGGTGGCGTCGCCGTCGGCGACGTACAGGTGCAGCAGTTCGCGCAGCAGGACGGGCAGGGACCAGCCGTCCAGCAGGAGATGGTGGTAGGTGAGGACCAGGCGGTGGTGCGTGGCGTCCAGGGTGACCAGGCGCATCCGCAGCAGAGGGGGTACGGCCGGGTCGAAGGGCGCGGTGCGGTCCTCCTCGGCGGCGTCCCGCGCGGCGTCCTCGCGCTCCTGTCCGGCGAGGGCGGACAGGTCGCTGTGGTGCCACGGGACGGGTACCCCGGGCGCGCAGAACGCCACGGGGGTGCTGAGCCCCTCGTGCAGGAACGCGGCACGCAGGTTGGCGTGGCGGTCCAGGATCCGGGCGACGGCGGTACGCATCCGGCCGGGCTCGACCGTGCCTTCGAGGTCCAGGGAGCTCTGCACCACGTAGGCGTCGGGGCCGTCCAGCAGGCCCAGGAACAGCAGGCCCTCCTGGAGCGGGGTCACGGGCAGGATCTCGCCCTCGCCGCGTTCCGCCAGGAGCGCGGCCGCCTCGTCGTCGGGCAGCGGGTTACGCAGTACGGCGGAGCCGACCTGGTCCTCGGTGCCGTCGCCCCCGGCCGCGACGGCGGCGAGCGCGGCGGGGGTGCGGTGCTGGAAGACGTCCCGGGCGCTCAGCACGATCCCGGCCTTGCGGGCCCGCCCGACGAGGCGCAGGGCCTTGATGCTGTCCCCGCCCAGGTCGGGGAAACCGTCCTCGGCCGAGACCGAGTCGAGGCCCAGTACCTCGGCGAACAGTTCGCACAGCACCGTCTCGTCCCGCCCGACGGGCGCGCGTCCGGACACGGTGGTGAACTCCGGGGCCGGCAGCGCACGCCGGTCGGTCTTGCCGCTGGGCGTGAGCGGGAACGCGTCCAGCACCATGACCGCGGCAGGTACCGCGTAGTCGGGCAGCACGGTGACGGCGTGCCGCCTGACGTCGGCCGGGTCGGGCCGGTCCGCCTCCGCCACCGGGATGACGTACCCGACCAGTTGCCCGTCGCCGCCGGTGCCGTGCACGACGGCGGCCGCCTCGGCCACTCCCGGCGCGCCCCTCAGCGCTGCCTCCACCTCGGCCAGTTCGACGCGGTTGCCGCGCAGCTTGACCTGGGCGTCGGTACGGCCCACGTAGGTGAGGTTGCCGTCCGCGCGCATCCGCACCCGGTCGCCGGTGCGGTACATCCGGGCGCCCCCGGCGCCGGCGACGAACCGCTCGGCGGTCAGGTCGGGACGGCCCA
The DNA here is from genome assembly GCF_055585225.1 of Streptomyces sp. NPDC053673. Classification (NCBI taxonomy): domain Bacteria; kingdom Bacillati; phylum Actinomycetota; class Actinomycetes; order Kitasatosporales; family Streptomycetaceae; genus Streptomyces; species Streptomyces sp. NPDC053673. Next base: position 100,727 of record NZ_JBVJKN010000021.1, on the reverse strand, counting down.
GGTAGCCACGGGCAAGGCCCGCACCGGCCAGGTAGAGCTCTCCCACCTCACCGGCGCGTACCGGCCGGAGCTGGTCATCGAGGGCCAGGGCCGTGGTGTTGTGGATGGGCGTTCCGAGGCTGACGTCGGACCCGGCGCAGACGGCGGCCAGGCTGTCGCCGGTGGCCTCGGACGAGCCGTAGAGGTTCAGCAGACGGGTGTCGGGGAGGACTTCGGCCACCCGGGCGGCCAGTTCGGCGGGCAGCGCCTCACCACTGCTCACCAGCACCTCGCAGGCGCGCAGCAGATGGGCCTGGTCGCTGTCGAGCAATGCCGACAGCAGGCTCGGTACGAGGCTCACGCGGCCTACGCGGTGCCGGTCGACCAGCTCGATGATGTCCTCGGCCGCCGACAGCGAAGTGTCGGACGCGAGGACGAGCGGGTTGCCGTGCAGGAGCGCGCCGAACAGTTCGGTGGTGCCGTCGATGAAGCTCAGCGAGGTCTTGCCGAGCACGGACCGTCCGGCCGGGAGGGGGTGGGCCGCGCCGAACCAGTGGACGCGGTTGAGCGCTCCGCCGTGCAGGCCCACCACTCCCTTGGGCCGCCCGGTGGAGCCGGAGGTGTGGATGACGTAGGCGGCCGAGTCCGCGGTGACGGCCGGGCGTTCCGGCCCGGCCAGGTCGGCGGTGGACTCGGTGGACAGCGTGTCCAGCACTTCGGCGTCGTCCAGGACGACGACGTGGGCGGAGCCGGCCGGGAGTTCCCCGGCGAGCCGAGCGGTGGTGATGACGAGCGGGGGCCGTGCGTCGCTCAGCACGTGGGCGGTGCGCTCGGCCGGGTAGGCCGGGTCGAGCGGCAGGTAGGCGGCTCCGGCCTTGAGGACGGCGAGCACCGCCGTCACCTGCTCCGGGGAGCGGGGCAGGTAGAGGCCGACCACCGATTCGGGGCCCGCCCCCTGTGCGCGGAGGTGACGGGCCAGCCGGTTGGCGGCGGCGTTCAGTTCGCCGGCCGTGATCGAGCGGGTGCCGTGGACGAGGGCGACCGCGTCCGGCGCGCCCGCGGCCCGCTCCTCGAAGGCCCCGGCAAGGCCGTCGATGCCGGCCGGGCGCACGGCGGGCTCACCCTGCAGCGGCTTGGTGCGGGTACCACCGGGCTGCGGGTCGGTGGAGCCCAGCCGGCGGCCGGGATCGGCGGCGGCGCGCTGAAGATAGTGGGTGAGGCTGTCGCGGAGGTCGGCCAGTTCGTCCTCGCGGTAGGCGTCCCCGTCGGCGTGCAGATCCAGGGCCAGGCCGCCGTCGCCGTCGGCCTCGCCGTGGATGTTGACGGCCAGTCCGCGCACCGGCCCGGTGGACAGCTGGTCGGTGACGGCCTCGGCCTCGCCGAAGCGTATGCCCCGGGCGAAGGTCATCACGTTGAGCATCAGACCGCCGAATCCGCCGGTCCCGCTCGACCTGCCGAGTTCACGGTGCAGGTCCTCGCCGCGGTAGCGCTGGTGGCGCAGCAGTGAGCCCACCGAGCGCCTCACCTCGCCGACCAGTTCGTCGAGGGTCGTCCAGCGGCTGACGGTGAGGCGCAGCGGCAGCTCGTTGGCGAGCATGCCGGGGGTGGTGAGCGCCGTGCGGCCCAGCCGGGCGGTCACCGGCAGGCCGAGCACGATCTCGTCCTCGCCCGTCGTGGCCCTGCGGTGCGCCACGGCCAGCGCGATCGCCATGGCGGTCCACGGAACGCCGGCCGCCCGCGCCGCTTCGCGGAGGGGGCGCGTCTGCTCCTGACTGAGGCGTCCGCGGCTGTGGAGGGCCGGCTTGGAGGCGCCGAGTGACCGTGCCTGGGGGGTGGTCAGGCCGGTCATCGTCTCCAGCCAGTACCGCCGGTCGCGCTCACGGCTGCTGGAGGAGGCGTACGCGAGGTCCTGCTCGACGAGTGCGGCGAGGGTGCCCGCCGTCGACGGCGGGACGGGCATCCCGGCGGCCAGCGCCGTGTAGATCTCGGCGATCCTCGCGGTGTGCAGGCTCTGGCCGAAGCCGTCGAGCAGCGCGTGGTGGTAGCTCAGGAAGAGCCGGAAGCGGTGGCTCCCGAGGTGCAGCAGCGCATGGGAGATGAGGGGTGCCGACCCGAGCATCGCCGGGGCCTCGGCCAGCCGCGCAGCCGCCCATGCGTCGGCTGCGGCGGCCGGGTCGGGGTGTCCGCCGAGGTCGACCACCGTCAGCTCGCGTGCGGACCGTGCCTCCTCGGAGGACAAGATGTGCTGCATCAGCCGGTCGTCATGCTCGGTGAACCGCACCCGCAGTGCTTCGGCGTCATCGACGGCGCGTGCCACGGCCCGGCCGAGCAGCTCGGGGTCGACGGGCCCCGAGAGTTCGAGTACGGCCGCGCAGTGGAAGGCCGTGGCATCCGCGTCGAGTTCCTCGGCGACGCGGATGCCACGCTGCGCGGCCGTGGCGGGCAGGGGGACGAAGCCCGTGCGGCGAGTGTTCACAGTGCATGCTCCAGGTCGGCGTTGGCGGGCCCTCAGGACGTGGCGGCCTGGGCCTCGGTGAGATATGCGGCGAGTTCGTCGATGCTGGGGTGGTCCCAGACGACGGTGGGGTCGACCTCGACTCCCAGGTGGTCCTCGATGGCGGCGGCGAGCGTCAGTCCGGAGATGGACTCCAGCCCGTATTCGCCGAACCCGGCGGAGCGGTCGACGGTCTCCGGCGGTATGCCGAGAAGCTGGGCGACCTCGGTGGTCAGCCAGTCGTGCAGCTCGGCCTGAACCGGAAGAACCGTCTGTTCGGTGGTACCCGGCATGGTGATCTCCTTCTGTGGGTGGGGGTCACGGCATCGCCGCCCCGCGCCCGTCGGGCAGGGGTCGTGCGGCGAGATCGAAGGAACGACCGGTGCGGAACCGGTCGAGCAGCTCGGAGTACAGCGCCGCCTCGGCGGCCGCGGGCAGCGCGGTCGGTCTCCCCTGCAGCCGTCCGTTGAGACGGGTCAGCAGGGCCAGCGGCCAGATGGGGTCGTCGGGCAGACCGCCGCCGCCGAAGTTGTGCCGCCAGATGCCCAGGACGGAGGCGGCCGCGAGCACATGTCCGGTGCGGGTCACCAGGCGTGAGGCGTCGGCATCCGCCATGACCGTCACGTCCGCGGGTGCGAGGTCGCGGCAGTCGCGCGTCAGTGCGGCGTGCTCGGCGAGGAACAGTTCACCGAGGGCGGCGGCGGGACCGCTGAGCCGGGAGACGGACTCGGCGAGCGAACCGCCCAGGTGGTCGCGCCCGCCGGACGAGAGCCTCAGCCGGTGGAATTCCAGCGGCCCGAGACCGGCGGCGAGGTCGAAGAGCTCCGCCGGGGCGTCGGCCGACTGCGGTGCCGCCCAGGAACGCCGGGCGAGCACCGGGAGCTGCGGAAGCACCGCCGACTCGCAGGCGGCCCGGGCGGCGTGGCCGAAGCCGACCAGCCGTACGTCACGCAGCAGCTTCTGGAAGATCGCCGTGGGGCCGGTCCGTACGTAGAAGTGGGCGCCGAGCAGTTCGGACAAGGCGTTCATGGCGTCGAGCAGCACCGCCGACCCGAAGTGCTTGAACACGGACGACAGCACGCTCGCCTCGCCGGGCAGCACGTGCACGGCCCTGATCGCGGCGGCGCCGAAGCACTCGACGAGCAGCAGGTCGGCGAAGACAGCGGCGAGCGCGGAGCGCAGGTACGGCAGCTCCGCGGCCGTACCTCCGTAGAGCTGCCTGCTGGTCAGGTGGTTCAGCGCCACCCGTAGCCCGGTCTCCACCGGTCCGCACATCACGGCGGGAAGGATGGTCCTGGTGATCTGGAACGAGCGCATCGCCGTCTCCAGACCGTCACCGGCGCGTCCGAGGATGCTGTGCGGCGGCACCGGGCAGTCCTCGAACTCGATGCCGTGCAACTGCACTCCGCGCATCCCCGAGCTCGGAAAGCGGGGCAGGTCACGCAGCAGTTTCCGGTCGAGGGTGCGCTTGTCCAGCAGAACCTGGGAGTGGCTGCGGCTGCCGGGGCGCTCGTCGGTGCGCGCGAAGACGACCAGCCCCTGCGCGCGGCGCACGTTGGTGACGACTTCCTTGCGTCCGCGCAGAACGGGCTCACCGTCGACCTCGACGACGGCGCACTCCGCACCGGCCATGTCGTTGCCGTGGGCCAGTTCGTGGTAGGCCGCTGCGATGCGGTGGTTGCCGAGCAGCAGGCCGGCGGCGGTACGACGCTGTTGTTCGTCGCCGGCGAGCCAGACGTTGACCGAGGAGATGAACGAGCTCATGCCGTAGCCGAGTCCGAGGGAGGGGTCCCGGCGGTACAGGGCACGCAGTGCGGCCACGGCATCATCGAGCCGGGACAGCCTGCCGCCCAGTTCCACCGGCACGAACTCGGCGTTGAAGCCGTACTCGTCAAGGGCCCGCTCGCCCTCGGCGGACATCTCCCCGCGCTCGTCCGCCCTCAACAGCGCGGCGAAGCCGACCGGGTTGGTCTCGTCAAAGGGGTCTCCGAGGTGACGCTCCAGCTCTCCGACGCGGGAGTGGTCGATGGTCATGAGGCCTCCAGGCCGGAGAGCAGCGAGAATTCCCCCTCGACGAGGTCCGCGGAGAGCAGTTCGTCGCAGAGCAGGTCGCGGGCATCGGGTCCGGCGGGCGGTTCGAGGCCGAGCCGGGTGAGAACGACGGTGAGACAGGCGCGCACCCACAGGGCGTCGCGCCACCACCGGGCGCCGGGTCCGGGCTCGTTGTGCAGCCACAGCGCGAGGCAGGACGCGCCCGCGAAGCAGAGTTCGTAGCGCTTGGCGAGTTCGAACGCCTCGGCGGAGGCGGCCCCGGGGGCCTCGCGGCGTCCGGCGATCTCCTCGTGCAGCCGCGCCGACTCCTCGGCCAGGGCGCGGGCGCCGGCGGCGACCTCCTCATGGCCGCGCAGGGCAGCCAGTTCGGCCGCTGCCGACAGCGACTGCACGACGCTGCACCCGCCACCGCTGACCAGGGAGAGCCGGGCCGGGTCCAGCGGCGGCTGCGCGGTACCCGTCCTGGCCGCGGCCAGCAGGCCCGGCTCGTCGCAGGCCCCCGTGGCGTGCGCGCGGACGAGCAGCGGGAAGGCGGTGATCAGCGCGTGCCGGTTGACGGCCGTACTGCCGTCGAAGACGGCCACGATGCGGTGGTCGCGGTCGAGCTTGGCGAACGCCCCGTGCTCCAGGACTCCGGTGAGGAAGCCACGCACGCCGAGCAGCTCGGCCAGGGCGTCCACCGAGCGCTGCACGGTCGTCGGGACGAACGCCTTCGTCACGGCGGAGATCACCCCGAGCTCACCGGTGAGCGTCTGGGCGGTCCGCCCGGCCAGCACCGCGACCGCCTCGGCGAGCAGCATCGCCGCAGCGGCGTCGCCCAGGGCTCGGCGGATCCGCGGCAGGTCGGCGAGCTGCTGCCCGTACAGATGACGATCGGTGAGGAAGCGTACGGCCATCGGCAGCGCGCGGTCCGAGGCGCCCAGGGAGAGCGAGGTGGCGAAGATCCGGGTGAGCTGGAGCGACTTGAGCACCACCTCGAAGCCGGAGCCGTCCGGCCCGACGAGTGCCGAGTCCGGCACACGCGCGCCGGTGAAGGCGATGCCGCTGATGTCCGCGCCGCGCACGCCGTGGGTGAGCTCCTTGCGGAGCGTGCGGTACGCGCCCTCGGGGAGGGTGTCCTTGTCGACCAGGACGAAGCCGAAGCCGCGCGGGCCGCCTTCGGGCCGGGTGCGGGCCAGTACGCAGGCGAACCTGGCTCGGGTGGCGTTGTTGATCAGCCACTTCTCGCCGTCGAGCTCGAGGCCGCCGGCGACGGGGCGCGCGCTCAGACGGCCGGCGAGGAGGTCGCTGCCGCTGCCGCGCTCGGTCAGCCCCCAGCACACCTCGGCACCGGAGCGGATCTCATGGGCGAGCAGCTCGGCCTGCTTCTCGTCGCCCGCGACCCAGACGGGCATGGCGCCGAGGAAGGTCTTGCCGTGGGCGATGGCGACGGTGAGGTCGCGGCGGGCGACGGTCCGCAGCGCGGCCATCGCACCGTCCAGGCCGTGCAACAGGCCGCCGTGGCGCTCCGGGACGTAGTGCGCGCCCATCCCTGCTTCGTTGATCAGCCGATGCGCGGCCTCGGGGAACTCCTCCGCCTCGTCCAGCCGCGCGAGCTCGGCGGGGTCGAACGCACCGCCCGGTCCGGCGGCACGCGTCAGCAGGTCGTCGAGTCGTGCCGCGCCGAGCCCGGTGACGGGACTCGTCATGCCGTACGCCCCTGTCCTGCAAATCCGGCGTACTGGGAGTCGAACTCCGCGAACAACGGCTCCACCGCGCCGGAGAGGAACAGCTCCCGCATGGCCGCACGCTGGATCTTGCCGCTCGTGGTGCGCCGGACTCCGGCCCTGCGGACGAGCAGAACGCCTGCGGCACGTACGCCGAACTCCCTGGAGACCGTGTCGCGCATGGTGCGCACGAGCGTTTGAGCGCTGTCCTGCGAGGGGCGCCCGCGTACTTCCTGCAGCACGATGAGAGCGTCGTCGGTCGAGCCGTCGCTGCCGTCCGCCGGTACGGTGAAGACCGCGCCCGGCAGCCCGTCCAGTTCGGCGTGCCGGTCGCGCAGGGCGTGTTCGACGTCCTGAGGGTGCAGGTTGCGCCCGTTGATGATCATCAGGTCCTTGCGCCGCCCGGTGATGTAGAGCTCCCCGTCCAGGAACCCGCCCAGGTCGCCGGTGCGCAGGAACGGCCCGTCACCGCCCTTGGTGCAGGCGTGGAACGTCTCGGCGGTCGCCTCCGGGTTGCCCCAGTAGCCACGGGCGACGCTCTCGCCGCGCAGCCAGATCTCCCCGACCGATCCGGCGGGCAGCTCCTCGCCGGTGTCCGGGTCGACGATCCGCGCCTCCACATCGCGCACCAAGCCGTTGCTGGGCATCGGCCGCCCCTGGGCGTCCCCCGTCACCCGCCGCAGCAGTCCGCGCTCGAGCAGCGCCGGGTCGAGGTCGGCCACGACCTGCTCACGCCCGGGCGATCCGGAGACGAAGACGGTGCACTCGGCAAGGCCGTAACAGGCGCCGAACGCCTCGGGCTTCAGTCCTGCCGCGGCGAAGCGCCGGGTGAACCTGCGCATGGTCGACACCTGCACCGGCTCGGCGCCGCTGAGGGCGTACCGCCACCGGGACAGATCGAGGGAGGCCAGCTGCTCGTCGGTGACCTTCTCGGTACAGAGCTCATGGGCGAAGTTCGGCGCGGCGGAGAACGCCAGGTCGTACCTGTCGATCAGCTTCAGCCACTGGACGGGCCGCTTCACGAAGGTCACGGCCGACATCAGGACCACCGTGCTGCCCATGGCCAGCGGCGCGAGTGTTTGCAGGATGAGACCCAGGTCGTGATAGAGCGGGGCCCAGCCGCCGGTCCTGACCGGCTCCTCGGCACCGAGGGCATCGACGAACGACGCGATGTCGTACAGCAGATTGCCGTGTGTGACCTCGACGCCCTTGGGGTCGCTCGTGGAGCCCGAGGTGTACTGGAGCATCGCCGTCGTCGAACGGTCGGCCGGCGCGAGCGGCACGAGGCCGCCCTCGCTGTCGTCGAAGGTGTCGCTGGCCAGGACGCGCAGGCCGGGCAGCGCGCTGGCGTCGACCCACTCCTGGACCGCCGCGAGGTTCGCGGTGTCCGTCAACACCACCGAGATCCGGGCATCGGAGACGATCGAGGTGACCCGCTTGCGGTCCTGCTGGTAGCTGCCCGGCATCGGGGCCACCACCGCCAGCATTCCGGCGTACAGGCAGCCCGCGAAGGCCGCTACGCACTCCGTGCCCTGCGGGTACAGCAGCAGTACCCGGTCGCCCGGCGCAGCGTGCGTGCGCAGGACCTCGGCGATGGCCCCGGCCCGCCGGTCGAACTGCGCGTAATTGAGCGTGTCCGCGGCGCCCGTCTGCGGGTCGCGCACGAACACCACGGCCTCCTGGTCCGCCCGGTCGCGCACGTGCTCGCGCAGAAGGGCGCCCAACGAGGCCGCATTTCTGATGTTCTCGGTCATCTCGTTGCCCACTGAATGCCTCTCCGTACCGGTGGCGCCTGTCGGGGTTCCACGCAGCGCCTCGGCGGTTCGTCGGATCTTTCGCGTCAAAACGGAAGTAGGCGTCACACTGCGGACTCCGGGCGGCACATGGCCGGCCGGGAGTCCGCGCGAAACGTTCCTGCGATGTCTGTCGGGAATGCTGAACGGCTGCGAGCGGCCGACGCAGGACGCCGGGCAGACATCAGGAGGCGCGGCAGCACTCGGGGAACCGCTCCGGTGCCGCAAGGGGGAACTCCTCGCTCTCCCTGAGCAGCGTCATGCCCAGGTCGGTGAGGGAGTGCAGCACCGCGTTGAGCTTGCGACGGCTGGTGATGAGTCCGGCCGCGCGCAGCACCGTTGTGTGCTGACTCGCCGCAGCGGCCGAGATACCCAGCCGGCGCCCGAGCTCGGTGGTGGTGCAGCTCTCCGTCAGGGCGAGCAGGACGCTGGCGCGGGTGCGGCCCATGAGCGCACCGAGGGCCCTGTCCTGCTGCTCCGGCTCGTCCCACATCGCGGCCGCCGTCACCGCGTCCAGCGGAACCGGGTACACCAGGACGGGCGGGGTGTTCCCGGAGCCCGAACCGCTGTACACCACAGGCCTGCTGTGCAGGAACAGCGAGGGCACGATCATCAGGCCCGCGCCCTCCGGACGGGTGTCCCCGTCGAGGCCGTTGTCCAGCTCGAGCAGCGGGGAGTTCCACTCGATGCGTGCGTGCAGCGTGCCGAGCAGGGCCTCCACTCCGCCACCGAGGAAGATACGGCTGCGATGTTCGGCGTCGGCCCGGAGATAGGCGTTGATGCGCTCCCAGTACGGGGCCACCACGCACTGGTAGAAGTCACTGTCGACGGCGGCCTCACGGTTTCCCGTCCAGTCCTGCAGCACAGCCGCGCCACTGGCCTGCGCGAGCAGCTTGAGATGGTCCGGCACCGACGGCCTCGGCGGCAGACGGAAGTTCGCCGCCTGACTCACCAGATCCCGCCAGCGGCCGAAAATCGTACCCCCGCTCCTACGGCGAAGGAGATCGGCGGCCAATGCCGTCTCCACCGCCGGATCACCGGCCGGCGCGATGGTAATACGCGTCAGATCCTGGACGGTGAAATGAATCCGCTGCACTGATCTCCCCCAGATCATGGACGAAATTCGAGCCAGTCGGCGAGCTCGACCTGGCTCATGGAGTATCGTCCGGCAACTGCGGTGCTGCAATGAGTTTTAGATCAAGGCGAATGATGCGACCGCCCCCGCTCGCGGAGCACGCAGAGTAACCGGATGACGCCGGACAGTTGCCACTTCGCGAACTCCATTCACACTGCAGGGACTTTCAACCGAGCATGAAAACCTGCCCAGGCCGCTTCCGGCCGAATTACTATTTCCCCCCGTGCAAAATCGGAGCAGGCCGAGCCAGTGCGGCCCACCCACCCGAAAAACGGCACTCAACACCGTCCAGGGGGCGACCAGGTGACTATCGACAGCGCATACCGCCAACGCCGGATTTCAGTATTCGATGCCACATTGCGCGACGGAGAACAAGCACCTGGCAATGCCATGCTGCCGGAACAGAAACTGCCGCTGGCGCTGGCAGCCGAGGCGTACGGCGCGGACATCGTGGAGGCCGGCTTCCCCGGCTCGTCCCCCGCGGACGCCGAGGCGACCCGGCTGATCGCCGAGTCACTGACGAGCGCCCGCTTCGCGACCTTCAACCGTGCGTCCACCTCCGACGTCCGGGCCTCCATGGCCGCCGGCGGTGCCCGCCCGAACCACCAGGTACAGATCTGCGGCACCGGCAGCGACCTGCACCTGGAGCACAAGAGGGGCATTACTCGCGCCGAATCCGTCCAGGAGGTGCGCGACGCGATCCGGCTCGCCGTCGATCTGGGAGCGACGGATATCTCCTTCGGCGTCGAGGACGCCAGTCGTGGCAGCAAGGACCACATCGAGGCCCTCGTCACGGCCGCCGTCGAAGACGGTGCAACCACGGTGATCCTCGCCGACACGACAGGGTGTGCCACTCCGCAGGAGTATGGTGACCTCTGCGCGGCCGTGCGCTCGTGGATACCGGACGAAGTCGTCCTCTCCACGCATTGCCATGACGATATGGGGCTTTCTCTCGCCAATGCGCTCGCCGGAATCCAGGCGGGCGCCAACGAGGTGCAGGCCACACTCGGCGGAATCGGCGAACGGGCGGGCAACACCCCGCTGGAAGAGCTCGCGTCCGTACTGACGCACAAAGGCGACCAATTCGGCGCCACCATCGATGTGGAGCTGAACGGCCTTTACCCAGCCTACCTTCTTCTCTCGGAGACCATCGCGCTGGCACCGTCCCGCAACAAGGCGGTGTTCGGGATCAACGCATTCGCGACGGAGGCCGGAATTCATCAGGCTGGAATTCTGAAGAATCCGATCAACTACGAATACCTGAACCCGCACCTGTTCGGGCGCGATCGGTCCCTCCTCGTGGGGCGGCACTCCGGCAGGTCGATCCTCCGCTACCTGCTCGACCGCATGGACATCCCCGCAGAGGATGAGCTGGTCGAGGCGCTCTACGAGGAGTTCGTGGCGTCGCGGCCGGCCGGCGAATGCGACGAACTGAACGATCTGGCCCAGCGGATCGCGAACCGCTTCGCCGAGGCGGCGAAGGCATGAGCGCACCCTCGACACTCGTCGACAAGCTGTGGGACGCCCATGTCGTCAAACAGGAGGAGGACGGGGCCGACCTGCTCTACGTGGACCTGCACCTCGTCCACGAGGCCACCTCCGCGCAGGCGTTCGACGGACTGGCCCAGGCGGGCCGCCGCGTCCGACGGCCCGATCTCACACTGGCGGTCGAGGACCACAACGTCCCCACCGATTCCCTGACCATCAGCGATCCGGTGGCTTCCCTCCAGGTGGAGACCTTGCGGCGCAACTGTGCCGAGCAGGGCATCCGGCTCTTCAGCCACGGTGACGACCAGCAGGGCATCGTCCATGTGGTGGGCCCCGAGCTGGGGGTCGTTCTGCCCGGCATGACGGTCACCTGCGGGGACAGCCACACCTCGACGCACGGCGCGTTCGGCGCCCTGGCGTTCGGTGTCGGCACCAGCGACGTCGAGCATGTGCTCGCCACCCAGGTGCTCGCGCTGCAGCGGCCCCGGACGATGGCGGCCGAGTTCGTCGGCACCCCGCGCGATGACGTCACCGCCAAGGACCTCGCCCTGGCCCTCCTGGCCGAGCTCGGCGCCAACGGCGCGCACGGACACGTCCTGGAGTACCGCGGCGAAGCGGTGCGCGCGCTCTCCGTCGAGGGCCGTATGACCCTGTGCAACATGAGCGTCGAGGCGGGGGCCCGGGCCGGTGTCGTCGCGCCGGACGAGACGACGCTCGACTACCTGCGCAGCCGCCCGGAGAGCCCGCGGGGCGCGGACTGGGATGAGGCCGTGTCCTATTGGAACGGGCTGCGCACCGACGAGGGTGCGTCCTTCGACCGTACGGTGGTGATCGACGCCTCGTCCCTGACGCCGCACGTCACCTGGGGCACCAACCCGGGCCAGGCCGTGGGCATCGACGGCCGCGTGCCCGACCCCGAGGCCCTCGCCGACCCGGTGGAACGCGCCGTCGCCCGCAAGGCGCTGGACTACATGGGCCTGACTCCCGGAACGCTCATGCGGGACATCTCGGTCGACTCCGTCTTCCTCGGCTCCTGCACCAACGGCCGGCTCGAGGACCTCAGGGCAGCCGCCGACGTGCTGCGTGGCCGTGTTATCTCCCCCGGCGTCGACATGCTCGTCGTACCCGGTTCGATGGAGGTCCGGCGGGCCGCGGAGGCGGAGGGGCTGGACACGGTGTTCACCGAGGCGGGCGCGCAGTGGCGCTTCTCCGGCTGTTCGATGTGTCTCGGCATGAACCCGGACCGGCTGAACGCCGCACAGCGCTGCGCCTCCACCTCCAACCGCAACTACGAAGGCCGCCAGGGCACGGGGGCACGCACCCATCTCGTCTCCCCCGCCATGGCGGCCGCGACGGCCCTCGCGGGGCGACTCTCCTCCCCCGCCGATCTCGACTGACCGCTGCGGACAGGCAACAGGAACGAGGAACGCATGGACGCGCTCACCGAGCACACCGGCACGTGTGTGCCGCTGCGCCGCAGCGACGTGGACACCGACCAGATCATCCCGGCCCGGCACTGCCGCAAACTCACCAAGACGGGTTTCGCGGACGCGCTGTTCAACCGCTGGCGCAAGGATCCCGGGTTCGTACTGAACGAGCCCGAGCGCGCGGGGGCGAGCATCCTGCTGGCAGGCCCCAACTTCGGCACCGGATCGTCCCGCGAGCACGCGGTGTGGGCACTGCGGGACTGGGGATTCCGGGCCGTGGTCGCACCCAGCTTCGGCGACATCTTTCTGCGCAACGCACTGCGCAACGGGCTGCTCGCCGTGCGGCTTCCGATCGAGGCCGTGGATGGGCTGCTGGACCGTGCCGAGGCGTCGCCCTCGTTCGCCCTGACGGTCGATCTGCGCGAGCAGCGGGTCGTCGACGGTGAGCGACAGTGGTCGTTCGAGGTGGCAGCCCGTGCCCGCAAGCTCCTGCTCAACGGCCTCGACGACATCGAGGTGACGCTGAAGTCCCATGAAGTGATCGCACGTTACGAAGAGACCAGGCCTCGCTGGATGCCCAAGCCGTCCGGAGGCGAACTGTGAAGCGCATTGCCGTCCTGCCCGGGGACGGGATCGGGCCGGAGGTCACCGCGGAGGCACTGCGCGTCCTGAAGGCGGTGGCCCCCGATCTGGAGACCGACGTCCTCGACCACGTCAACGCCGACACGTACCTGGCCGGCGGCCCGGCCCTGTCCGACGAGGACTTCGCCCGGGTCGCCGACAGCGACGGCGCACTCCTCGGGGCGGTTGGTGACCCGCGGGTCACCAACCCCGACTACGCGCGGGACGTTCTGCTGCGTCTGCGGTTCGAGCTCGACCTCTACGTCAACCATCGCCCGGCGAAGCTGCTGCACGACCGGCTCAGCCCGCTGCGCGACCCGGAGCGCAGGGCCATCGACTGCACGGTGGTACGCGAGAACACCGAGGGCCTGTACGCGGGCATCGGCGGTTCGCTGCGCGCCGGAACCGAGCACGAGACGGCCATCGACACCGAGCTGAGCACCCACCGCGGGGTGAGCCGGGCGATGGAGTTCGCGTTCGCCCACGCCACCACATCGGTCTGCCTGGTCGACAAGGCCAACGCCGTACCCAACAACGGATCGCTGTGGCAGCGCTGTCTCCGCGAGGCGTCGGCCCGCCACCCCGATCTGGCGACACGGCATCTCTACGTCGACGCCGCGGTGATGCACCTCGTGGACGACCCGACGGCGTTCGACATGATCGTCGCCAACAACTCGCACGGCGATGTGCTGAGCGACCTCACCGCCCAGCTGGCGGGCGGCATGGGGACCGCGGCCTCGGCAAACCTCAACCCGGAGACCGGGTTCGCCCTCTGCGAGCCGGTCCACGGGTCGGCCCCTGACCTCGCCGGCACCGGCACGGCGAACCCGCTGGCGGCCATCCTCAGCGCCGCCTTGCTGCTGGACTGCGCATCGCGGACCACGGAAGCCACAGCGGTACGGGACGCGGTCGGCCGGACCATCGCGAAGCGGCTCTGCACCCCCGACCTCGGCGGCTCGCTCAGCACCTCGCAGACCGGCACCGCGGTACTCGACGAACTGTCCTGACGGAGGGCCGGAACGACGGCCCCAGTCCTGATCAGAGCCGCACACAGACAAGAGGAAACCGGTGGATTTCGGCCTGTTCTACTTCGCCAACAACTCGGCCGGCACGGACGGCTACCGCCTGCTGCTCGACGGAGCCCGCTTCGCCGACACCCATGGATTCACCTCCGTGTGGACGCCCGAGCGGCACTTCCACGCCTTCGGTGGCGCCTACCCCAACCCGGCCGTCACCAGTGCGGCCGTGGCGGCGGTGACCGAGCACGTCCAGATCCGCTCGGGCAGTGTGGTGGCACCGCTGCACCACCCCCTGCGGATCGCCGAGGAGTGGTCCGTCGTCGACAACCTGTCCGGCGGCCGGGTCGGCCTCTCCTTCGCGTCCGGCTGGCACGCCGCGGACTTCGCCCTGGCCCCGCACAACTACGCCGACCGCAAGGAAGTGCTGGCACGGACCATCGCGGACGTACAGGAGCTGTGGCGCGGTGGCGCCCTCGCCGTGCCCGACGGTGACGGCGAGACGCGCAAGCTGCGCACCTACCCGGCGCCGGTACGTCCGGAGCTGCCGGTCTGGCTGACGGCGGCGGGCAACCCCGAGACGTTCCGCGAGGCGGGCGAGATGGGCGTCGGGCTGCTGACCCATCTGCTCGGGCAGTCCGTCGAGGAGCTCGCGGCAAAGATCGCCGTCTATCGTGAGGCGCTGCCTGCGGACCGTCCCGGCCATGTGGTGCTGATGCTCCACACCTTCCTCGGTACCGACCGGGAGGCGGTCCGCGAGATCGTGCGCGAACCATTCAGCGCCTACCTGCGGAACTCGCTCGGGCTGCTCCTCAAGGCCGCGGGCGACATCATGCCCGATCTGGACCCGGAGGACCTCACACCCGAGGACATGGACTTCCTGGTCTCTCTCGGCTTCGACCGGTACTTCGATACGGGCGGGCTCTTCGGCACCGTCGAGGAGAACGAGGAGCTGCTGCGGAGCGTGCGGGAGGCCGGCGTCGACGAGGTGGCCTGCCTGATCGACTTCATCGATGACGCCGACACCGTGCTGGGCGGACTGGAGCACCTGGACCGGCTGCGCCGCGCCTGGGCTTGAACGCCCGACTGCGGTAGGTAACGACGAAGGCTCCTGGTGGACCGCCCCCTGAAGGGCCCCTTCCACCAGGAGCCTTCGTGCGCCCGCCGCCGCCGGCGGTACGGACGCGGGGCGGCCCCCCGTCCGCACCGGACCGTCACAGGGCAATACGCCTATGGCCTGTCCGCCACCTCCAGCCGGACGGCGGCGAGGGCGGCGTCGAGGGCGCCATCCACCGCTGCGGGGCTCGCCGCGCTCGCGATCACATGGCCCAGCCGGTCATAGGCGCTGCGCGCCGGGCGTACCCGGGATCCGGTCCGCCCGGTGACCCTCACCCGCTCGACACCGGCGACCTGTGTGGCGGCCGGTACGCCGTCGACCTCCGTCAGCACGCCCTCCCGGTCCGCGATCAGGAACTGGATTCCCGCATATGTGTCACGGGTCGGAACGAGAACGGGCGGCAGACCCACCGCTGCCCGCAACTGCTGCTCCAGCAGGTCGACTCCGGTGGCCAGCCTGATCAGTTCCGGAATCATCCCGCCGGCCAGACGCGGGTTGATCTCGATGATCACCGGCCCGTCCGCGGTCAGCCTGACCTCGGTGTGTGTGGGGCCCAGCCCCACACCGCAGGCGGCCAGCGCCGCCACCACGGTGTCGACGACCGCGGTGCGGGCGTCCGCCGGCAGCTCGGCCGGGAAGACGTGCCTGCTCTCCACGAAGTGCGGTACCCCTCCGACCCGCTTGGCAGTGATGCCCACGCATTCCGCCACGCCGTCACGGCTGAACATCTCCACACTGAACTCGGGAGCGTCCACGAACTCCTCGACGAGCACCGTCCTGGCGGTCGGCATACCGCGGACGTTGGTGTGGATGCCGAGAATCAGCCCGGCCTGTGCGGCCGCCTCTTCCAGGGTGTGGCAGAGCAGCACGTTCTGGGAACCCGAGTCGTCGGCCGGCTTGACCACACAGGGGAGGCCCACCGAGGCCACGGCGCCCGCCACCTCGTCCGGGTCGGTCACGACTGCGTAGCCGGGCTGCCCCACACCGCCCTTGGCAAGTGCCGCGCGCAGCAGCGCCTTGTTGCGGCAGGCGGTCACGGCGTCCACCGGGTTCCCGGGGAGCCCCAGCCATTCCGCGATGTCGGCCACGGCCGGCACATAGAAGTCGCTGGTGGTGGTGACACCCGCGATCTCCTCACGTGTGAAGCGCTCCTGGATGGCCGACCGGAGCGCGTTCGCCGAGTTGGTGTCGCACAACAGGATCTCGCAGCCGGTCTCCTCGACGCCGGCATAGCGATCCGGATCGCCGGTCAGCAGCACCGGCCGCAGGTCGAGTCCGGCCGACGAGCGCAGGGCCATCATGCCGGTCCCGGTTGTGTTGGACTCGATGAACAGCAGGTGCCGGTCCTTGTCGACGGTGCCTTTGGTGACCGCGCGCGACCACGACCGGACGGGCGTCCCGTAGTCGACCGCCTCCGGCGAGAGGGACGATTCCAGCTCGTGGAGCCGCTGCGCGGACCGGTAGTCCGGGTCGTGCACGGTGTCCGCGTAGCGGTCGCCGCGGTCGGGGAAGATGCCCACGATCCGGCTGCCCGGCCGGGCTCGTGCGGCCACGTCACCGAGGACCCGGTAGACCGACCCGGAGGTGTTTCCCGCGAAGATCTGCTGCTCGGCCGCGAGGGCGACGGTCGCCTCGAAGGCCTCGCGGTCGTTGAGCCAGTGCACCTCGTCGATGACCCGCCGGTCGAGGTTCTTCGGCAACAGACTGTTGCCGAGGCCGCTCTGGAGGCGCTTCGGTTCGTCGGGCTGCTCGAACAGAGCGCTGCCCACGCAGTCCACCCCGACCGCCCAGAGCTCAGGCAGGGTGCGGCGCAGCGCTCGTACCGAACCGCACAGCGAGCCGCCGGAGCCGACCGCGCCCACCAGTGTGTCGATCCGGCCCAGGTCCGCACGGAGCTCGTCGGCCAACTCCCGGTACGCACCGGGGTTGTCCGGGTTGCTGTACTGCTGCGGCCAGAAGGCCCCGGGCAGGTCACGCATCAGTTCGTCGAGCCGTTCCAGCCGTGCGCCCTGCCAGCCCTGTGACGTCATCGCGGACACCACGTGCAGTTCACAGCCCAAGGACCGCAGCTTGGCTCTGGTGACCGTGTCGATCCGCGGGTCTGTGACGATGTGCACCTCGTGCCCCAGTCCCCTGCCGACCAGCGCGATGCCGAGCGCCATCGTGCCGGAGGAGCTCTCCACGATCGGGGCTCCGGGACGCAGCACCCCCTGGCGCCGGGCTCTGAGGATGATGTGGCGGGCCACCCGGTCCTTCATGGCGAACGGGTTGGCCAACTCCAGTTTGGCGTACACCTCGACGCCCGTCGGCGCGTCCATCCGCAGCCGGACGAGCGGAGTCCGCCCGATGGCCTCGTGCATGCTGCCGTAGATCACGGTTTCCCTCCCGTTTTCGCGGCGGCGTTCCACTCGCTGCTCTCACCGAGCGGGCGGGGAACACGGACCGTTCCCCGCAGCGGTGCGCGTACCGCGCGTATGTGCTCGACGTTCTCGGACAGCACGGGGCCGTCCTCTGTTCGCGGCCCGGCGAACCTGGCGGGGTGAGGGACCGCACCGGCGAGGCGGTTCACTGCCCGATCCCGAGCAGACCGTCCGTCTCCGCCAGGCCGGTGCTGACGAGGGCGGCCCGCCGCGCCCATTCCGCGCGCAGCCGCTCGTACTCGCCCTCCTGTTCGCGCAGGACGGCAGCGGTGGCATCCGGGTGCGCGGAGCCGGCCGAGGCCGGCCGCCGCAGACCCGCGTCGACGTCCTGCACGGCGGTCAGCGCCGCGGCGGGGTCGGCGAGGGCGAACCCGCGCTCGTCCGCGACCCGCCGCAGCAGCTCGGCGTCGGGCTTGTCCGGCGACAGACCCGCCTCCATCGCCGCGACGATGTACGCTCCGGCCACCACCTGCGCGCGCCGCCACGGCACGCCCTCCCCGAGGGTCAGGGCATTGGCGAGACCGAAGCCGCCGAGGTACTCCCGCTCGCACGCGGCCCGCATCCGGTCGGCACGGAAGGTCAGCCGGCCGGCGACCTCCGTGAACAGCCGCAGCACACTGCGCAGCGTGCCGTAGGCGGTCGCCAGGTTCGCCCCGGCCTCCTTCCCCACCTCCACGAGGTTGGTGTACGGAGTGTTCCGCTGGCCGAGCACCGCGTCGAGGTGGTACGTGGACAGGTGCGCCGTACGGCCCCGGATGCGTTCCAGCACCGGGTAGTTCTTCTTCTGCGGCATGGCCGAGGAGATTCCGCACAGCTCGTCCGGCAGGTCGATGAAGCCGAACTCGCTGCTCCCCCACGTCAGCAGATCAGTGGCGAACCGGCTCAGCGCAACACCGAGGACCCCCATGTCCGCGGTCACCTCGGCCACCCACCCGCGTGAGGCCACCCCGGTCAGCGCGACCGGCTGGGGCCGCTGGAAGCCCAGCAGCCGCGCCATCCGGTCGCGGTCCCAGGCCAGTTCTTGACCGGCCATGGCCCCCGAGCCCAGAGGGCAGGCGTCCAGGCCGTCGTACGTCGACAGCAGCCGGCGCAGCGTGTGCAGCACCTGCTCCGAGACGGCCGCCAGGTAGTACCCGGGGGTGATGATCTGCGCCGCCTGGAAGTGGGTGTGTCCCGGCATGGGCAGCTCGCGGCCGGACTCGGCCAGCCGGTGCACGGCCATGCCGAAGTCCAGCAGCATGCGTCCGATGCCGGTCAGCTCGTGCCGCCCGAACATCAGCTGCGCGGTGGCTTGGAGGTCGTTGCGGCTCCGATCCACGTGCCAGGACGGAATCGGGCGGGGCAGCCGCTGTTCGACGTACCGCTCCAGAGCGAACGTGATGTCCGACATGTTGGCCGCCGGATCGGCCACGAGTGCCTCGGCGTCCGCGGTGTGCAGCGCCTGCCCCAGCTCCCCGGCCTCCGCGTCGGTGACCACGCCCATCCGCGCGTACTCGGCGGCCAGCACCTTCTCGATCACGATGTACCAGGGCAGCAGATGTGTGACCTCGTACTGGAAGTGCGGGCCGAGGACCTCCTCGTGCCACAGGGCGCTGGGGCTGCCCGCGACCCGACCGCTGAGCGGAGCCGGTTCGTGACCGGGCTCCCCTGCTCCTGAACCGGTGTTCTCAGTCACGTTCGTCTCGCTTTCTCTGCGAGGGCCGCCCATACGCTCGGTCATGGCTCTGAGAGGTCCCGACTTTCGCGCCCGCAGCGGAGCTTGGCCCTTCGTTCGATGGTCGGCGTCTGTTCGTCCGGCAGCCGGAAAGATCACCCGCGGCCGTCCCGCCTGTCAACGTGATTCGCTCCCCCCTTTCGGAGGCAGCGGTTCGGCCATCCATGATGGGGTGTCTTCGCCCACTTTCACCCGCTCTGCCCCCGGCAGCTCACCCGGCGGTGAACTCCTCCTCCAGGGGGTCGGTCGCCAGGGCGCGTTCAGTGCGGTGGGTGTAGGCGGCCCAGATGATGATCGCGACGGCCCAGATGCACAGGGAGGGCAGCCAGAACCGGTAGCCGTCGAGGCCGCTCGCCCAGGCGAAGAGGAAGCCCGACAAGGGGGTTGCGCCCGTGATGAACATGCGGATGGTCGCGTTGGCCCGGCCGGCGACCTCGACGGGGATCGTCTCCTGGCGGTAGGTGATGGAGGCCACGTTGCTCGCGGCGACCGCGAAGCACTCCACCATGTAGCCGAGGAGCCGCACGCCCGTGACCGGGGTGGCGACCAGGGCGAGGCCCGCGAAGGCGACCAACTGGTAGAGCAGGATGCGCCGTTCGGGACTCCACGAGGGGAGGATGCCCGGGGCGAGGCGGCTCGCCACCGCGCCCATGAACAGGCCCACCGCGATCACCACGGAGATCAGCCCGGCGTTGATGTCCCGCTGCCCCAACTCGGTGATCAGCGCAGGCTCCAGCTGGCCGATGGAGAGGTTCGTCAGCGACATCGTCACCACGAGCCAGAGGATCTCCGGCTTGAGGACCCAGCGGAACCCGATCGAGAGGTCCCGCCGGATGTCCAGCTTCTCGTGGCCCGACGGCGCCTCGGGCAGCAGCATGGCCATGAGGCCCGCGAGCAGGTACAGACCGGCGATGCACAGCGCGGCGGGGAAGGCGCCCAGCACGGTGAAGGCGACGCCTCCCAGGATCAGGCCAATGACCTTGGAGAGCTCGATCGCCGCGTTCAGCTTGGCCACCGCTACGGGGCGGGCCGGCACGCTGATCAGTTTCGGGATGAGTACGAACTGTCCCGTGATGGTGCTCGCCACACCACCGACCCCCGAGAGCAGCACCAGAACGGCGACCGACACCTGACTGGACAGGAGAGCCGCCAGCAGGACCAGGCAGAGGGCCTGCTGCACCTGAGCCAGCACGAAGACCGCCCGCTTGTCGAAGCGGTCGATGAGCGCACCGAGGAACGGCGACCCCACGTAGGTGACGCCCCGCAGCGCGAAGGAGACGAGGGACATGGCGACGGAGTCCGACTCCGCGAGCACGGCAAGCGGGATCACGATCCCCAACTGCCAGTCCGCGACCTTCGACAGCATCGACGACGTGATCAGCACGCGGAGCACACGTGCGTCCGCCGGCGACGGCGTGGCGTCCGCCGGCGCGGAGGTGGACGCCGTCACTCGCTCCCACCGTCGCGTCGCGCCGCGCCCCCGAGGCGACGGGCCAGCTCGGGGTGGGAGCAGAGCGCCTCAAGTCCGCGCGCCGTGTTGGCCTCCACCCCGCTGTCGTCCACCTCGTGGACGATCCAGCCCCACAGGTCGGCGTACTCACGGAAGAGCTTGGCCGTCTCGTCCTGCATCCGGCTGAACGACTCCTCGCTGCGCTCACCGGCGGGCCCATAGTCCTCCAGTGCGCCGACCGCGCCGTTCTGCGCGGTGCGCCAGCGGTACGCGTAGGACGACGGTCCGTCGACGAGGATGCCGATGTCCGGGCGGAGCAGCGCGGAGCCGAAGACCAGGTCGAGGATGCCGCGGACGGTGCGGACCAGTTCACCCAAAGCGGGGGCCGCCGGGTCGTCCCCGCCGGCGCCCGCCCCCTCGGCGGCCAGCCGCTCGGCCACCGCGAGCTCCTTGAGGACGTGCTTGATCGGATACGACTCCTGGACGACGACGGCGCCCCTGGCCAGCGCGCGGTGGGTCACCTCCGAGGCCAGCAGGACATTGCCGGCGATCTCCACGAACGCGGCGGCGAGGGCGCCGGACGCCTTGTTGCGCATGACGGGCTCCGACGCCAGGTGGCGCTCCCAGTCCCCGTCCCGCCACTCGTCGTACCCACGCGGGATGTCCAGCGGCCGGTCGCCGCGCAGCCCCGCTCCGTACAGGGTGCGGAAGGACTCCAGCCACAGCTGCTGGAGCGGCACCGCGGGCCATGGAGCGGTGGTCTCCTCGAGGGCGGACCGCCAGGTGACGGTCACCACCTCCTGGCCGCTCTCCCGTACGCGCTTCTCGAAGGCGCGGCACAGCGTGCTCTTGCCGATGCCGTCGATGCCCAGGAAGGCGACGGTCAGACCCTGATGCATGTTCGTTTCTCCTGAGTTCCAGCGGGTGGTCACTGCGTGCGGGGCGAGGGCGCCCTCAGCATGTGTCGTTCAGCCGTCGGGTGATCTCCTCCACGTAGCACCGCAGCCCCTCGACGCGGGACGCCTCGATGCCCTTGCGCACCAGGCGGGCTGCCGCGGACCGGTCGGTGCCGGTCGCCAGGGCCTGGGCGAGGATGAGTTCGTAGGTGACGGGGCGCGCCGGGTCCACCGACCAGGTGTACGAGACCCCTTCGGCGTCCGCGAGTTCGAGACGCGAGAGGGTACCTACCTCAGGGAACCCGCCCAGCTCCTGCGGGTGCACGAAGAGCCGGGCCTCCAGGCAGTGCCGTGCACGGTCGACGACCGTCCCGTCGGGGGACACGGACTCCCCCCGGGCGATGCGGAGCTGGAGCTCCACGAGGTCGGTGCCCGTCTGGCTCTCGGACATCTGGTAGGCCAGCGGGAGTCTGCCGTTGACCTCGAGGAAGTAGTAGCGGTCCGGCCCGGCGATGAACTCCACCGTCATGACGTTGCGCAGGCCGAACGCCCCCGCGACCCGGGCCGCGTCCGCGCGCATCGCCGCGAGCGTCTCGCCGCCGACGCCCTCGACCGGTGACGCCTCCAGCAGCTTGAGGCCGTCGGCGACCAGCAGGCTCTCGCGCTCACCGAGCGGAATCACTGTGCCTTCGTGGTCCACGGCGATGGTGACGCCGACCACCCGGTTCACCGGGAGGAACTTCTCGATGTACCAAGCCGTAGTGGCGGGGCCCGCCGCTACGGCCTCCTCCACGTCGGCCACGGAGTGGGCGATGCGCACCTGTTGGCCGCCGTAGCCGAACTCCGGCTTGAGCACGCACGGCAGGCCGATCTCTTCGACACGGGCCAGGACTTCGTCCCGCCCCCGGCCGACGGCGTGCGGCAGCACGGGGACCCCATTGCGGTGCGCTGCCTCGACGGCCGCGGCCTTGCTTCCCGCCAGGCGCAGGGCGGCCGACGAGGGGCCGACGAAGGTCACGCCCCTGGCCTCGAGACCCGCCACGAAGTCGGCGTTCTCGGCGAGGGAGCCGTAGCCCGGGTACACGCAGTCGACGCCGCTGCGGTCCACGGCGTCGAGGACCCGCTCGGCCGAGTCGTAGGTGTCGGGCAGACCCCAGCCCTCGACGGTGACCTCTCGGTCAGCCCACGCCACGTGCGTGTTCTGAGTGTCCGTCAGCGCGGACAGGGCGGTCGTCTCGAAGCCCAGCTTGCGGCAGGTCTGGGCGGCACGTACCGCGATGGCCGCACGATTGGCGATGAGTATGTGCTGCATGGGGTCTCCTGCCCGGGCGGGGCGCCCGGATGTCGGGTTCATCGGGCGAGCCGGTCCATCCAGCGCCCGCACGACCGCGCGATACGCCTGATCCGGTCTTCGTCGTGTACGTCGCAGCTGTACTGCCACTGCAGCCGGAGGCCCTCCGGCCCGGTCTCCGCGTAAACCTTGATCCGATACGGCTGGGTGCGCTCGGGGGTCATCTCGATGCCGGCCTCGCCGTCGAGCAGCCGGAAGGGGCCGGAGAGGTCGAGGTCGTGCATGCGGGACCCCAGGAAGTTCAGATAGACGTCCGGCGCGGGCAGCGCGGCGATCCGGCGGCGCACGACCTCGTCGTCGTGCAGATGGCGCAGCGCGCCCCAGGTCTGCTCGATGTCCCGGATCTCCGTGATCTGGTGCCGCAGGGCGGCCGCTGCCCGAGAGTCCGACGCCTGCTGGGGCAGGGCCAGCACATAGGGAGCGATGCTGTTGAGCCAGCCCACCGTGTCGAAGAAGCCGGGTCCGCCGCTCAGGTCGCTGCGGCCGTGCCGGCACACGTCGACGGCGCCGGCGCCGCTGCCCGTCTCCTCGGCGACGGCCGCCGCCAGCGACGAGACCAGCAGCTCCTCCAGGCGGAGCGCACCGGTCCCGGCGGGCAGCGGTGTCACGGTCCGGAAGGATCTGACGTGGCTGATGTGCATGCTGCCGGCCGGCCGGTCGGCGGGCAGGGGCCGCAGGGACTGCCACGGCAGGGTCTCCCAGCGGCGCAGGAACAGCTCACCCAACGGGCCGTTGATGAACCGGCGCAGCGTGCCGGCGTGCTCGGCCCAGGACGCGGCGGCGGCACGGGGGCGGTCCGAAGGCGACGGCGTGACAATGCCGTCGTACAGTGCGCTCAGGTCCCTGGCAATGATCTTCAGGGACATGCCGTCGGCGATGAAGTGGTGGAACGCCATCAGCAGCCGGTTGCCGGCGCGCCCGGAGAAGAAGGCCGCCCGCCAGACGGGGCCGTCCCGCAGACTCAGGGACCGCTGCAGGAGGTCCGCCTCCGCGAGGAAGGCGCGGGTCTCCTCCTCGTCGGTCCCCTCCGGCAGTCGGTGCCACGACAGAGGGGTGTCCGGCGCCCGGTCCGTGAACGGCTCCGGTGAGGAGGCCGGGCCGGTCAGCCGGAGCCGCAACGCGGGATGGCGCTCGGCCAGCAGTGTCAGGGCCCGGCCGAGGGCCTCCTTGTCGACCGTGCCGGCCACGTCCAGGAGCAGCGAGACGTTGTAGTGGTCCGCGTCCTTGTAGTCCCACTCCAGGAAGCGGTGCTGGGCCGGGGACAGGGAAGTCGGCAGGACGGCGGACGGCGAAGGAGTCCGGTCCTCGGCGCCCCGCGCCTCGGCGAGTTCCGTCAGTTCCCCGAACGTGCTGGTGCGGTACAGGTCGGCCGGGCGGATGCGGATGCCGAGGTCTCGTGCCCTGATCGCCACCTCCATGGCGCTGAGGCTGTCACCGCCCAGGCCGAAGAAGTTGTCCGTGGGGGCGATCGAGGAGAGCCGGAGCACATCGCGCCACACCCCGGCAAGGCCCTCGGCTCCGTCGGACCGGGGCAGAGCCAGCTCGCGCAGTGCCCGGCGGTCCGTCTTCCCGTTGGGGCTGAGCGGGATCTCGGGGATCGCGACGATCCGGTGGGGCAGGGCGTACGCGGGCAGGGAGCGGGCCAGGTGGGCGCGCAGCTCCGCGGTGTCCGTCTGCCCGTCGGCGGGCACGACATAGGCGACCAGGCGCAGGGAGTGGTGCCCCTGTTCCGCCACGACGGCCGCCGCACGGACGCTGTGGTGGCGGGTCAGCCGCTCCTCCACCTCGCCCGGTTCGATCCGGTGCCCGCGGACCTTGACCTGATCGTCGGCACGGCCCTCGTAGGCGATCCGGCCGTCGGGCCGGCGTCGGGCCAGGTCGCCCGTCCGGTACAGGCGTTCACCCGGCCGGAACGGGTCGGCGATGAAGCGCTCGGCCGTCAGCGCCGGCCGGTCGAGGTACCCGATCGCCAGGCCGTGTCCGCCGATGTGGATCTCGCCGGTCTCGTCGTCGGCGCAGCGCCGGCCGTCCCGGAGGATCTCGATGACCGTGCGGGACACGGGCCGGCCGATGGTGATGTCCTGCCCTGCGCCGTCAGCCGCCGCGCGGCCCCCGGGGGACCGCACTTTCTCTGACAGAGAGTAGATCGAGGTCTCGGTGGGGCCGTAGATGTTCCATAGCGCGTCGGCGGAGCCGAGGGCGTCGGCGACGGCTGGGGTCAGGCTCTCCCCTCCCGAGACGATGCGAAGATGGCGCGGCGGGCGCCAGCCGAACGACGTGAGTGCGCTGAACATGGACGGGGTGCCCATCACGAACGTGGCCCCGCGCGCGTCGAGCGCAGCGTCGAGCAGTTCCGGGTCGCGCGCCGCTTCCCGGCCCACCAGATGCACCGTGCCACCGCTGATCAGCGGCAGCCAGATCTCCAGCTGGGCGAAGTCGAAGGAGAACGCCGCCAGGGCGAGTACCGAGTCGTCCTCGGTGAACCCGAAGTCGTCCCTGCTGTGCCTCAGGATGTTGGCGATGCCCCGGTGGGCGAGCACGGCCCCTTTGGGCGTGCCCGTGGAGCCCGATGTGTAGATGACGAAGGCGGCGTCCGACGGTTTGCCGGCCACCGGCTCCGGGCCGGCCTCGGAGGCGGGCGCGTACTCCTCGTCGACGTATACGAGCCGCTGCTGCGCACCGTGCGGTGGCGTGGCGATGCCACGCCGGGTGAGCACGGCCACGGGACGGGCGTCGTCGATCATGAAGCGCAGCCGGTCCTCCGGATACTCCGGGTCCAACGGCAGGTAGGAGCAGCCGGCCAGCAGGGCCGCGAGCACGCCGGCCACCAGGTCGCGGGAGCGGTCCAGGTGGATGCCGACCCGGTCGCCGGGGCGCGCACCGGCCGCGCGCAGCCGCCCGCCCAGCTCCTCGGCACGCGCGAGGAGTTCGGTGTAGGAGCAGGTGCCCGTCTCGTCCCGGACGGCGATGCGGTCGGGGGTGCGGAGCGCCTGGGCCCGCACCAATTCATGGATCAGGTCCTGTGTGTCGGGAGCGGAGGCGGGCCCGGGGTCCGCCTCCACACCGAAGGCACGGCGGTACAGCGCCAGTTCTTCCTCGACGCACTCGATGATGGTGGTGCTCCGCTTGAAGCCGTGCCGTTCGCCTTCGAAGACCAGATGGCGGTACGGAGCCACATCGGCCCGCACGCCGGACAGGAAGTTCTCCGCCTGGGCGGGCGGGCAGATCGGGTCAGCCCTGCCTTGCAGCAGCAGGAACGGGACGTCGACGCGTGCCGCGGCGTGGGCGGGCGAGCGCTCGAGGTACCGGTCCCTGGTCCGCGGCCAGGGACCGATGAGCGTGTCCAGGTAGAACGCCTCGAACCCGCCGTTCTGCGACTCCCGCCAGGCCACCGGATCCAGCACAGGGTAGTGCAGGGCCGCGCAGCAGTAGGTGTCCAGCGTGGTCAGGGACACGGCCGCCGTCCAGCCGCCGGCGCTCGCCCCGCGGATCGCGAGCCGGTCCGGGTCCGCGCTGCCCTCCGCGGCGAGCGCCCGGGCGACGGCGGCGCAGTCCTCGACATCGGCGACGCCCCAGGCGTGCCGCAGCCGGTCGCGGTAGCTCCTGCCGTACCCGGTCGAACCGCTGTAGTTGACCCCGACGACCCCGATGCCGCGGCTGGTGAGGAAGGCGACCTGCAGGTCGTAGGCCATGGGGAAACGGCCTGTCGGCCCGCTGTGCGCGAACACCACATAGGGGGGCAGCTCGCCGGGCAGGCCGGTGAAGCCGGGGTTGCGGGGCGGGAAGACGACGGCGTGCACGGGACGCCCGCCGGGTCCTTCGAACGTCCTTCCCTCAGGGCGGGGCAGCAGCGCGACGTCGGCGGTGGCGCGCGGCGTGGACAGGGCGGTGTACGCGCCGGTGGCGGTGTCGATGCGCAGAGCGGTGAAGTCGCTCAGGGCGCTCGCGCCGACCGCGATCAGCTGGTGTCCGCCGGCGGCGAGCAGCGGCGCCCACTCCGTGAACGGGCAGGGCAGGGAGGTCAGTTCGCCGGAATCCGGGTCGAGGATGGAGAGCTGCATGGCATGGGTGCCGTGGAGGACTGCGAGGCGGCCTCCGGGCAGGGGCGCGCACCAGGTGAGCCCCAGTTTGGTGAGGGCTCCGGCGAACTCCTCCTCACGCGGGCATACGTTCTGTGGTTCGGCCCCGTCGAGCGGGACCCTGTGCACGTTCCACCAGCCCGACCGGTCGGTGACCGCGTACAGGTTGCCGTCGTCCGTCCACTCGACCTGGGCGACGGACTCCTCGGGCCCGCCCGCGACGGTGCGGACGGCGGACAGGGTGCCGTCCGGCAGGATCTCCGCGAGGCACGCCTGGCCGGCGTCCCACGGCATGGCCGGGTGATCCCAGCCGATCCAGGCGACGCGGCGGCCGTCGGGGGAGATGCGCGGACCGGTCAGGAAGTCATGGCCTGCGGTGAGGGACCGGATGGCGGTGACGTCGTCGGCGGCACTGCCGTCCAGTGGCACGGCCACCAGGTCCCGCACGGGAACGCCGTCGGCACCGGTGCTTTCCCGCACGCACCACACCTCCGCCGCTCTGTCCTCGTCGTGGACGGGCGGCGGCAGCACCTGGTCGGCGAAACAGAGTCCTAGGCCGGGTGAGGAAGGGGGCGTGAGCGGCTGCGGCACCGCGTCCGTGGCTTGGGGCTCGTACCGGTACAGGCGCTGGTCCTCCGCGTGGACGAAGACGAGCAGAGGACCGGCGTCGGTCTGAGTCCCCGCCCAGGCCCGGCCTCCGTACTCCATGAGCCGGCTGCGTACATTCCACGGCGCCGGCAGGGCGCTGCGGCCGGGACCGCCGTCCACGGAGCACCGCATCAGCGTCGTGCGGCCGCCCTCGTGGGACAACCGCTCCGACCACCAGATCTCGTCGCCGACGAAGCCCGGCCAGTTGGGGTGGCTGTCCGTGGCGGCGACGTCCGCCGCCGAGATGGGGGAACTCCATGCACCGTAGGGAACCGGCTCTCTCATGCCCACTTTCTTCTCCATCAGTGGATGGTGCGCAGCGCCCGAAGCACCAACGATTCGTCCAGTCGTACGGGGTTGTTGCCGGCCCGCGCCGTCGACGCCAGTCCCGCTTCCACGTAGCCCGGCAGCTCCTCCTCGGTCACCCCGTAGTCGGAGAGCCGCGGGGACCAGCCCGTCTCGGAAAGCAGTCCCGCGAGGTGGCGGCGCATATCGTCGGTGTCGACGTCCCAGGCCGCCGCCACGGCCTCCAGCTGGGACCGGACGTGGACCGGGCCGCGGCCGTCCTCACAGT
This sequence comes from Streptomyces sp. NPDC053673, assembly GCF_055585225.1. Taxonomy (NCBI): domain Bacteria; kingdom Bacillati; phylum Actinomycetota; class Actinomycetes; order Kitasatosporales; family Streptomycetaceae; genus Streptomyces; species Streptomyces sp. NPDC053673. Next base: position 72,767 of record NZ_JBVJKN010000021.1, on the reverse strand, counting down.
GAGTGCCGACGTGCTCCGCGTTGTACGCGTACAGCCACTGGAGGTTGACCAGACAGGCCACCCCGTGCGGGACGCCGTAGCGGCGGGTCAGCCGGTAGGCGAACGCGTGCGCCGCCGTGGTCCTGGTGACGTTGATCGCCCGGCCCGCGTCGAGCGCGGCGCGGGCCAACTGCTCCCGCACGGGGAGCGAGGTGTCCTTCAGGCCCTCGCCGAGCGGACCGGTCAGCCCGTGCAGTGCCCGCAGGGCGTAGGCCCGCGACTGGTCAACCGAGCGGCGGGCCCACAGTGACTCGACGGCGTGGCACAACGCGTCCATCGCGCAGCTCGTCATGACGTCGGCGGGACAGCCGGCGGTGAGCTCCGGGTCGACGACGGACTGGGTGGCGGCGGTCAGCGGATGGTCGAGGGAGTATTTCCGTTCGCCGTCGAAGACCGTCGCGAACTGGGTGACCTCGCTGCCGGTGCCGCTCGTGGTGGGGACCAGGAGCAGAGCGCGGAGGCCCGGTGCCAGGCCCTCGGCTCCCTGGGACAGGCACCGCAGCGCGGCGTCCCGGTCGGCAGGCAGGGCACGCACCAGCTTGGCCACGTCCATGGCACTGCCGCCACCGAGACCCACGACGAGATCGGGTCGCCAGCTGTCGCGCAGGGCGCAGCCGGCCAGTACGTCCCCGAGGTCCGGGTTCGGCCGGAAATCCGAGAACAGGCGGTAGTCCGGGGAGTCCAGCCAGTGGCTGAACCCCGCGCGCGCCAGCCCGCTCCGGGTGGCAACGACCAGCACGCGCCGGGGCCCGAATCCGTCCACCAGGCTTTCGAGCCGGCCGACCGCGCCGGCTCCGAACAGCACGCCCGGGCCGCCGTCACATTCTCGTGTGTCATCCGCCAAGGGAGTACTCCTGAACCCGTAGCCGTTCCGCGAAGCCCTCGCGGATGCCGGTCGTGGTCATGGCGGCCGTCGCACGGGAGAAGCCGGAGGTGCCTCCGCTCACCACTCGTGCGACGACGAGATGGGGGCCGTTGCCCTGGAGCGCCGTGGTGAGTGCGGCCTCGATCTGCTCGACGGAGTGGCACAGACGGGCCGATGCGTAGCCGGCGGCCCGGGCCACTCCGGCGAAGTCCGTGGAGTGCGAGGTGGTCGCCTGCCCGCCGGTGGACTCGTAGGTGCCGTTGTCGAACAGTAGGTGGACCAGGTTTGCCGGCGCCGCGGCCCCCACGGACGACAGCGTGCCCAGGTGCATGATGGCCGCGCCGTCGCCATCGAGTACGACGACCGGGGTGCTGGGGGCGCGCAGGGCGACCCCGAGGCCGAACGCGGCCGCGTGCCCCATCGAACCCTGCATGTAGAAGTGGTTCTTCGAGCCGGTGACGCCGAACAGCTCGCGTGAGGTGTAGCCGGTCGTCGAGACGACGGCGGCGGTTTCGAGGACCGGTGCGATCGCTCGCAGGACTTCAACACGGCTGACGCCGGCCGGCGCTTCGCGGGGCGCGGTGGGCTGGTGTTTCTCTATGGCTCCCTTCTGCGTCAGTACGAACACGCTTCTGCCCGCGGCCAGTTCCGCGTCGGCACGGTCGAGGGCGATGCCGAAATCGGCGGCGCCGGCCGTGGCGGGTACCGTCACATGGGGAACGCCGACCGCGTCGAGGAGCTTGTGGGTCGCGGTGCCCATGACGGCGTGCTGGGGCTCGTCCTGCGAGGGGTCGGGCCATCCGCGCAGGCTCATGAACACCAGGACGGGAATTCCGTACGTCTGGGTGAGAGACGTGAGTGGGTTGATGAGGTTGCCGAGCCCGGAGTTCTGGGCAATGACCGCCGAACGGTGTCCGGCCACCCGGGCGCCCGCGGCTGCCGCCAGCGCGGCGCCCTCGTTCGCGGCCGGAAGGTAGGTCCCCTCGCGCGTCAGACGCTCGATGGGACCGCCGAAGTAGGAACACGGGACGCCGGCGACGAAGTCAAAGCCGCGCTCTCTCAGCGCCGTGCAGAAATCGTCGTTGGAGATCACGCTTCGAGCGCCAGCCAATCATCGAGCTTCTGCAGGGCGAAGACGTCGGAGACGGGTGCGATTTCGTCCTCGACGCCGAGAGACGTTCCGTCGTTGTGGATGGTGCGGAAGGTGTCGCGGAGCGCCTGGACCGTGGCCCGCAGGCCCTGGTTGGCGTAGATCACGACGGATACCCCGTGCTTCTGCGCCTCCGCCGTGGACCACTGCGGGTAGGTGGTCGGCACGATGACGACGGGCCGCCTGCCGTCCCAGCCGTCGAGGAACTCGACGATCTCGCTCTCGTCCTTCTTCTTGGAGTGAATCAGTATCGCGTCCGCCCCGGCGTCGGTGTAGGCGTTGCAGCGCTTGAGGGCCTCCTCGACCCCCAGCTTGTTGATGAGTGCCTCGCAGCGGGCGATGACGTAGAAGTCCTCGTGCCGCTGGGCGGACTTGGCCGTCTCCAGCTTGCGCTGGAAGTCAACCACCGGCAGCAGGTCGTGAGACGTGGCGGCGAAGCTGTTGACCTTCGGATAGACCTTGTCCTCGATGGCGACGGCCGTGATACCGGCCGCCTCGTACTCGTGGACCATGTGGGCCACGTTGAGGTTGTTGCCGTATCCGGTGTCCACGTCGGCGACGACCGGGATGTCGATCGCCTTCTGCATGTTCGCGGCGGCCGTGAGGTACTCGGTCATGGTCAGGATGCTGGCGTCGGGGAGGCAGCGGGAGGCCGAGACCTCGAGGCTGGACGCCCAGACTGCCTGGAAGCCTGCCTCCTGGGCGAGCTTGGAGCCAAGAGCGTCATGCGCACCGGCGACCCGTACCAGTTCGCCTCGTGCCATGAGTTCGCGGAAAGAGATGCGGTGGGACGTCAACGTTGCTCCTTGTTGGTCACGGCGGGGAGAGGCGGATGCTCGTCCCCGACCGCAGGTCGAAGTGCCGCGCGGCGCGGGAAGACAGGACCGGGCGGGCGGGGTGTGGCCTTCCGAGGTGGCGTGCGGTGTGTTACGAGTCCTGGGCGGCGATCCAGGTGCGCAGCATCAAGCGCTGGTGATCGCCTTCCAGGTCTTGGAACTCCACCCTGCCGTGCAGGGTCCACCGGTTGTCGATGAAGATCATTTCCCCTTCGCCGAGCCGGTCCTGGGACCGCAGGTCCGGGGAGTCGAGCAGGGCGTCCAGGGTGTCGAAGGCATGGATCTGATCGTCGGTCAGCGGCGGTGTGTCCCGCTGTTGATGACCGATTTCGATGTACTCCCGCAGATAGTGCACGTGGTCCTTGCCGTTCCGGGACTCAAGGACGGGGCGGAGCACGGTGCGGGGTGCGCCCGGGGTGTCGTCCCGGGTGTCGAAGTGCACGGGCCGGCGCAGCGTGTCGAGCACTTCGGGACGGTCCCTCAACCGCTCGACGACGTCGGGCAGCCGGACGAGCACCAAGTCGCCGCCGATGGCGGCCTGATGGACGCAGGCGAGTGCGAAATAGTCCGGAACGGTGGAGGGCCGATGGGGCGAGTCGGTGTGCAGACTGCCGCCTGTGCGGGAGTCCGAGTACCGTCCCGTGGCGCCCTCGCCGAGCTCCACGCCGCGGTACCGGACCTCGCGCAGGAGGGTTTCGACACCGTCCTGCGGCAGCAGCTCGCCCAGCGCGGCCGAGGCGGCGAGGGCGAACTCGCGGTACTCCGTCAGGTCGAGGTGCTGCAGTCCGGTGAGTACGAAGAAGCCGGGATCTCCGTCCAGACATCTACGCGCGTACGGGAGGAGCTCGGCGCTGAGCGCCTCACGCGTCGCGCCCTTGGTCAGGTCCGCGGGCACTTCGAAGCGCACCGGGTCGAAGGCGTGGTGCCTCGTCATGGAATGGCCCTTCACAGAAACAGAACTCGACCGGACATCGCCACGGGGGGCTTGATGCCCAAGAGGTGGAGACAGGTCGGCGCGACGTCGCGGAGGTCTCCGGAGGGGACCGTCGGGCGGTCCGCCCCGATCACCCACAGCGGCACGGGATTCATGGTGTGCCGGGTGTGGGGAGTTGTGCCATCGGGCTCGCGCATGCATTCGCCGTTGCCGTGGTCGGCGGTGATCACGATGCGTACACCGTGGTTCTGTGCGGCCTCTGCGAGGTCGCTCAGACATCCGTCGACCACTTCCGCCGCCCGCCGCACGGCGTCGTAGTTGCCGGTGTGGCCGACCGTGTCGACGTTGGCGAGGTTGGCGACCATGAACTGGGCCTCCCCCGAGGCGATTTCGCGGAGGAGTTCCGCCGTGATCTCGCGCGCAGACATCTCGGGGACCTGGTCGAAGCCCGGCACATCGGTTCTGCTGTCGATCAGGATGTGCCGCTCACCCGGCTGGAGCTTCTGGGTGTAGCCGTTGAGGAGGTAGGTGACGTGCCCGAACTTCTCCCGCTCGGCCACATGGACCTGCGAGAGGCCCGCCTCGGCGACCGCCTGGGCCAGTGTGCCTTCGATCTCGCCCTGATCGAAGACCGGGCGGGCGGGGACACCGTCGCCGTACTTCGTCATCGTGGTCAGCGGCTGGCCGGATCCGGCGAGCTCGGTCGCGAGCTGACGCAGGCCGTCGGGACGGAAGTTGGTCATGATGACCTCGTCCCCCGGCGCGATACGGGGCGCCGCGAGCACGATCGGCTGCAGGTGCTCGTCCGTGACGGCGGCGTCGTACTGCTCCGAAATCGCTGCCCGCCAGTCCGTCACCGGCCCGGGCGTTTCGCCTCTGAGCGCCGCGACGACCAGCGCGGTGCGCTCCGTGCGCCCGGACCGGTCCATGGCGAATCTGCGCCCGACGACCGTGGCGATCCGGGCGCCATTCTCCTCCAGTTGTGCCAGGTCGTGGAGTGCCGACCGGGCGGGGACGTCACGGCCGTCGCTGACCGCGTGGACGTAGGTTCGATGCGCCCACCCGTACTCGTGCGCCACATCCAGTACGGCGCCGATGTGGCCGATGTGGCCGTGCGCGCCACCCGTCGAGGCGATGCCGATCACATGGACGTCGGTGTCCGCAGCGCGTGATCTGGCGAAAACGCCGGCCAGTTCGGGGCGGCTGTGCAGGCCGTCCTCGGTGATCGTCCGGTCGATGACCACAGCGGCCTGGGGGACGGTGCGCCCCGTGCCGATGGTGAGGTGTCCGACCTCGGAGTTGCCCACCTGCCCCGGGGGGAGTCCGACCACCGCACCGGAGGCTTCGAGCAGAGCCGGAGGGGTTTTAGCGGCCAGCCCGGAAAGAAATGGAATAGCGGCTTCCACTAAGGGATTGTGCGTGCCGTCAGGCGCCCATCCGTACCCGTCCAGCACAAGCAGGAGAACGCGCTGCTTTGTGTTACCCACCATCATCCCCCAGGTGTCAGCCGGAGCGTTCGAACCACCCCAGCAAGATCACCGTCAGCCTTACCGAGTGAACGCTAACCGTCAAGAGGTTAACTTTCGAGTGATTGTCCCGACAGGGATTTGCCTGACTTGAGGCAGGTTGTCCAGAAATTATGCGTATGGGAAGTGGAATATGGTGGGTGTATCAGCCCTCGGCAAACGTTGTTGACTCCCCAACACAGGCCTGCTTAACCTACGTTCGATCATTCTGATCATCCTGGTGGCCCGCCCGCTCGGACCGTCGTGGTCCTGAAGCTCTACTCGTACACCGCAGAGAACTGTCCTCTGGCTTTCAATCGCGTGCGACAGTCCTGGCCATCACCGCCAGTCCCCCTCGGTCGCTTTCTTGAGCAGCGCCGCGGGCTGGCGAAAGACCTGCTTGTGCCCCGAGCACTGCTCTAGGAGTTGCATTGAGTGCGCAATTGATCGCGAGCGGCGGAGATCCCACTGCGGCGGTCACGAGGTATCTCGTCATCGCCGATATGGCTCACCAGTACTCGGTCACAGCCGACCGGGGCGCACCGCTCCTCGTGGCGGAGCTCGCGGCCGAAGCGGGGAGCGGAACACGGGCGATGGAGTTCCTGCGCCGGGAGGAGACCGCCGCGCGGTCCGTCTCGGTGATCGACGCGGCGGGCTCGGCCCAGGCCCTCAAGCCGTCGGCCGAATCTCTTGTGACCTGGGCTTCCACCCAGTTCACAACCGAGTTCGAGACCTGTCTGCGGGCGCAGTTCGACGCGGACCTCACCGCGCACGGCCCACTGATGCTCCTGCGGACCCACGCGGCGGAGCAGGAGCCGTACACGGAAGTCCTCATGTGCGCCCGTATGCGAACCGCGGGGACGCTCTTCGTGCGCGTGGGGCAATTCAGTCATGCCGCTGACACCGCAATCGCCGGTCTGGTGGCATGCGCGCTCGAGCATTCCACTTCGCTGCAGGACAACATCCGCATCGAGAGCAACGCCTACGTCACGTATGAAAAGGGCACCGAGATCGAGGAGAAGGTGAATCTTCTCGACGAGGTCTCGATCTGGGGCCTCACCAAGGAACTCTGGACGGCCGTCGAGAACGGCAGGTTCCCGGGATTCATCACCGATCCGGGGTACGAACTCACCCGGTGGCACTTCATACAGCACAACTTCGAACTGCTCGGACCGGGCAACGAGCTCGGACACTTCGCCTTCCAGGAGAATCCGGACGGCAGGTACCAACTCAAGATGAAGAGATTCGCGGCGGACGCACTGCGGCGTGCGGAGACCTTCCGCAAGGGCATCGAGGTACCGGGAGCGAATTTCGAGGAGTACCTGGCCAGGGAGTTCCCCGGTCTCCATTTCAGGCGTCTGCCCGGCTTCAAGCGCACGCGTTTCGACGTCAATGTCCAGTCCGTCGCCACGGGGCACTGCTTCGGCATCGAGACGGACGAGGTCACCCTTGACGGTACCGATGCCCGGAGGCTGCGGCAGGTCGAGATGGAGTACCTGGAAACCCGCTGGCACGCCGGCATGGACGCCTCGTCGATCGACGCCGAGCTGAACCGGCTGACCGTCCTGGTGGAGGAACACCTCGCGAGGCTGGGCATTGCCGCCGAGCGCAATTTCTACTCGAAGCTCTCCTTCCTGCGCGACTGCTCCGAGAGCCCGGCCATGACGCCCGCCGGGCCGTGACGACGGCCGGATCCGGCCACGGAACCGACAGCAGTGAGCAACCCCCAAGACCAGCTGGACCGTAAGGACGTGCAGTGTGAAGACAAGCGGAAAGGGCGTCCGTTCCTTTCGTGACATCACTCACGGTGATGTCGATGTGCGGCGCCCCGTCGTGACGCTGTTCAGCGGGGGCTTGGACAGCTCCTACCTCCTCTACCGGCTCGTGCGGGCCGGAGCCACCGAGGTGCACGCCATCAGCGTCGGCCTGGGCGGCGACGAGCAGACGTCCGAGGTGCAGCGGATCGCCGACAAGCTCGGTGTCCGGCTCCATGCCATCGACGCGCGCGCCGCGTTCGTGGCGGAGTTCGTCCGGCCCGCGATCGCCGCGCACGCCGTATATCTGGACACTCACCCGGTCAGTTCCTCGCTGAGCCGCCCGCTGATCGCCCGCACGGCGGTGGAAGCGGCGCGAGAACTGGACGCCCAGGTGATCCTGCACACCGCCAATCGTTCACAGAACACACTGCGCAGACTGAACGGGGCTCTGGAACTCCTCGACTTCCAGGGACACTTCGGCAGCCCCTACGACCTCGACCCGGTGGACCGCGAGGTGAAGATCAAGGAGCTGCAGTCCATCGGCCTGTACGAGATGGCCGAGCGTTCCGCCAGCGGGGACTCCAACGTGTGGTGCAGGGAGTTCGAGTCCGGAATCCTGGACGACCCTGAGGACCACGCGGTCCCCGAGTCCTACTACCGATGGACCGCCCACCGAGAGGTCCCGACGACGGAGGACGTCGAGGTGGCCTTCGAAGCGGGGCTGCCCGTCGCCGTCAACGGCCGTGCGCTGCCGCTCACCGACATCATCGAGCAGCTGAACTGGACCGTCGGAGCCCACGGCATGGGCCGCTACACCGGCCTGGAGCACCTTCCGGGCGGGGAGAAGGTCCTCGAGGTCCGCGAGATGCCCGCGGCCGCGCTGCTGCTGGCGTCCCGCCGCCACCTGGAGACAGCGGTCCTGGACGCCGAGACGCTCCGCGAGAAGCTGCACGTGGAGCAGGTCTGGGTCCGTGAGGCGCTCGAAGGACGCTGGTTCGGCGAACTCCGCGCCGCGTGCCAGGCCTTCATCATGGAACTGGCGGCGCCGCTGACCGGAGTGGTCCGCTGGCGGCTGGCGGCCGGACGAGCCTCCACCACCGCCATCGTCGCGACGAATCCTCGGTACGTGCGCAACCGCGAGGACTGGGAGCAGTCCTCCATCAGGGCGGAACTCTCGCACTACGGCGAGAGGCCGGAGAGCGGAATCGGGGGCGGCCAGTGGTAGGGCACAACGGGACCTCAAACCGGTCCCGCCGGCGCCTGGTCGTCATCGACGCGAGCCCCCGCACCGCACGGACCGCACACACGATCGACTGCCACACGGTCTTCGTACAGCAGCCCGGCTCGCCCGTGCACGACCTGGTCGACGACCACTCCGGTTACTACTCGGTGGACTTCACGAGCGACGCGTTCCCCAGTTTCGTCGACGAGGTGCTGCGTCCCCTGGCCCCCACGGCGGTGGTCTCCGTCAGCAGGGCGGGGCTGTTGCCGACCGCCCTCGCGAACTCCCTCCTCAAAACGCCCGGCACTCCGGTTGACGTGGTGCGGCGGCTTTCGGACGAAGCGTCCAGTGTCATGGACTCCGGCGGACGCGGACTGACCGCGTACACCTTCACCACGGACGGGGCCCATCACCTGGTGGCGGTCGTGACGGACGGCTCATCGCCGACCCTGCCTCCGCACATTGCGCCGTCCCACTGCCTGGCGCCCGACGAGCACAGCGCCCTGGAGAAGGCGCTGACGGAGTTCCTGGACACCGCCGGGCTGGAGAACGGCCCCGCCAGGACCCGCGTCCGGATCCTCGACGGCACGGTGCGGATCGCCGCGTCCCACCACCATGCGGGCAGCGACGAGGACGCCGAACTCGTGCGCCGGCTGACAGGCATCGACCTGACACGCTGGGCGCTCGGCAGGCCCTTCGGGCTGGGCCGGACGGACTGCACGGATTCCGCCCGGACCGCGGAGAGGAGCGCACGGTGAAGCCAACCGCGCTGTTCATCAACAACCATTCGTACGCCCACTTCAACCGTGGCGGCAGGTACATCCTTCCGACCTCCGAGATCGACATCCACCTCATCACCCGCAACCAGTTCCACGGCGGGGTCAGCGGGTTCGCGGACCATCCCCTCGACCATGTCTCGGTGTGCGACGCCGAGAAGGAGGACCGCTGGCGCGCGATCTGCGAGTGGACGCTGCGCAACCACCCCATCAGCCGGGTCATCGCCGTGCACGAACGGGCCGTGCTGCTTGCGGCGGAGATGCGCTCCAAGTTCTCCCTCCCCGGCATGGACTACGAGACCGCGGTGCGCTTCCGCGACAAGGTGCTGATGAAGGAGGCCGTGCGAGCCGCAGGTGCCGCGTCGGTCCCGGGGTTCTCCGCGCTCGACAGCCTGGACGACCTCGAACGCGTCGACTGGAGCACCGGACGGAAGGTCATCAAGAGCCGCACAGGGCTGGCCGCCAAGGACCTCTACATGGCCGACACCCTTGAGGACGCACGGCGCATCGTCGCCGGACTGGACCTCTCCGGCTCTCACTACGAGGTCGAGGAGTTCGTCAAGGGCCAGATCTATCACTGCGACGCCGTCGTGCAGGACGCTCGGATCAGGTTCAGCAGCGTGGGCAAGTACCTGACCGACCCCGCCAGTTACTCTCCCGGCGGAATCTTCGGCACCGTGCTCGTCCACGAGGGCGAACTGCTGAAACGCATCACCGACCTGAACACGCGTGTGCTCGGCGCACTGGGGCTGCAGGACGGCACGACGCACCTGGAGGTCTTCCACACCCCCGACGACGAGCTCGTCTTCTGCGAGGTCGCCGGGCGCCCGCCGGGCGGCATCATTCCGCCGGTGATCCAGTGGCAGTACGGGTTCAACATCGTCGAGGCCCAGATCCGTATCGACGCGGGGCTCGACGTCTCGCTGGGAAGCGCCCCGGCGTCGCTGGACGGAGGGACGTGCGGCTTCATCGCGTTCTATCCCGGGGGCGGTGAGTACCGGGGGATCGACGCCGAACGCTTCCCGGCCCTGGGCGTCGTGGAGCACCTGGCGCACCGGGGTGCGGGGAACGGCCGCGGAGGCGTCCGGCACTCCACGGACTTCCTCGACTCCTACGTGGTCAAAGCTCCCGACACTGACGAGCTCATGCGCCGGATCGCCTGCATCAAGGACGAGTACTGGCGATGACGACACCAGGGGTGTACTCCCGGAGCCCGCTTCGGCGAAGGACGGCCCATGGAATGCGACATCAGCGCCTCGGCTCTGGAACGAGAGATACAGAATGACCAACTTTGACCTGATCGGCATCGGCGTGGGCCCGGCGAACCTGAGCCTCGCGGCGCTGGCGCAGCCCATCGCCGGGATCCGTTCGCATTTCCTGGAATCCAAGCCGGAGTTCCGGTGGCACCCGGGCCTGATGCTTCCCGATTCCCAGCTGACCGTCACCTACTTCAGGGACCTCGTCACACTCGTCGACCCGAGGAGCAGGTTCTCCTTCCTGAACTTCCTGGTGGAGGAGGGAAGGGCGTTCAGGTTCCTGGAAGCCAACGGGATGGGCTGCTCCCGGCGCGAGTTCGAGCAGTACTACCAGTGGGTCGCGGCGCAGATCCCCGCGATCGAGTGGGGCAAGCGGGTGGAGTCCATCGCCCTGGCCGATGAGGGTTTCCGCGTCACCTGTGGAGGCGGCGATTCGCGCACGGCCCGCACACTGGTGCTCGGTTCGGGTTCCGAGCCCCATGTGCCGACGTTCGCGAAGCCCTTCCAGGGCGACAAGGTCCTGCACAGCAGCGAGATGACCACGGTCCGCCCCGAGTGGAAGGGCCGTCGTGTCCTCGTGGTCGGGGCGGGGCAGAGCGGCGCCGAGGTCGTCAACCACATGCTTTCCGACGACAACAGCCTCCCCGCCTCCCTCACCTGGACCTCCAGCAGGATCGGGTTCCAGCCGCTGGACGATTCGCCCTTCACCAACGAGTGGTTCTCCGCGCCGTTCGTCGAGTACTTCAACGGCCTTCCGGCCGAGCGTCGTGCGCAGATCGCACAGGAGCAGCGGAACGCCGGCGGTGACGGAATCACCGACGACCTGCTGAACTCCATATACCGGCGGCTCTACCACCTTGACCATGTCGCTCGTGCGGGAATGCGGCACAGGCTGCTCCCGTGCCGGCGGGCCGTCGACCTGACACAGGACGGTTCCCACTTCGTGGCCGACCTGCACGATGCCAATCACGATGCCGTCGAGCGCCTTCCGGCGGACCTGGTGATCTTTTGCACCGGGTACCGGAACGAGATTCCGGAGTATCTGAAGCCGATCCAGGACCAGTTGTCCGTCAAGGACGGCATGTTCCAGGTGAGGCCCGACTACTCCCTGGAGATCGACGGACCGGAGGATCTGCACATATACGTCCAGAGCCTTGCGGAGAGCAGCCACGGGATCAATGACAGTCTGCTCAGTCTGGCGTCTTGGCGCAGCGCTCGCATCCTCAACTCCATCGTTGGCCGCGAGGTGTACCGAGTCGGCAACGGCACGAGCACGGTGGCCTGGGAGTAGGCCCCCGACTGCACCCGGCCCCGTGGCCGGCCGCTCCACTGCGCTCATCTCATCCCGGCATGGAGGGAAGGCGTCGCTCGGCCGGATGGACTTTGCCTTCGAGGGAGATCATGAACACCAGCAATGCCGCGGCCAGGGTGCTGTTCGAACGGGCCAGAGTCTCGCAGGCCGACGAGCGGGTATTCCTGCTGAAGCTGTCAGTGGCGCTGCTCGTCAGCGGCCTCGGGGGGTACCTCGCGCTGACGAGCGGATGGATCGGAGCGTCGATCGGCGTATTCCTGCTCGCCGCGATATACACACACATGGTGGAGCTGCAGCATCAGTGTCTGCACCACTCCGCCTTCCGGCGCAGTGCGCCGCACCGGCCCGTCGGCATCCTGCTCGGGCTGCCTCTGCTCTCCTGCTACAGCCACTACAGGGTCCAGCACCTTCAGCACCACAAGTACCTCGGCACCCCTGATGATTCCGAGTTCTTCGGCTTCGACACCCGTCGGCCGCTGACGTGGGGCGCTCTGCTGCAGGGCACGTTCAGCCCCGGGCGGCTGCTCCAGGTGGGGGCGGACATGCTCAGGAGCGGGCGCGGGACCTGGACCTACACCATGGGGCAGATCGGCGACCGTTCCAAGCGCCAGATCATCTCCGAGTACCGGCTGTTCGCGCTCGCGGTCGTAGCCGGCGCGGCCCTGTCAGCCCTCGGCTTAGGCCGTGCCGTCCTGCTGTTGTGGGTCCTGCCGCTTCTGCTCTCCATACCGATGCACTTCCTCCTGGAGCTTCCGGAGCATGTGTTGTGCGAGAACAACAGCACCGATGTGCTGCGCAACACCCGTACGATCAGTGGCAGTTGGTTCAGCCAGTGGTACACCAACGGGAACAACTTCCACGTCGAGCACCACGCGTCGATGGTCGTACCGATCAACCGGCTCCCGGAGCGGCATCCCGTGGCCAAGGAGCTTGCCGAGCACACCGAGGACAGCTACGTGAGCTTCTATCTGAAGGTCCTCCGCGAGGCCCACCGCAACAGCAGGCAGCGACGCACGGGTGCGGGATCCTCGTCCTGAGACGGAGCACCGGGCAGGCGGCCTCCTGGCCCAACAGGGCTGGGAGGCCGCGGTCGTTCAACCGAACGAGGTAGCCCTGTCGAGGCTCAGGCCGAGGAGGTCAGCTCCTGCGCCCGCTTGCGCGCCCAGCGCTCGGCGTCGGCGACGGCCTCCAGCGTCATTGATTCGCCCGGTACGAGATCGTGCTCCTCGACGATGCGCTTCAGGGTGTCGACGATTCCATTGAACTTCAGCCTGCCTTCGGTGAATGACGCCACGCACTCCTCGTTGGCCGCGTTGAAGACGGCGGGCATCGTGCCGCCCGCCTCGCCGACCTCGCACGCCAGGCGCACCGCCGGGAAGGCCCGGTCGTCCACCGGATAGAACTCCCACGTCGAGGCCTTGGTCCAGTCACACGTCGGCGCGGCGTCGGGGACCCGGTCCGGCCACCCGAGCCCGAGGGAGAGGGGCAGTCGCATGTCGGGCGGGCTCACCTGCGCGATCGTCGAGCCGTCGGCGTACTCGACCATGGAGTGCACCATCACCTGCGGGTGAACGACCACGTCGATGCGGTCGAAGGGGATGTCGAAGAGCAGATGCGCCTCGATCACTTCCAGGCCCTTGTTCACCAGGTTCGCGCAGTTGATCGTCACCACGGGGCCCATGTTCCAGACCGGGTGCGCCAGGGCCTCCTGAGGGGTGACCTCCGCCATCTCCTCGCGCGTACGGCCACGGAACGGGCCGCCGCTCGCGGTGAGCACCAGTCGGCGCACCGACTCGCTCTTGTTGCCCTGCAGGCACTGGAAGAGGGCGGAGTGCTCGGAGTCGACCGGGATGATCTGGCCGGGCTTGGCGCGCTGCTTGACCAACGGGCCACCGACGATCAGCGACTCCTTGTTGGCGAGGATAAGCCTGCTCCCCGCGTCGAGGGCCGCGAGGGTCGGTGCGAGGCCGACAGAGCCGGTGATGCCGTTGAGTACGGAGTCACAGGGCAGTGCGGCGAGGTGAGTTGACGCGTCCGGACCCGAGATGAGCTCAGGCATGGGATGCGCGCCGCCGCGCGCGTCCGCCTCGGATTTCAGCGCGGCACGGAGGCCGGCTTCCGCCTCCGGCGCGGCTACGGCCACCGTCTCGACACCGAGGTCCAAGGCCTGTTGGGCGAGCAGTCGCAGGTTCCCGCCACCTGCGGAGAGGGCCCGTACGCGAAACCGGTCGGGATTGCGCAGGATCACGTCGATGGCCTGGGTGCCGATCGATCCGGTGGATCCAAGGATGACGACGTTGCTGGGCACGCTGTTGTTGACAGTCACAGGGCCATCGTAGGACTCGGATCCAGCAAAGTCTTCCACCCGTTGGCAGTCGCCGACCTGCACCACGTTAACCGGGGCGCCCGCCATATGAGTGAGGAGCATCATGCGGCACACCGGGCCATTTTCGAGGATGTCCGAATTATTCAACCCCGAAGCCTTGACAAGGTGATCATCAATGAGAAAGCCTTGATCAAAAGGTCAATTGCAGTCCTGCTTTTCGGCTCCATGGCGAGACCCAAGAGAAATCGAAAAGGAAACTTCGTGGTCGAGATATTGAAGACCCCTGTAACCGGCCCCAGCGTCTGGCGCCGCAGCGATGTCGAGGACGCATCGCAGTGGACGTATATCCTCGATGAGAAGATGCGCGCCGAGATCCTGGAATCCGCCGAGAAGATCGCTGCGAACGGCCAGGACGTCTGGTCCCTGAACCGCTCTTCCGTTCCCCTCCAGGCATCCGCCGGCCTCTTCGCGCGATGCGTCGACCAGTTGGAGAACGGCCGTGGCCTCGCCATGGTCAAGGGCGTCCCGATCGAGGGCCTGACCCTCGAGGAGGCCCAGACCGTCTTCGGTGTCGTCGGCCTGCACCTGGGCAAGGCTGTGCCGCAGAACGGCCGTGGCGACCGCGTCGTCTCCATCAAGGACCATGGCGTCGGCCGCCTGAACAGCAAGACGGTGCGGGGCTACCAGACGAACGAGGCGCTCCCCTTCCACAGCGACGCCCCGGACATCGCGGCCCTGCTCTGTCTGCAGCAGGCACAGCACGGCGGTGAGTTCTACGTCGCCAGCGCCATGCAGATCTACAACGACCTGCTGGCCGAAGCGCCCGAGCTGCTCGGCCTCTACTACGCCGGCGTCTTCTACGACTACCGCGGCGAGGAGCCGCCCGGCACCCCGCCGGCGTACAAGAACGCCATCTACGGCTACTTCGACGGCAAGCTGACCTGCCGCTACTTCCTGCGCCAGTTCGCCGACTCGGCCCCCGCCAAGCTGGGCTTCTTCCAGTCGGAGGCCGAGAAGCTGGCACTTGACACGTTCGAGGCCATCGCCGCGCGCGAGGAGAACTACGTGTCCATGCGGCTGGAGCCGGGTGACATGCAGCTCGTCGACGACAACACCACCGTCCACCGCCGCGCGGCCTACAGCGACGACCAGGGCGGCGCCACGGACACCACCCGCCACCTGCTGCGGCTGTGGATCAACGTCGAGAACGGCCGGGAGTTCCCCGAGTTCATGTCCACCCACCGGTGGGGCATGCAGCGAGCGGCCGTCGTCCAGCAGAAGGACTGACCTGCTCATTGCGGTCAGCGCGGGTGCCACGCCGGGGATCCGGCGTGGCACCCGCATATGCGGGGCCGCGCTGTCAGCGTGCGACGCGTGACAGGAAGGACAGCAAGCCGATGGCGGTGCCCGAGGTGAGAGTGCGCCCGCCGTGCACGATCTCCGCACACCGCTCAGGCGTCATCCACTCGGTCCGCTCCGCTTCGTTCGCATCCGCGGGCTGCCCCACCCGGCGGATGTCACGCGCCAGATAGACGTGATGCGGAGCGTCCACCATGCCTGCCATGGGCTGGTACGTCAGCAGCGGCTCGACCCGCCCGGCCCGGTAGCCCGTCTCCTCCTCCAGCTCCCGCGCCGCCGTGACCGCCGGATCCTCGCCGTCGTCCACCAGGCCGCCCGGCAGCTCCCAGCCCCACAGATCCGGCACGAACCGATGGCGCCACATCATCAGGACCCGGTTCTCCCCGTCGGCCGCGACGGCGATCGCGGCCGACGGCGTCCGGATGAAGTGGTGGTCGACGAACTCGCCGTCCGGCAATTCGACCCGGGCGGCCGAGAGCGTCAGCCACCGGCTCTTGTGCACCTCGCGCTCGCCGTGACCGATCCACCGAGCCGTGCCCGGGCCCGGCTCGGTGTCGTCCGGAGCCATCAGGCGCCTCGCGCTTCCGCCAGGATCCCCGCCACCGCGTCCACGACGACCGCGTTCTCCGCCATGCTGCGGCTGGAGAGGCGGAGGTACTGCGCGCCGTCCGGCATCGACTTTCCGGAGCATTCCTTCGTCAGGATCCGGTGCCGTCGATACAGTTCGAGGCTCAATGTCGGAGCATCGATCTGCGCGGTTATCTCCACGAAGATGAAATTGGCGTCCGGCGGTACCACCCGGATGCCGGGAACAGCGGAAAGCCCCTCGGCCAGCGCCCGCGTGTTGTCCTGCATCCGCCGGCAGCTGTCCGCGAAATCCGAGCGGAAGTGCGGCAGCACCCGAAGGAATTCCTCGGCGAATCCGTTGATGTCCCAGATCGGCAGCTCCCGGCGCATTTCGGCAGCCAGTTCCGTGACGGCGGTCACGGCATACCCGAGGCGGATTCCGCCGACCCCGTACACCTTGCTGATGCTTTTGAGGACGAGGACGTTGGGGTGCTCGTCGAGGTGCGGCACGATGGACGCGACAGGCGCCTCGGCGAAGTCCACGAACGACTCGTCGATCACGAGCAGGACGTCCGGCCCGACGAGCTCGGCGAGACGGCGCAGGTCCGCGAGCGGTACGCCGACTGACGTCGGGTTGTTCGGCGAAACCACGACCGCGGTGTCCACACCGGATTCCTCGATGAACGCCGCGTACGCCTCGACGGGCAGGGTGAAGTCCGGCCCGTGCAGCTGGAAGCGCTTCACCCGTTCGGAGCCGACGACATTCTCGTACTCGTTGAAACCAGGCACGGGGACGGCCCAGTTGCCGCGCATACGGGCCAGCATCTTGATGAGCTCGGAGCTGCCGTTGGCCAGCACGACCTCCTCGGGCGCTCGCCCCGCGACGGTGGCCGCCAGCTCTGTCAGCGGGGCGTGGGCCGAGGGGTAGTTCCGCACGACCGCGTCGAAGTCGGACCTCAGGATGTCCATCATTGCCGCGGGCGGGAAGTGCACGTTGTAGAGCAGTGCGTGGTCCTTGACCCCGTATCGCCAGTAGCCGCCGTGCAGCGTCTCCAGCACCCGCTTCTGTTCCGCTGCCGGGAGCAGCCGGAACTCCGCCTGTCGGCGGTCACCCGGGTCGTCCACCTCGTACCACGCCAGATCGGTGATGTCGGCGACGGCCCACGCGTGACCGCCGGCCTCGATACCCGAGCTGATGGCGTAGTCGTAGTAGCCCTGTCCGTCGAGCCTGCTGTTGAGGTCATCCAACGCGGGAAGGAAGCCCGCTTTGAGGAATGACTCGCGCAGCAGGTAGAGGTTGGCGGTCTTCAGGAAGCCCGGGTGGTCGAAGGCACCGGACTGCTGCCGGTCGTCGACGTACTGCGTGAGCCGGTGGTCGGGGTCCTTCGACACGACCGTGCCACGCAGCGCACGCAGCGGCTGCGCGGCCGCCGCGACACTGGCATCCGCGAACGCACCCATGCGCTCCAGCACCTCGGCCTCGAACACGACGTCTCCTTCCAGGAGCAGCACGTCCTGGTCGAAGTACTCGCGGGCGAGCCACACGGAATGCAGGTTGTTCGTCGTGGCCGCATTCTCGTTGCGTACGTAGCGGATCTTCATGCCCGCGAACTCCTCGCCCGCGAACTCCTCGATCAGCTCGTGCAGGTGCCCTACGACCAGGACGGTCTCCTGCACTCCCGCCGCCGCGAGGTGGCCGAGCGTGTGGGCGAGGATGGGCCGGTCGGCCACCGGGGTCAGCGGCTTGGGCCGCCGGGTGGAGGCCTGTCCAAGACGCTGTCCGAGTCCGGCCGCCAACACAATGGCGCGGGAGGGCAGTTCGGTCTTGCTCAAGGGATTCCTTTCGTGACTCATCGGTCGGCTCCACGATCCCGACCCTGTGCGGCCGACGGCAGCAGGGAGTCGAGAATGACGGCGCCGATGTCGTGCTGATAGATCCACACGCCGTCCAGCCGGCCCCGGTAGCCGGGTTCGCCGCCGATGCTGCCGGAGGGCACCAGGCCGGCCCCCAGCCCGTAGACGACCAGGCGGTCCACCGCCTCACCCGACTCCAGCACCGGAATGCCGGTGGTACCGGTGTCCACCGCGCCGGACCGGCGGGCCAGCGTCAGCTCGGCGCCGTCGCGCCCGACCAGCCGCGGCAGCAGAGCGTCGTAGCCGAGGGAGGTGATGAGCAGATCCGTGTCCGCGACTCCCGCCTCTTCCAGCACTGGTCCGGTCCACGGACCGGGCACGGTCAGTGCGGCGAAGCCGTCCAGCGCCGCTTCCGGAGCAAGTCCCATGACCCGTCGGGCCAGTTCGCGGGCAGGACCACGCAACCCGGCGAAGCGGTGCACGCGCCGGCTGAGCGGGCACATGTCCTGCTCGATCGAGAAGCGGTAGCCATCGGCGGCCGCCTCCTCGGGGTTGAAGTAGAAGATGGGCGGCTCCTGCCGTTCCACCACCCGTACTTCGACGTCCCCGTCGAACCACCCCGCCTGGGAGAGCACAGCGAGCTGCGCGGCGATGGCCCAGGCACTGTGCGCGCCACCGAGCACCGTGATGCGGCGCAGGTCCCGGTGGGGGGAGTCCTCGGCTTCCGGCAGCCACGAACCGTCGCCGACCACGCGCCCGGACGTGAGCACGCGCAGGTGCGGGTGGGCGTCGCATAGCCATCGAAGCGCGCCGGAAGCCACATCCGTCCGCTCGTCCCCTCCCATCGCGACGAGCGCCCGATCCCCGTGTACCTCACTTGTCTCACCATCCGTGGTGGTCACGCGGACCTGGACACCGTCCGACGCCAGCCGGACTTCGTCGACGCGGTGCCCCAGCAGGACGTCGCACCTCGGATGGGCGCGCAGCACCTTCACCACGCGGTCGCCGACCAGGGCGAGGAAGGCACCGACCACGGGCAGCGGGGGATACTCGTCCGCCCACTCGCGCAGCGCCGCCACCTCCGGCGTGTCCTCGAGGCCGGCCAGCAGTTCCTTGCCCGCCGGACCCTCAATGCATTCCAGGAAGACGGAGCCGAGGGAGTTCGCGCGGATGTGGTAGCGGGCGAACGCTCCGGCTCCCGCCCGCTCCCCCGCCTCGATCAGCAGGACCCCGTCCTCGAGCAGTTCCTCCAGCCGACCCTGCACGGCTGCCGCCACCACCGGGGACACTCCGGCCGGGCCGCCGCCGCAGACGACCGTACCGAACCGCGGCCGACCGGTCACGACGCCACCGCCGCTCCGCTTGCCGTGAGGTCGCGATGACGCGCCATCCACGTGCACGCCGCGTCCACGAACGGCCGCTGGAGATAGTGCATCGCCCGGGCCTCCCCCACGCGACCGCGCGCATGTCCCGCGATGGCCGACAGGCAGCTTTCACCCATCACGTGGAAGTCCTCCTCGTAGTAGACGATGTCGTCCTGGACCACCCACTCGTTGCGGTCTCCGCGCGGCACCGGGACGAGGCGATTCGCGTTCCTCCGTCCGGGATAGGCCGTGCGGTACTCGGCCAGATGGAAGGACGAGTTGCTTTCGAAGCCACAGCCCAGCAGCAGGACATGGCCGTCGAGGTCGTAGATCCGCTCCAGCGGTGAGCCCCCGCCCAGTCGCTCCCGCAGACCGTGGTCCTCCGTGATCTCGCGGGCGTGCCTGCCCCAGGCGGCGAACGAGTTCTGGGGGTGGAGGCTGCGCACGACGCCCGGCGCACGGCGGAAGGTGTCCGCGATCACGCCCATGCCGCGCGTGGGTGTGAGTGCCGGGTCGAAGACCGGCATCTGTTCCCTGATGACGGGCCACCAGCTCTCCGGTACCGCGGGCTTGCGCCACGTCGCCGGATCGGACTGGTCGCCCGAGAAGGTGGGCATCACGAGGGTTCCCTCGGAACCCACCGCGTCCTGCAGTGCCCGCACAGCGGTCTGTGCCCCGCCGCATACCCACCCGAGGGAGGAGAGGGACGCGTGGACGAGAAGAATCTGACCGCGTGTGACTCCGAGGGCCGCCAAGTCTCTGCGAAGACTCTCCCGTGTGACCGGTCCGGCCTGTGCCGCTTGCGGGTTCATACACCTCTCCAACAGCGCGTGGTCGCGCGAACCGAGTTGTCTCTCATGCCAGTTGCCGGATCCGGTCGATGACGGCAGCCGTGAACTCCGTCGTGGTGGCCGCGTTGTGCGCCTGCTCCGGCTGAAGGAGGTCGAAGGTGAGCACGCGCCCCTCACGCACCACGTCTTCCACAGCGGTGCGGACCCGGGCCGCCGTATCGTGCTCTCCCAGGTGGTCGAGCAGCATGCAGCCGGAGAAGATCAGCGCCGTTGGGTTCAGCCGGTTGGTGCCCGCGAACTCGGGGGCCGATCCGTGCGTCGCCTCGAACACGGCATGTCCCTTGCCGATGTTGGCCCCGGGAGCCACGCCCAGGCCACCCACGAGGGCCGCGGTGATGTCCGACACAATGTCCCCGTAGAGGTTCGGCAGGACGATGACGTCGTGGTCCAGGGGGGATCTGAGCAGTGAGGCGCACAGCTCGGTGACCGGTACGGCGCGGGACGTCACATCCGCGAAGCCCTCGGCGACGGCCCTGCCGGTCCGGGCGAACATCCCCTCCGTGAGGGGGTAGCGGTGACCGTCTGCACCGACCTCCACCAGCTTCCGGCCGTTGCGTCGCGCGTAGTCGAAGGAGAACTCGATGACTCTGCGGCAGCCTTCCGGCGTGAACGGCTTCAGGGATACACCTGCCTCGGCGGATATACCTTTTCCGGAGTCGCCCAGCATCCTCACCACGGCTTTGGCGCCTGCCGAGCCCGCCGGGTACTCGAGGCCTGAATAGACGTCTTCAGTGTTCTCGCGTACGACTACCAAGTCAATTCTGCGGCTTTCCTCCTCCGCGAAACCGGGAAGGACACGGACCGGGCGGAGGCAGGCGTAGAGATCCAGTTCCTGCCTGATAGTGATATTCACAGACCTGTGGCCGGTACCGATCGGAGTCGTCGTGGGCCCTTTCAGGGCCACTCCGTCATCCCTTATGGCGTCCAGCGTTGCGGCCGGCAACAATGCGCCCGCCTCGGCGAGGGCGCCCTGGCCGGCCTGTCTGACATTCCAATCGAAGCGGAAACCTGCGGCGGCCGCCGCGGCATCCAGTACGACACGGGCTGCGGATACGAGTTCCGGGCCGCTTCCGTCGCCCGGCACCAGGGTCACCCTGTATTTATTCATGTGCTTCATCAGTCTTGGAGCTGGAATACATCGCCCAGTGCGGCGATCTCACTGTCGAGACTGCTGGTGCATCCCTCCCCGGAGATCCGGGTGAGTCCGGCCTCCATGGCCGTGATGGACGCCCGGGGGGCCTGGTTCGCGTAGATGGCCAAGGAGAAGCCCGCCTCGCGCAGCTGGGCGGCATCGATGTCCGGACAGGTGGTCGGCACCGCGACGAGCGGGACCTCCTTGTTGACCCAGCTCCGGCCGAAGTCGAGGATCTCCAGTCCACGATGCGGGCCACGCTGCGGGTGCCCACGAAGCCCGTGTCGCAGTCGCGCGCACTCAGCCCATCATGCACGCCGGCCGCCGTGGAGAAGGAATTCCTGGAAATGGCTTCACGCAGCATCTTGCGCTTATTCAATGATTCTCCCCGTTATCTCGGCCACACTGTCCACATGACGCTAAAGAGATGTTCACCGAGAACATACCTGTGTACAGTTGCAACCTGCACCAGCTACGGTAGTCAACCGTCCCGCAGGACACGTTGGCAAGAGCTTTCCGGTACGGGGGAAACATACCGTTGAATGGCTAAGTATGTCCGTTTCACCCCAAGTTGGATGATCTTGATCGGTCTTGCTATTCAATTCACCCTAAGGCGGCGTCGCACCGCCTCAGGACGCCTCAGAGCGAAAGGTTTAGACTTCAATGTCTATCCGGAATGACATCGTCCTCGAAGACACGACCCTCCGCGACGGAGAGCAGACGCCCGGGGTTGCCTTCTCCAAGGAAACCAAAACCAAGATTTTGAATTCTCTTATCGACGCCGGTGTGCGTTCGATCGAGATCGGCATCCCCGCCATGGGCGGCGAGGAGCTGGATTTCATCCGGTCCTGTGTGGAGCGGCAGGACGAGGCCCGCCTCGTCGTCTGGCACCGCGGTGTCCGCGAGGACGTCGAGCGCTCGCTCGACATGGGCTTCAAGGCAGTGCACATCGGCCTGCCCACCTCGGCCGGTCACCTCAAGGCCAGCGTCCGCAAGGACCGCACGTGGCTGCTGAGCACGGCCACCGAGCTCATCAAGATGGCCAAGGACCGCGGGGCGTTCGTCTCCATCAGCGCCGAGGACATCGCACGTACGGAGATCTCGTTCCTGCAGGAGTACGCCGGCGTCGTGCACGAGGCCGGCGCCGACCGCCTGCGGCTGTCCGACACCGTCGGTCTGCTCGGCCCGGAGGCGTACGGCGAGCGGGTGGCCGCCGTGGGCGAGGCGGCACCGATCGACACCCAGTGCCACGCCCACAACGACTTCGGTCTGGCCACGGCCAACACCCTGGCCGGCCTCAAGGCCGGTGCCCGCTACTTCCACGTCACGGTCAACGCCATCGGCGAGCGGGCCGGCATGGCGGACCTGGCGCAGGTCGTCGTCGCACTCAAGAAGCTCTACGACCGCGACCTGGGCATCGACCTGACGAAGCTGAAGGAGATGAGCCGGCTCGTCGCCGAGGCGGCCAACCACGAGGTGCTGCCCTGGCAGCCGGTGACCGGTGACAACGTCTTCGCGCACGAGTCGGGAATCCACGCGAACGGCATGTTCCGCGACACCTCCAGCTTCGAGCCCTTCCCGCCGGAGCACGTCGGCGGCGAGCGCCGGTACGTGCTCGGCAAGCACTCCGGTCGCGCCCTCGTTGCCTGGGCCCTGGAGCAGCAGGGCGTCGAGCCCCGCGAGGAGCTCCTCGGTGAGGTGCTCGACGCGGTCCGCGCAGAGTCGATCCGGCTGCGCGGCGCGGTCTCGCAGGAGGCCACGGTCGAGCTCTACAAGAAGGCCCTCGCGGAGTCGGCTGCCTGACGGCTCCTCACCCGCCGGGCGCTGAAGCCGTGCGTCACGCCGTCATCGGGCACCGCCCCGTCCGACGGCGTGACGCGCGGCCCTCTCAGCGGCCTGCCAGGTCGCACCGTCGTTCTCCACGGCGGTGACGGCCGTCCTGATCGCCGCCTCGGCCGCGTCGAGCGACAGGTACCCGGCAAGTTCCGTGCCGGCCAGCAAAGTTGAGCGGAGTCGGCGCACGCGGGCCCGGTCGGCGCTTTCCCCGTCGAGGCGCGTGGTGTCCAGCGCGGTGTCATAGCCGAACTGGGGCCGGCCGGCGTGGTCGAGCGTGGTGCACACGCCGCCCCGGTCCCCGGTCAGCTGACCTTCGAGAACGGCAGCCAGCAGGTCGGCGAACGCACTGTGGGTGAGAACGGCACTGTACTTGTCCGGATTCCGCACCAGCTCAGCGGCCATATGATCGATGATCAGGCTGTCGCACACGATGTCCGGAGAATCGACCAGCTTCTCCAATGCTTCACGTGCGGTCAGCGCGAAGAGCCCGTCAGTGTATTTGATGGAGTTTCCCTTATGGGCAACGGTAATCCGCCTCACACCCCTGTCACGACACACCTGAACGGCCTTCTCGATAAATACTCGAATGCGCTCGGGGTCAGCTGTATGGACGGCCGCTGCAGCCTCTTCACGCAGGGGCCTCGCACTGTGCTCGAGGGTGATACCGCGCAGCTCGGCGACGCCGTCAGAATGTTCGGCGAACTCTATTCCGAGGTCACTGAGGTCGAATTCCGACCGCACCAGAAGCACATCCAGAACTGTTCCTTCACGCAGGCTCGGACCACGCCTCTCGATGAGGCTGAGAGCCGCGCCCCAGTCCTGGCGAGCCTGCCGGGCCAACTGGTGGGCATCGGCAGGCGACGCGTGAAGCGGAGCCAGAAGACCGGCATCCACCTGCGCATTCACCTCCCTTGACGCGGCGGACCCCGGCGCTGTCAGGACCCACCGCACAGTGAGCCCCGCCGCTTCCAGCACCTCGACGGCGACATCCACGTCAGCCGCCACGGACGGCTCCGGGCTCTGCCAGAGAGCGACCTCACGCACTGCCGTATTCATCATGACGACCTCGTTCCCGGCAGCGCCCATTCATGAACCCTGCACGCTATATGAATCCTTCGACGAGAAATAAGAGCGAAAGAAATGCAGAACTTGCTGCGCACCCTGACCCTGCCGGACAGAACGGCCCGGTTCTGTAGCCTGGCGGCCGCCGAAGAGAATGGGCTCAGCGGCATGGCAACCGCGCCCCGCAGTGTCCGGATTCTGGTGGAGAATATACTACGGAGCGCGATTTCTACCAGCGCCGAACAGGACGGGCAGGGAATTGAGGAGGCCTTCGCGACCTCTGCTGCATTGATCTCCGCGAGCACGGGCGAGGGCCCTGACGTCGAGGTCGCGTTCCGCCCGACGAGGCTCATTCTGCAGGACCACTCCGGCATTCCGGTCCTCGCCGACCTGGCGTCCCTGCGCTCCATCATGGAGCAACGCGGGCTGGACCCCCGCAAGGCCAGGCCCGCGCTGCCCGTCGACCTCGTCGTCGACCACTCGGTCGAGGTGAACGCCTGGGCACGCCCCGACGCCCTGAGCCTCAACATGCGGCGCGAGTACGAACTCAACAACGAGCGCTACCGGTTCCTGCGCTGGGCCCAGCAGGAGGTCGCCGGACTCCGGGTCGTGCCGCCGGGCAAGGGCATCGTCCACCAGATGCACCTGGAGCACCTCGCCCGCGTCGTCATGACGCACACGGACGGCCTGCTGGCCTGTGACACGGTCCTCGGCACCGATTCACACACCCCCATGGTCGGTGCACTCGGTGTGCTTGGCTGGGGTGTCGGAGGCATCGAGGCCGAGACCGCGCTGCTCGGCCACCCGATCTCGTTGCTCAGCCCGCCTGTTGTCGGCGTCCGGCTGACGGGTGCGCTGCCGACCGGCAGCACGGCCACGGACCTCGCCCTGACCATGACCGAGTTCCTTCGCGGCACCGGCGTCGTGGGGCAGTTCGTGGAGTTCTTCGGTCCCGGAGTCGCGGCGCTGTCGCTGCCCGACCGGGCCACGCTCTCGAACATGGCCCCCGAGTACGGCTGCACCGTGGCGTTCTTCCCGGTGGACGAGGCAACCCTGTCGTATTTGCGGCTGACCGGGCGCCCCGAGGACGAGATCGCCCGGGTGGAGGCGTACAGCAAGGAGCAAGGACTCTTCGTCCCGCTGGGCAGCACCGAGGAGCCCCGGTTCGCCCGGACCGTCGAGTTCGACCTGTCCGCGGTCGAGCCCGTCGTCGCCGGCCCGCGCCGCCCGCAGGAACGGATCCCGCTCCGCTCCGTGCCGGCCGGCTTCCCCGAACGCACCGACGCACCGACGGGTCAGGCCGTGGACGCCACGTCCGGCGCCGCGTCCGTCGGAGACGGCTCGATCGCCATCGCGGCCATCACCAGCTGTACCAACACCTCGAACCCGATCTCCATGGTGACCGCGGGCCTGATGGCCCGTAAGGCGGTGGAGCGCGCGCTGACCGTGCCCGAGTGGGTCAAGACGAGCCTGGCCCCCGGCTCCCGGGCAGTGATCCACTACCTGGACGCGGCAGGGCTGCTGCCGAGCTTCGAGAAACTCGGCTTCACCGTGGCGGGCTTCGGCTGCACCACCTGCATCGGCAACTCGGGCGGCCTGTCGCCGCTGGCCGAGGAGGCCGTGCGCACCACCGGGGCCCGGCTGTCCGCCGTACTGTCGGGCAACCGCAACTTCGAGGGACGCATCCACCCCGACGTCGCCGCCGCCTATCTCGCCTCTCCGGCGCTCGTGCTCGCGTACGCGCTGGCCGGAACCGTACTCACGGACCTCACCTCACAGCCCATCGGTGTCGACGCCGAGGGCCGGGAGGTGTACCTCCGCGACCTCTGGCCGACACCGCAGGAGATCACCGAAGCCGTCGGTCATGTGTCGTTCGAGCACTTCGGCCGGGAGAAGGCGTCGCTGTTCGCAGGCGACGAGGCCTGGGGTGCGCTGGAGTTCCCGTCCGGGCCCGTCTACGACTGGCCCGCCGGCTCCGACTACCTGATCAGGTCGCCGTTCTTCGACGAGGAGACACGACGCACGCTGTCCGACCTGAGCGGTGCCCGGGTCCTGGTCTTCGCCGGGGACTCGACCACCACCGATCACATCTCGCCCGCGGGTTCCATCGCGCCGGACTCACCGGCCGGGCGCTTCCTGTCCGACGCGGGGGTACCGCCGGCGGAGTACAACTCCTACGGATGCCGCCGCGGCAACCACGAAGTGCTCATCCGCGGCACCTTCGCCAACATCAAGTTCCGCAACCGGCTGACCCCGGACCTCCGCGGCAGCCACACCGTCCACACCCCCACCGGGCAGACCATGAGCGTGTACGACGCCTCGACCGCCTACGCGGCCGCGGGCACGCCCGTCGTCGTGCTGGCGGGCAGGGACTACGGCTTCGGCAGTTCCCGGGACTGGGCGGCCAAGGGCCCCGCGCTGCTGGGCGTCCGGGCCGTACTGGCGCAGAGCTTCGAGCGCATCCACCGCAGCAACCTGGTCGGCATGGGCATCGTTCCGCTGCAGTTCGCCGAGGGCGACAGTCCCGACTCCCTGGGCCTCACCGGTCATGAGACCTTCGACATCGTCGGCCTGGACGGCCTGGAGCCCCGGGGCGAGGTGCTGGTGCGCGCGCGTGACACCGAGACCGGCGTCTCCAGGGAATGGCGCATGCATGCACGCGTCGACACGAGCGGTGAGCTCGACTACGTCCGCAAGGGCGGGTTCCTGCGAGCCGTCGCGGACACTCTGCTGAGCACTCAATGACCGCCCCTCACATCGAAGGGACATCCATGACGACCGTTTGGGACATCGTCGCGGAGCAGGCCCGCAAGGCTCCCTCGGCCGTAGCCGTCACGGACGCGTACGACATCACGTACCGCGAACTCGTCGACCGAGCCGCTGAGTTGGCCGCCGTGATCTCCGAACGCGCCCCCGCCGGCGCTCTGGTGGCCGTGGACGCATCCGGAGGGACCTGCGGGGCCATAGCAGTGCTCGCGGCGGCGAAGGCCGGTTGCGCGGTGCTGCCCCTCAGCCAGGAGAGCCCGCCGTTGCAGCGTGCGGCGCTGCTGGCCGACGCCCGTCCGGCACTGCTCCTGAAGGAGGCCCGCGACCACCGGTTCGACCTCGGGACACCGGCGGACGACCTGGACGCACAGCCACGCGAGCCCTCCCTCCAGGAGGTGGCCTATGTGCTCTACACCTCGGGATCCACGGGACGCCCGAAGGGCGTTGCCGTACCGCACACCTCGCTGCTCCACCGGCTGGCCGGCCTGGCGCGGGTCCCGGGCCTGGCGGCGGGCGAGTCCATCGTCTCGATGACGGCCCTCTCCTTCGACATCTCGCTGGCGGAGATGCTGGTGCCGCTCACTGCCGGGGCCCGCTTCATCACGGCACCCCCGATGGCCCGGCTGGACCCGGAGGCGTTCGTCCGGTTCACGCAGGAGCACCCCGCCGACGTCATCCAGGCCACTCCCAGCTTCTGGCGCCTGGCCCTGACCAGTGGCTGGCAGGGTGCCCCCCATACCCGCATATGGTCCGGTGGCGAGGCGCTCA
Organism: Streptomyces sp. NPDC053673; assembly: GCF_055585225.1. Taxonomy (NCBI): domain Bacteria; kingdom Bacillati; phylum Actinomycetota; class Actinomycetes; order Kitasatosporales; family Streptomycetaceae; genus Streptomyces; species Streptomyces sp. NPDC053673. Next base: position 45,230 of record NZ_JBVJKN010000021.1, on the reverse strand, counting down.
CCCCGAGTCTCGCCAAGCGGCTGATGCCGGTGTGCAAGGAGTTGTGGAACCTCTACGGTCCGACCGAGGCCACTGTCTGGGCCACCGCCGCACAGGTCACCGAGGCGGACGTCATCACCTTGGGTGAGGCTCTGCCGGGCACCGGGGTCTGTCTCGCCGCGCTGCCGGAGACCGCCGACGGCCCCGACGCCGGATCGGGGCCTCTGGTGACCGAGCCCGGGCAGCAGGGTGAGATCCTCCTGTACGGCGAGGGGCTGGCTCTCGGGTACCTTGACCGGGACGACCTCACCTCCCGGGCATTCCTCACACGCGAGACGCCCGACGGCCCGCGCCGGGTGTACCGCACCGGCGACCGGGGCCGCTATCGCGAGGACGGGGCGCTGGAGTTCCTCGGCCGCACCGACGCGCAGGTCAAGCTGCGCGGTCACCGCATCGAGCTGACGTCCGTCGAAGCCGCGCTCGAGGAGCACGCATCGATCGCCCAGGCCGCGGTCGTCCTGCGCGATGTGGAGCACCCCGAGCGCACCTTCATCGAAGCCTTCCTCGTCGCCCACGGCGAGCTTGCCGAGCGGGAACTGCGCAAGTGGCTGCGCGCGCGGCTGCCCGCGAGCGAGCACCCGCGCCGCTTCACCTTCGTCCCGGAGCTGCCGCGCACGACCGCGGGCAAAGTGGACCGGGTCTCGCTCGCCGCCCTGCCGTCCGGCACACCGTCGGCCCGCACACAGTCCGAGGAGCAGATATGACCGGAACCGGTCTCCCAGGGGCGCGCGCCGCCGCACCGAGGGCGGAGCACCTGCTGCTGGTCGGTTGGCGCACCCACTCCGTGGCCGCGGTCAACCGCCTCGGCTGCAAGGTGACATGGGTCGTCACCCCGGGTGAGGTGGCCGCCGTACGTGCCGACGGATTCACAGGTGATCTGGTCACTGTCGCGGATCCCACCAGCACGGAGTCCGTCCTGGCGGGGCTGGCCCGGTCCGGGCTCCCTCTCGACGGATTCACGGCGGTGGGCAGCGACCTGGAGTTCACTCTCGTCACGGCGAGTGTGATCGGCGCGCTCGCCGGCGCGCGCAGCGTGCCCGTCGAAACGGCTGTGCTGCTGCGCGACAAGGTGGCCCAGAAGGCGGCCATTCGTGCCGCCGGACTCCCGGTGGCCACCACCCTGACCATCGACGACCTGGGGGAACTGGCAGATGTGGAGCTGGACTTCCCCTACGTGGTGAAGCCCCTGCTCGGTGCCGGCACGGAGAGTACCTGGGCCGTGCGGACCCGGCAGGACCTCACCGAGCTGCTGGAGAGCCGGTCCGGCCGGACGTCGGGGCCCTGGGCGGTGGAATCGTTCGTGCAGGGCAGGGAACTGCACATCGACGGTGTCGTACGGAGCGGGAAGGTCGAGACCTTCAGCATCTCCCGCTACCTGTTCAATGTGATCGCCTTCCGCTCGGGCGGTGCCACGGGCAGTGTCCTGCTGCGCCCCGGAAAGTATCCGGTCCTGTACGAGCGCGCCGCCGAGCTGCTGGACCGCTCGCTCGCGGCCCTGGGCCATGCGGACGGAGTGTTCCACCTGGAGGCGTTCGACCAGGAGGACCGGCTGGTCTTCAGTGAGTGCGGCGGCCGTACCAGCGGCGGTCTGGCCCGTGAGGTGGTACGCGCGCAGACGGGAGTGGACCTCATGGACGAGTGGGCCAGAGCACTGCTCGGGCTGCCGTCGTCCCGCCCCGAGCCTCCGGCGGACCAGCTCGTGCACGGCTACACCAATCTGCTGGCGCCCGCCGGACGTGTGGTGAGCGCTCCGACGCAGGAGGAGCTGATGCGTCAGGACGCCGTCGTGCTGGGCACCGTCGACGTGAAGGAGGGTGCCGTCGTGGGGGAGCTCGTCCATTCCTCCTCACGTGGCGGTCGCGTCATGGTCGCTCTCCCGTCGGAAGAGGAGACGGAGGCCCGACTGCACGCGATGGGAGCCTGGTTCAGGGAACGGATCAAGGTGGCCGGCACGCGCTGACGGCGCGCACCGGCACACGCCGAGGGCACCGCGTGACCGTGCGCGGTGCCCTCGGCGCACCTGGCCGCGGGCGTCGGCCGGTTGGCGGTCAGCCGGGCGTCGGAAGTCCTGCTATCTCGGGGTTCCTGCGGAACTCGGGTGTCGGCAGCGCCTGTCGGTCCAGTTTGCCGTTGGTCGTCAGGGGAAGCGCCTCGAGCCCGAGGTAGGCGGCCGGCACCATATGTTCGGGAAGTGCCGAAGCGGCCAGTTCACGCAGATCGACGGGGGTCGGTGGCGTGTCGTCCGGGACCGGCACGAAGTACGCAACAAGCCGCGTGCTGCCGCGACGGCCGGCCACGGCGAGCACAGAGACCTGCGCGACGGCCGGATGCCGGGCGAGCACGGCTTCGATCTCCCCCGGTTCGATCCGGAATCCCGACACCTTCACCTGGTCGTCGAGCCGTCCCAAGTAGACGGCGGTGCCTTCCCGGTCACGACGGGCCAGGTCCCCCGTGCGGTACATCCGGGAGCCCGGCTTGCCGAACGGATCCGCCACGAAGCGCTCTGCGGTGATGCCCGCCCGCCGCAGATACCCGCGGGCCAGTTGCCCGCCCGCGATGTGGATCTCGCCTTCCTGTCCCTCCTCGACCTCCCGCATCGAGTCGTCGAGAACGCGGATCGTCAGGCCGGGCGCGGCCGTGCCGATCGGCACCGGACCGTCCGCCACCTCCTGGCCGGGCTCGATCCGGTATTCCATGCAACCGACGGTCGCCTCGGTGGGGCCGTACTCGTTCACGACGGTGGCATCCGGGTGGAGGGACCGCCAGCCGTGCAGCATGCTGCCGGCCAGCTGCTCACCGCCGACCACCAGCTGTCCTGCCGGGGAGAACTGGGGTGGCAGCAGCGCCAGCAGTGCGAGGTGGCTCGGGGTGGCCTTGAGAAAGCGCAGGGGTGCCCCCTCGAGGGCTGCCCGTGCGTCCACATCGTCCGCCAGGTCCGCGACGTGGATGCGACCACCGTGCAGCAGCGGCAGAAAGAGGGTGGTGACCGTGAGATCGAAGCTGAGGGAGGAGTGGAGGAAGGACGACACCCGGCCGCCGGGATACGAGTCCGCGGCCCACGTCAGGTAGTGGAGGAGCGCGTCATGCTCGATCACGACTCCCTTCGGCCGACCCGTCGAACCGGACGTGTAGATGACGTAGGCCGGGCTGTGGGGGGTCAGCGGGGCCAGTCGCTCCTGGTCGCGGACATCCGCCTCGTCCGCGCCGCTCGTCCCGCCGGACGTGCTCTCCCCCGACGGCTTCAGGCACGGCCCGTCCCACCCCTGGACCGGCTCGCCCGTGTCGCTGATCAGACAGACGGGCCGGGCGTCGGAGAGCATGAACTCACGCCGCTCGGCCGGGTAGGCGGGGTCGAGCGGCACGTAGGCCGCCCCGGACTTGAGCACGCCCAGAATGGCCACGACGGCGTCCTGGCCCCGCGGCAGCATGATGCCCACCAGGGACTCGGGGCCGGCGCCGCGGTCGATCAGCCGTCGGGCCAGCCGGTTGGCGCGGAGGTTGAGCTCACGGTAGGTCAGTTCCCCCTCTGTGCCGCTGACAGCGATCGCGTCGGGGAATTCCGCGGCCGTCCGCTCGAAGATCTGCGGTACGAGCGCCACGGCCTCCGCCGGGGCCGGGCGGGCACCGGCGGCCGGCCGTATGTCACTCCAGTGGCGTTCTACGTACGCGAGGCAGTCCGCCTTCGTGGCAGCGTCCAGCTCGACGCGCCATCCGGCGGGTACGGCGATGTCCGCCGGCCAGAGGCTTCGCACGCCTTCGTGGTTGACCAGTACGGACGTCAGTGGTTCCGGGGCACTGGGCAGGGACATGGTGTTTGCGCGCTCCTACGTGAGGGGGCATCGGTACGGGTGGTGCAGGGGTGGCCTGTGACGCGGGCGGCGGGCACCGTTGCGGCCTGATCCGCCGGACACCCCCTAGTGCCGCGACCGGCAATGTTTGCCCGTCGAGGGCGCAAGGCGGTGGGGGAACCTCCCAGGCGCAGCTCTGGGGGAGATCATCCGCGTACTGGACGTACGTGGATGACTCCGACAACGCAGCGTGGGGGCACCTCCCGTGCCCGAAGGGCTACGGGGGAGGGCGTGCCGGGCGTCGCGCGCCAGGCGGGATTTGTCAGACACGGCCTAGCGCGGACCGGGTGCGCCGACGGTCGCCGGCACCGGCTCGGGGGCCGGCCGGGTCGCCGGCACCGGCTCGGGGGCCGGCCGGGTCGCCAGCGCCCACCGGGTGACCGCGGGGCCGATGGCTCCGCAGCAGGCGAGGGCGACTCCGAGCAGGATCCAGCCCGGGGCGCCCCAGGCGATGCACAGTACGGCGATCACGGTCGGGGCGATCGCCCCGCCCATGCCCTCGCCGAGATTGAAGACACCCTGGTACTGGCCTTGGGCGTGGGGTGGTGCCAGTCCGAGAGCCAGCTCGAAGCTGCCGGCCGCATGCCACATCTCGGCCGCGGTGAAGATGATGACGGCCATGAAGAGGATTCCTACCGCCACCGGGGTGGGCACCGAGCCTGTGACGGCGATGAGCAGGCAGGTCACCAGGAGGGCGGCGCCCGAGCGTACCCAGGCGCGGCCGGCGGCTGTCGGCGAGTCGATGCTCCGGGTCATCCTCACCTGGAGGAACACCACGATCGCGGTGTTGAGGAGCAGGAGCGCCGCCGCGGTCCAGGCGGGTGCGACATTGCGGGCCGCGATCCACAGAGGGATGGCCAGCGTAAGGATGTGGCCCGAGAGGTGCAGTGCCGCGTTGAGGACGGCGACGGCGAGGTAGGGCAGGTCCTTGAAGGCCACCGCCTTGGACGCGGGCGTGCCGACGTGCTCGCCGGATCCGCCCCCGGTGCCGTACTCGGGTGATCCCGGGGACCTGCCGTTCGGTGGGGCCGGTACCGGCAGCGGATCCATCCGCGGCAGGGTGCACTGCAGCGCGGCTGCGGCGAGGAGCGCGATCGCCTTGATCCACAACGCCGCGGTGAACGACACCCGCGTATCGAGCTGGGCCGCGATGCCGGCGAGCACCGATCCCAGCGCCATCCCCACATTGGATATGGACCGCAACTGGGCGCGGAACTGAGCGCGTTGAGTGCCGCCGAGACGGGCTATCACGGCATGACGCACCGCCCTGGACCCTTCGAACGAGAAACTCGTGAGGCCGACCAGGACGACGGCCATGGTGAAGGAGTCGATGAACGGGGTGGCCGCGGCGACACAGGCATGGAACACGTACATGCAGACGAGGACGTTGCGCAGGCCCCGGCGGTCGGCGAGGTGGCCGATCGGCACCCCGGCCCAGACCCCGGCCAGGCCACCGATGCTGAAGGCGAGTCCCACCTCGACCGCGGAGAGCTCCACGACCCTGCTGAGGAAGAGCGGCAGGGCCAGCAGGTTGGTGCCGAAGCCGATGGCGTCCACGAGCTGGGAGGCCGCCACCCGTCGGGAGGGCCCGGGCGGGGGCAGCGCGTCTCCGGTCATCACGCGCAGCAGCCTGGTGCCCTGCCCGTGGGGCTGCCGGTCGTCGGAGGCCGTCACGCCGCGGCGAGAGCTGTCAGAAGGGACAGGAACGAGGTGGCGAAGCGCTCGGCTGACTCGGAGGGGACCCGGTCTGTGAGGTGGCTGACGGCGACGGTGGTCCGGCCGTCCGGGTACGGGACGACTTCCGTGTGGAGTTCCGCCGGCAGGCCCAGGTAGGGCTCCACCACGCGACGGGAGTTGAGCCCGGCCATGTCGAGTTCCCGGATGTCATGGTCCTGGAGAGCCAGCATGTTCTGGAAGAGCGGAGCGCGCCCCGTCCGGGTCGGGTTGATCGCCCGCACGATGTCGGCGAAGGCGGTGTCGGCGGCGGCGAACGCCTCGGACAGCCGGTGCGCGGTGGCCTTCAGAGCCGTGTCGAGGTCGACGTTGCCGTACCGGGTCGCGGCGGGCATCCGCAGGCACATGGTTTCGACACAGCAATCGATCACGGCGGCTGTGGAGGAATCCCATCGGCGGGCGACCGGGAAGCCGACGGCGTATACGGGCCCGCCCGAGATCTCTCCGAGCGCCCGGTCGTAGAGGGTGAGCAGGACGGCGAAGCGCGTGCAGCCGTGCTGGGCGGCCAGGGCGTCGACGGCGTCCATCACGCCCGCCTCGAGAGTCCGGACCGTACGCCTGAGCCGGGCGGAGCCGGTGTCCTTGGCCGGTACCGGCGGGAAGGCGAGGTCGGGGGTGTCGGCCAGGGCGCCCTTCCAGAACTCGCGCTGGCGTTCCAGCTCGGCGCGGTGCAGATCGGCCTGCCGTTCCCGGAAGCGGGCGCGCTCGGCCATGCCCGGGACGACCGGCAACTCGGCGGCCTCACCCCGCAGTCGCGCCGTGTAACAGGCGCCGAGTTCGTCGGCCAGGATGGACTCCGACCATCCGTCGAAGGCGATGTGGTGAGCCAGTACCCGCAGAACGTGGGCGTCCTGTCCGGCGAAACCGGCCAGGGCCACGCGCCACACCCTGCCTGCCGCGAGATCGAGGTCGCCGTCCAGCGCGGCCCGGGTGGCGTCGAGGGCGGCCTCCTCATCGGCCGCGTCGGGAAGCGTGACAATGTCCACCTCGGCGGCGGCGCCGGGCTCGGCAACCGCCGGACGACGGATCAGGTACCGGCTGCCCAGGGGCTGATGACGCTTGTGCACGTCCTGGAGTGCGGCGCGCAGGGCCGCCGTGTCCAGGGTTCCCGACAGGACCCAGGTGAACAGCAGGTGCGGTGTCCGGTCGCCGGGGTCCATCGCGTGCTGACTGAGGAAGCTGACCTGCATCGGGGTCAGCACGGCGGATTCGCTCACGGCCTCGCCGCGTGCCTGCAGTTCCTCGGCGCGTGTTCCGGCCTCCGCGAGCGATCGTGCGAACTCGCGGGCCGTGGAGCTGGCGGCGAGCTGGGAGAGCGGAACCGGGAATCCGAGTGCGTTGCCCAGGCGTGCGCAGACCAGCGTCCCGTCGAGCGAGGATCCGCCCAGCGCTGTGAAGGAGACGTCATCGGGGAGGTCGTCCTCCTCCAGAACGTCGGCGAACGTATCGAGCACCAGCATCAGCATATCCGGCTTCGCGTCCTCCGCCCCTTGCCCCTGGACGTACGGCACTCCATCCCCCTTGCCACCTGCATCACGAGCTGCACATTTACTGTGGAATGAATCCACGTATGAGTACGTGAACTCTACAAGCACGATGCCGAGATGGTCACGTCGATTTTGCAGCCGAGATGACTGGGTCAAAGTTTTTGACGAAAGATCAACACGATTATACTCGGAGGTAACATTAAAGACCAAACTGCAACAATACGGACAACCGGATTCAGAAAATCCGATTCTCCGCAGAGGGCGTGTGGTACTTTCACGACGCGATTGCGCGTTGTCGTCGAGGAGTTGGAATTCCGGTGGACCATAACTTTGCAGAGACCCCGCTCAAGGCAGCGGAGAAGCAGCTCCAGCAAATCTGGGAAGACCTTCTGGATACTGATGTCGAGCCTTCAGACAACTTCTTCGACATCGGTGGATACTCCTTCCTCGCAGTCCAGTTGGTCAGCCAATTGCGGGAAGTCGGATATCACCTGACCGCCAGCGACGTATTCGCCCACCAAACACTTACCGAACTCGCCGCCTTCATCTCCGGGGAGCAGCTCGCGGAGGCGCAGCCGGAGCCCTCCTTCACCGCTCTGTGGTCCGAAGCGGTGAGCCCCTGGAGCGGTGAGCGTCCGAAGGCCCGCATCGAGCTCTGCCAGGGAGAGGGCACCCCCTTCCACTGGGTGCACTGGGGCACCGGCAACATCGCCTTCCTGCGCCGCATCGCGGAACGGATCAGCGGCGGCAGGCCGCTGTACGGCTTCCAGCACCCGGCCCTGGTCAGGCGTGAGCGCGTACAGCTGTCCGTCGCCGAGATCGCCGAGTCGTACATCGACGAACTCCTGGAAGCCCAGCCCTCGGGGCCGTACCTGCTGGGCGGGCTCTGCAACGGCAGCAATATCGCCCTGGAGATGGCCAGGCGCCTGACGGCTCTGGGCAAGGAGGTCGCCCTGCTGGTCTTCGTCAACGGCTACCCGAACACCGTGCCCTCCGACCTCGACCCGGGCGACGGCCTGGCGGAGCTGTACCAGCTGCGGCTCGCCCACTTCAAGCAGCGCTTCGGTGTCGACAATCTGGCCGCCTCCGCGCCCGAGGTACTTGCACAGCTGCAGGCGGAGGACGTCGCGTACTACGACGGCCACGAGAGCCCGGACGACTTCATGTGGTTCCAGGCGGTCTGGGCCGGGATCGCCCACGCGCAGGCGCACCATGAGCCCCGCCCCTTCGCCGGCCGGACCCTGGTCTTCCAGACGAAGAAGGGCGAACCCTTCTTCACATCCCACTGGAAAGACCTTGTGCCGAATTCCGAGGCCGAGACCTTCGACGTGCGCAGCACCTTGCCGATCCTGACGCACCCGCCTTTCCAGGAGAGCATCAGCCGCCACCTGGCACAGGCATTTTGAAAGCCCCCACATCACGGAGATTACGCATGTCAGCGATCAACTCTCGCCTGTTCCGGTACTTCCTGGTTCCGGTTGCTCTTTCAGCAAGCCTGGTCGCGTGCGGATCCAGCGCGAAGACCGACAAGGGCTCCGCCGGCGGTGGCCAGAATCCTGATGAACTCGTTTTTGCGGCCGTGCCGGATGAGAACTCCACCACGCTGCATCAGAAGTTCCAGCCGCTTATCGAGCTGCTTGAGAAGGAAACCGGTAAGAAGGTCCGGATGCAGGCAGCGACCGACTATGCAGCGGTGATCGAGGGACAGCGCGCCGGCAAGATTCATATCGCCCAGTACGGACCGCTCTCCTATGTCGTCGCCCTTAGCACCGGCGTCAGGGCGACACCGGTCGGCGCGCAGGTCACCGAGAAGGGTGGAAAGCCCGGATACCGGTCCTACGGCATCGTGAAGGCGAATTCTCCGATCAAGACCCTGGCGGACTTCAAGGGAAAGAAGGTCTGCCTGGTCGACCCCAACTCGACCTCCGGCTATCTCTACCCCAAGGCCGCGCTCGCCAAGGCGGGCCTCAACGTCGAGAAGGACACCGAGCCGACGCTGACCGGCGGCCAGGACGCCTCCGTCATCGCCGTCAACACCGGGCAGTGCGAGGCCGGCTTCGCCGCCGAGGCCATGGTGGACACCCTGCTGCCGGAGAAAGGGACGATCAAGAAGGGCGATGTCCGGGTCATCTGGAAGTCCGACGTGATCCCCGGATCACCGGCCGCGGTTTCCGACAGCCTCAGCCTGGAGCTCCGCAAGAAGATCAGCGACGTCTTCGCGCACAAGGCAACCGAGGACTACCTCAAGGCGAACGGTTTCTGTACGGGCGATGAATGTCGGATCGGCAACAACTGGGGCTACGTCGCGATCAACGACGCCGCCTTCGACAGTGTGCGCGAAGTCTGCAGGGTGACCAAGGACAAGCAGTGCCAGACCGCCAAATGAGCTGCTCTGTACCACAGTTGACACGGTCCGGCGCCGACAGAGCCGACCCTGTGATCGAATTGAACTCCCTCGGGAAATACTTCCGGAAGGGAAAGGAGACCGTCCGCGCACTGGACGGCGTGACCTTCGACGTGAACCCCGGCGAGATCGTCGCCCTGCTCGGCCCCTCCGGCTCGGGAAAGTCCACCATCCTCGAGCACATGAACGGCCTCCAGCTCCCCACGACCGGAACCGGCACGGTGCTGGGCACCGATCTCGCCTCGGCGAGCCCCGCTCAGCTCCGCGCCATGCGGCGGCACATCGGCTTCGTCTTCCAGCGCTTCCACCTCGTGGGCAGCCGTTCGGTGCTGGAGAACGTCTGCACGGGAGCCCTCGGGCGGCTGCGCGGGCCCCGGCTCGGGCTGATCACCTATCCCCGGAGCATCCGTGAGCAGGCCCTCGACCGGCTGGACCGGGTGGGGCTCGCGGACCGCGCGTTCCAGCGGGCCGACACGCTGTCGGGCGGCGAGCAGCAGCGAGTGGCGCTGGCCCGGGCGCTCATGCAGGAACCGAGGATCCTGCTGGCCGACGAGCCGGTGGCCTCGCTCGACCCCGAGTCGGCCGGCCAGGTCATGTCCCTCATCAAGGAGCTGGCGCGGTCGGAACAGCTGACCGTCGTGTGCAGCCTCCACCAGGTCGGCCTGGCACTCGGCTGGGCCGAGCGCATCATCGGCCTGCGCTCCGGCCGCGTCGTGCTCGACGTACGCACCGAGGACGCCGACCGCACGGATGTGATGGGGCTGTACTCCGACATCGCCGGCACGCCGACCGGCCCGGCGGCCGACATAGTGCTGCCCAAGGCTGTCCGGGACGTGGCGCTGTGACGCAGACACCGGCGCCGATCAGACGCGTGACCTTGCCGCGCCCGTCCGCATCGGGCCTTGGCACTGTCGCGCTGATCCTCGGGGGCCTGGCCGCCGGCGTCGTCGCGCTCGTCGATCTGAAGGTCAATTTCGCCACGCTGGCGGACAGTGCGGGGCTCTGCGTCGACTTCGCTCGTCGCATGCTCCCCCTGGACTTCCCCCCACCGGGCGAGATTCTGCGCTCGTGCGGCCGGACCCTGTCCATCGTGATCTGCGCGACGCTGCTGTCGGTGCTGCTCAGCCTGCCCGTCGCCGTGCTGGCCGCGGTCAACACGTCCTGGAACGAACCGAGTCGGGTCGCCGCGCGGTCGGTGATCGTACTCGCCCGCGCTGTCCCGGACCTGATCCTGGTGATCATCGCGTTCCGGATCTTCGGCCTCGGCGGTATGGGCGCCGTGCTCGCCATGGGCATCCACTCGGTCGGCATGGTCGGCAAGCTCTTCGCCGACGCCATCGAGGACATCGACAACGGCGTACCCACGGCGGTCCGCGCCATCGGCACCTCCCGGCTTCAGCAGTTGGTGGCCGGAGTGGTGCCCCAGGTGCTGCCCTCGTTCGTCGCCACCGCACTGCACCGGCTGGACGTCAACCTCAGGATCTCCGTCGTCCTCGGCTTCGTGGGTGTGGCCGGCATCGGCGCGGATGTCGCCCATGCGGTCCAGCGCCTCGACTACCCACGGGCGATGGCACTGGCCTTGGTGGTCCTCCTGCTCTGCGTCGCCATGGAACTGATTTCCGGCGGCGTACGCCGAGCACTGCTCCGTGGGCCCCGGGCCCTGGTCGCGGGCAAGGCGCGAGCCGGCGGCGACGCACCGAAGCAACCGACAGCTCCTGCAGCAGCCCCCAAGAGGCGCCGCACCACTCCGCCGTGGACCGCCGCACGCTTGCGCCACCTCGCGTACACGGCCCTCGTCGCCGTCGTCCTGGTCGCGGCGGTACGTGAAGCACAGCTGTCGTGGGGGCAGTTCGCCGACGGCGCGGACCAAGTCCCGCCCGTGTTCAGCGAGTTCTTCCCGCCGTCGGCGGGCGGCATCCTCGACGAGCTGCTCGCCGCTCTGTGGACAACGGTCCAGATCGCATTCGCCGGCACCCTCATAGGTCTCGTCCTGGCGATTCCCGCCGCTGTGCTCGCCGCGGAAAACACCTCTCCCTCGCCCCTCGTGGCACGCGTCGCCCGGCTGCTCATCCTGATGGTGCGCGGTACGCCCGAGCTCATCCTCGCCATCGTGTTCGTCATAGCCACCGGTCTCGGCCCCGTGGCGGGCGTACTCGCACTCGGTCTGGGATCGGTCGGCTTTCTCGGCAAGCTCCTGGCGGACTCCCTGGAAGAGCTCGACCCAGGGCCCCGCACGGGCCTGACCGCCACGGGCGCCTCCGCGTGGCAGGTCTTCTTCGGAAGCACGCTGCCACAGGCCGTACCGGCCGTGATCGGCCATGTCCTGCATCAGCTGGACGTGAACGTGCGCTCGGCCACGCTGTTGGGCATCGTGGGGGCCGGCGGCATCGGCTTCCACTTGATCAGCGCGACCCGGGTGCTGGAGTTCGACGTGGTGACCACGATCATCCTGATGGTGCTCGGTGTCGTGCTCCTGATCGAGGCCATCGCCTCCTGGCTGCGCCGAGCGACTGCCTGACCGTCGTCAGCGGCCCGCAGCCGCACGCAGCCCTTGCGGACCACACCCCGGCCCTGAAACCGCGAAAGCCGTGCCAGCGCCGGGGGTTGCAGGACCTGAAGGCCCACCACAGCAGGTCAGCGTTCCTGGGGTACGGAGGAGGGCGCCGAACCGCCGTCCGTGGGCCGGGCCGGGGCCGACAGCCGCCGGCACGTCGACGCGTCACTGCGGACCTCCTCGGACGTCGTGCCGGCGGGCGAAGCGGACCGGACCGCCCACCTGACCCTGGACGTTCTCGGTCAGGCACCGGACGAACTCCGCGTGACCGTGACGCCGAAGGCGCCTTCCGGCTGGAAGGTGGCGGCGACGCCGGACTCGCCGCTGGTGCTGCGCTCCCGGCACCTGCCGGTGCAGCAGGCCGTGTCGCTGGCGGTGACCGTGCCGGCCGGCACACCCGTCGGGTCGTATCCGGTGTCCGTCGCGGTCGCCGCGAAGGGCGCGAACACGGAGATCCGCACCGCCACCGTCGAGGTCCGTCCGGCCGCGACATGCGCGACGGCATCGGGCGAGCAGTGCGCGGTCGACCTCCGCCGCGATCTGAACCACGACGGCACGGCCACGGCGTCGGAGCCGGGCCAGGGCGACTTCGACGGCCTCGGCCGGAGCTACGACGCGGACCTGCTCCCGAAGGCCGGCACAGTCACCTGGGGCGGCGTGGCCCATGACGCGCCCGACCCGTCCGGCACCGCGGCGAACTTCGTCGAAGCCCGCGGTCAGGCCCTGCCGTGGGCCACCGGCCGATCACGGCCTTCCGGCACCCGCGAGATTGTGATGCCTGGTGTCAGCCTTGACGGGGGTCAGGGTGAATCCGTTGTTGGGCTTGCCCATGAGCAGGTCGGGCAGCCCGCCGCTGAGGGCGAAGGTCGACCCACGGGGACCCGCGGCGATGCCGCTGGTGACGGGATCGGCGACGGTGTCGGTGACATTCACCGTGGCGTACTTCCAGTCACCGCAGGAGCGCACCCGCTGGATCTGGGCGGGCTTGCCGGTCAGGAGGCCGCTGCTGACCGCGGCGACGGAGCCGTCCGGCAGCACCCGGATGCCGGCGGTGAGGGCGGCCAGCGGCTTGGAGAGCGCCACCTTCCGCGCCCGCTCGGGGTGGTTGACCGGTACCCGGACCAGAGAGCCGTCGGCCTTGGCGATGACGAGGTGGTTCTGCGGCGTCCACGCCACCGCGGTCATCCCGATGCCGAAGAGGAAGTTGGGAACGTCGACCGTTCCCTTCAGGAGGTCGCTGCGCAGGAGGACCGAAGCGCGGCCCTCGCGGTCGATGCGGAACACCGTCGGGGTCAGCTGGTCGACCGCGTACACGGTGCCGTCGGGTGCCACCGTCACGTCGGCGATCAGGTGCTGCTTGCCGTCGTTCGCGGCCTTGGCCAGATCGGCGTACCAGCGACGCTCTCCGGTGGTCAGGTCGTAGCTGCCCACTCCGGCGACACGGAACGTGGTGTCCTTGGAGGAGCCGTCGGCGAGGCCGTAGTCCACGTTGCCGGCCAGGACACGGTGCCGGTCGCGGTCGACGCGGACCGCCTGGACGGACACCACGTTCGGGTCGTCGACGAGGGTGCGGACGGTTCCGTCGAGACCGACCGTGGATATCGTGCTGTGCTTCAGCGAGCCGACGACGAAGTTCTTCGACTGGCGGTTGTAGTCGACCGAGTGCGGGAACACCCCCGGACCGTTGGCCTTGATGACGCTGTGCGCGGCGTTCTCGGTCTGCTCGATCCTGTGTCCGTCGCGGCCGGTACCCGTGGAGGCGGACTCCGTCATGACGGCCGTACCGGTGGTCAGCGCTGCGGTGAAAGCGGCGGCAGCGAGCACGAGCTTGAGCTTCATGGAATTCTTCCTCCGTCTGTTGATGCGTTCTTCGCGAAGGGCTGTGAGTGATCGAGCGGCGGCGTCGACGCCGCCGCGGACGGCGTTGGAGTACGGGCGGTACGGCTGTGAGGGGGAGGGCAGCCGGTGATCTCGCGTCCGAGCAGGGCGGCCAGATGGTCGATCGCGGGGGCATCCGCCGGGACGGTGCGCGACGGTGCGAACGGGCCGTGCGGGGCGGGCGGCAGCTGCGCCACCAGACCACGGGCGAACTCGGTCTCCCGCTCGAGTAACAGGCACGAAGACCGCCGAGACCATGCTGCTCTCCTTCGGCCCCACCGCAGCGCGGTGATGGGAGAGTCGCCGAGCGCCCCCCCTCGCCGCCTTCACGCCATATGGCACAGTCCCCATGCGCGCCCTTGACGCCACGCCCCCGAACCTCGGGCGATGGCACCACGAGGCGCACCATGCGCCACCGCGAGGCACCGTCAGGTGTCGCATGGCGCCACTTTGACTTGCGATGGCACCACAATGGTGCCACTATCTCTCCATGGACCTGACCCCTTACGTCGGCCACCTCCGCCGTGAGCTCGCGGTCGCCGCGAACGTCCGCGGCGACGAAGCGCGGGCCCTGGCCGAACGGCTGATCGCCCCCCTGGAGTCGGCCGCTCGGCTGACGCTCGTGAGCGCGCTGACCGCCGCCTCGGACGCGATCACGCGCGAGTTGGCGCCGGGCTCGGTGGACATGCGGCTGCGGGGGCTGGACCCCGAGTTCGTGGTGACGGCACCGCCCGCGCCCGAGGCGCCCGCCGAGGGCGCACCCGGCACGTCGGCACCCATGGCACCACCCGTGGCACCGGTGGCGCCACCGGCTCTGAACGGCGACGAGGGCGGCACTGCCGGGATCAACTTCCGGCTCCCGACGCCCCTCAAGGCCCGCGTCGAGGATGCCGCCGACCAGGAGTCAAGATCTACGCCCGCACCGGTGCCGGCGACATCGTGATCCGTCGCGCCTGAGCTCTCTCCACCACCGAGGCGCCCCAGACGCCCCAGACACCCCAAGAACGTGTCGCCATCCCTCGTGACGGCGACCGCGCGATCCACACAACCCATTCCACATGTGAAATGTCACATTGCCTATGAAAGAGGAGGCGGACTCCATGACCATGACGTCCACCACCACAGCCTCGCCGGCGATCTCCGCCGTCGGGCTGAGCAAGTCGTACGGAGACAAGGTCGTCCTGGACGGCATCGACCTCACCATCCCCGAAGGCACGGTCTTCGCCCTGCTCGGCCCCAACGGCGCCGGCAAGACCACCACCGTCGAGATCCTGTCCACGCTCATCGCCCCCGACGCCGGTCAGGCCCGGATCGCCGGCCACGACCTCGCCGAACGGCCCGAGGGCGTACGCGCCGCGATCGGCGTCACCGGCCAGTTCGCCGCCGTCGACCAACTCCTCACCGCCGAGGAGAACCTGATGCTGATGGCCGACCTCCAGCACCTGCCCCGCCGCGCGGGCAAGCGGCGCGCCACCGAGCTCCTGCACCGCTTCGAGCTGACCGAGGCCGCCCGCAAACCCGTCAGCACCTTCTCCGGCGGCATGCGCCGCAAGCTCGACCTGGCGATGACCCTGGTCGGCGACCCGCGGATCATCTTCCTCGACGAGCCGACCACGGGGCTCGACCCCCGCAGCCGCCGCACCATGTGGGAGATCATCCGCAATCTGGTCGTCGAGGACGGCGTGACCGTCTTCCTCACCACGCAGTACCTGGAGGAGGCCGACCAGCTCGCCGACCGTATCGCCGTCCTCGACCGGGGTCGGCTGGTCGCCGAGGGCACCTCGGACGAGCTCAAGCGCCTGATCCCCGGCGGGCACATCCGGTTGCGGTTCGCGGACGCACATCAACTCGACGTCGCCGCACGCCACTTCGGTGCGGCGGCCCGCGACCCCGAGGAGCTCACACTCCGTATCGCCGGCGACGGGAGCATCCCCACCCTGCGGGCCGTCCTCGACGTCCTCGACGACGCGGCGGTCCAGGCCGAGTCGCTGACCGTGCACACCCCCGACCTCGACGACGTCTTCCTCACCCTCACCGGTCACGGCACCCCCGACACCGCTACGGAGATGGCCCGATGAGCACCTTCACGTACGCCGTCAGCGACTCGATGACGATGCTGCGGCGCAACTTCAAGCACGCCCTGCGCTACCCGGCGATGACCTTCTCCGTGGTCCTCATGCCGGTGATGATGCTGCTGCTGTTCAACTACGCCTTCGGTGGCGCCCTCGGCGCCGGAATCGACGGCGCGCCGTCCGGCGGCGGCGAGTACATCGACTACGTCGCGCCCGGCATCATCCTCATGGCCGCGACCTCCGGGGCGGTGGCGACCGCGGTCAGCGTGTGCGTCGACATGACCGAGGGCATCGTGAACCGGTTCCGTACGATGTCGATCTCCCGCGCCGCGTTCCTGACCGGGCATGTCGTCGGCAGCGTCCTCCAGACCCTGGTCGCCGTCGCCCTGGTGATCGGCGTCGCGCTCGCCATCGGGTTCCGCCCCGACGCCACCCCCGTCGAGTGGCTCGCCGCGGTCGGCCTCCTCGCCCTGCTCATCCTGGCGCTGACCTGGCTGTCGGCCGGCATCGGCCTGGTGGCCAGGACCCCCGAGTCCGCGAGCAACACGCCCCTGCCGCTGACCTTTCTGCCCTTCCTCGGCAGCGCCATCGTCCCGACCGACTCGATGCCGACCGGACTGCGCTGGTTCGCCGAGTACCAGCCCTTCACCCCGGTCATCGAGACCCTGCGCGGCCTGCTCATGGGAACCGGGATCGGCAACAGCGGATACATCGCGCTCGCCTGGTGCGTCGGCCTCACTCTCGTCGGCTGCCTCTGGGCGCGCTCCGCCTTCGGCCGCACCGTCAAGCGGTAAGTACGGCTTTCCCCACGGCACTTCGCTTCACACGACACGTTCACCGCACATCGCTCTCCACGGAGGACACCATGCAGCACGAACCGTCGACCCGACCCGAGGCCACCGAGGCCACCGAGGCCACCGAGACCGTAGAGCCCGTCACGCTTCCCACGCAGCGCGCCGCCGGCTGCCCCTTCGACCCGCCCGCCGGTCTGGCGGAGCTGCGCGAGCAGAGCCCCCTGACCCGGATGACCTACCCCGACGGGCACGTCGGCTGGCTGGCCACCGGCTACTCCACGGTCCGCTCGATCCTGGCGGACCCGCGTTTCAGCTCGCGGTACGAGCTGATGCACTACCCCTTCCCCGGGGGGCCCGAGGGTCCGCTGCCGCCGGCCCCCGTCGGTGACATGACCGGGATGGACGCGCCCGAGCACACCCGCTTCCGGCGGCTCCTGATGGGCAAGTTCACCGTCCGCCGCATGCGGCAGCTCTCCGAGCGCGTCGAGGAGATCACCACCGAGCACCTGGACGCGATGGAGCGCCGCGGGCCGGGCGCCGACCTGGTCGAGGCGTTCGCCCGCCCCCTCCCCGCCCTGATGATCTGCGAGCTGCTCGGCGTGCCCTACGCCGACCGTGAGCGTTTCCAGGACCACGCCCACACGATCATGTCCATGGACGTGACGCCCGAGGACCGGTACGCCGCCTTCGTCGGACTCCAGGAGTACATGGCCGAGTTGGTCGCCGCCAAGCGCGCCGCGCCCTCCGACGACCTGCTCGGCGACTTGGCCCAGGACTCCGATCTCACCGACGAGGAGCTGATCGGCGTCGGGGGCTTCCTGCTCGCCGCCGGGCTCGACACCACCGCCAACATGATCGCCCACGGTACGTTCGCGCTCCTCACCGACCCGGCCCAGACCGACGCCCTGCGTACGGACCCGGACCTCGCCCCCCAGGCCGTCGAGGAGCTGATGCGCTATCTGACCATCGCTCACACCAGCGTGAAGTCCGCGCTGGAGGACGTCGAGCTGGAGGGCCGGCTCATCAAGGCGGGCGAGAGCGTCACCATCTCGATGGAGGCCGCCAACCGTGACCCGGAGCGGTTCCCCGACCCCGACGTCCTCGACCTGTACCGCAAGTCCACCGGTCACCTGGGTTTCGGGCACGGCATGCACCAGTGCCTGGGCCAGCAACTGGCCCGTGTCGAGATGACGGTGGCCCTGCCCGCGCTGCTGAGGCGGTTCCCCACACTGCGGCTGGACGTGCCGCCGGAGGAGGTGCCCCTGCGGACGAACATGAACATCTACGGCGTGCACCGGCTGCCGGTCACCTGGGACGAGAACTGATCCCATGGACGTCCACGTCGACCGTGACCGCTGCCTCGGTGCCGGAATGTGCGCCCTGACCGCCCCCGAGGTCTTCGACCAGGACGAGGACGAGGGCCTGGTCCTCCTGCTGAACGCCCGGCCGCCGCAGGAGCAGCACGCGGCAGTCCGCGTCGCCGCCGGTGTCTGCCCGGCCTCGGCCATCACCCTCACGGAGCGCGGCTCCTCCCCGGCCTCGTAACCGCGGCGGCCTCTCCACATCAGCGTCGCCTCCGGCGACCGCCCCTGCGCGGGCGACGCCCCGTCAGCGGCCCTGAGCCATAGTGGTTCTCAACCCGCCTTTCCTGACGCCGCCGGCTCACCACCGCCCCACGCGGCTCCCTCACCGACACCGGTCCGGCCCGCCCGTGGTGCCCCTGGTGGCCGATGAGCACCGTTCCTCACCCGCAAAGACCCGGTCCGTCGCCGACGGCACCTCCGGCGTGCCGTCGGCGACGCGACCGCCTCACCGACAGGACTCCTCCACTGTGGCCATGTTCCTCTCCAAACATGCCGGTCGCCGCCACGTCCGGGCGGCGCCGTGCGCCCCGGCTCCAGTCAGGGCTGCGGCGGCCCCAGGGGCGGCGTCCCACCCGTCCGTGGTGAACCGCGCCATGCGCTCCTTCCTGGAGGAGCGATCCACCTGAGGCATGTCTGCCGGACGGGAACGGGCGGTGAGGCCAGGGTGTGAGGTGAGAGTGTGAGGCTGGGTTCGTCCATCCAGGGGTTGGCGTCCCCTGGATCAGCCCATCTGCCCGAGTGACGATGAGGGCGTGAACCTTCCCGAATTCGCTGCATTCCTGAAGTCCCGGCGGGACCGTATCCGGCCGCCCGACGTGGGCCTGCCCACCGGACCCCGGCGCCGGGTGCCCGGCCTGCGGCGCGAGGAGGTCGCGCAGCTCGCGGGCCTGTCGGCCGACTACTACACCGAGCTGGAACGCGGGGGCAGCGTCCAGCCCTCGGCCCAGGTCCTGGCCGCCCTCGCCCGTGCGCTGCGCCTCAACAGCGACGAGCGCGACCACCTCTTCCACCTCGCCGGCCGGGCCGTTCCCCCGGCGGCCCACGGCTCGACCGCGCACGTCCAGCCCGCCCTGCTCGGACTGCTGGACCGGCTCACCACCACCCCGGCCCAGGTCATCACCGACCTCCACGAGACCGTCGTCCAGAACGAACTGGCCGTCGCCCTCGTCGGCCGGCAGCCGCCGTGCCGAGGCCCCGCGGCGAGCTTCGTCCACCGCTGGTTCACCGACCCCGACTCCCGCCGGCTCTACCCACCGGAGGACCATCCGCACCACTCGCGGGTCTTCGTGGCCGACCTCCGGGCGGTCGCCGCGCGGCGCGGCCGCGACCCCGAGGTGGCCCGGATGGTGGCCGAGCTGCGTCGGCGCAGCCAGGAGTTCACCGACCTGTGGGACACCCACGACGTCGCGCTGCGCCGGACCGACCACAAACGCATCGTGCACCCCACACTGGGTGTCATCGAACTCGACTGCCACAGCCTGTTCAGTGAGGACGGGCGGCAGCGCCTGCTGTGGTTCTCCGCCCCGCCCGGCACCGACGCCGCGGCTCAGTTGGAACTGCTCTCCGTCATCGGCACACAGGACATGGCCGCCAGCGAGAACCCTTCCTAGAGCAGACCGTGTTCCGTGGCGAACAGCGTCACACCGGCCCGGGTCCGCCGGCCGGTCTTGTCGTAGATGTGGGCCAGATGGTGCCCAACCGTCCGGCTCGAGATCGACAGCTTCATGCCGATCTCCCGATTGCGCAGTCCTTGGGCCGCCAGGCAGAGCACCTGCACCTCCCGCTCGGTCAATCCCGCGGGCAGGTCCGACGGCGGCTCGACGGGACGCGCGGCCTTGGGTTCGCGGACGGCGGGCCGCTCGGGACCATCCGCCGGGCGACGGAACCCGCCCGTTGCTCTCAACCCGCCCGTGCTCTCAACCCGCCCTCCGCTCGCGCCGCGAACGCCTCGGCACCCATCGTGGAGAACAGCTCGTGCGCCGTGAGCAGCTGCGCGCGAGCATCGATGCGGCATCGGCGGCGACGCAGCCACTCGCCGTAGACGAGGTGCGCCCGCGCCAGTTGCACGCGTATCCGTGTCCGCCCCAGTCGCTCGATCGCCTCGCGATAGAGGTCCTCCGCCACGGCGTCGTCCGCGATCAGGGCTCGTGTCACGGCCTCGACGCCGAGGGCCCAGTCGGTGCCGCACGGGAGGGTCCTCCCGGACAGCTCATCGGCCGCGTCGATGGCCACTTCCGTCAGTCCCAGGCGAGTGGCAGCCTCGACGACCTCGGGCAATGCCCACACCCCGAACGCCGAGATCGGAATCTGCTCCGCGGCCTTCCGCGCGGCGATGAGCGCGGCGTCATAGCGGCCGCCGCCGTTGTGCAGCACCGAGGTGGTCAACTCGGTGATCGTGACCGCGGTCGCCTCACCACGCGTGGCGGCTTCACGTGCGCTGACATCCAACAGCCGCAAACCCTGGTCCGGGTCACCGCGCCATCCGGCCGGAAAGGCTGCCCCGTACGCCGTCTGCGGAGCACCGGTCGCCTCTGCCACGGCATCGGCTTCCTGGATGAGCGCCGCCCCGGTCGAAGCACCCCTCTTGCAGGCTCAGCCATGCCGCGAAATTGAGGCCGACCGGGAGCACGGCAAGCGCTCCCGACTCCCGAGCGGTCGCGGTCAGCCGCGTGCTGAGGGCTTCCAGGGCATCGTCGTCCCATACGCCCCATGCCGCACGGCAGGCGAGCGGGAGTGCCCGTAGTTCACCGGAGCGCCGGTACGCGCGGAGCGCGGCTTGGATGTCCGGTACGGCTGCCGTCATCCCCCTGGTGAAGAACCTCACGATGCCGTCCAGCAGAAGGTCGGCCGCTCCTGGAGGCTGCGGCAGAGCTGTGCCGGCGAGCACCGCCTCGGCTGCCCGGACGACCGCCTCGGCTTGGCCGAATCGACCTGCCCACGCCGCTGCCCACAACACTTCCAGGAGCGTTTCACGGGCGAGCCCGGCGTTGAAGGGGGTGAGCAGGCGCGCCGCTTCGAGCAGCAGCGGCGGAGCCTCGTTTCCCCGCTGCACCGCGAACGAGATCCGGCCGCGCAGGCGTACGGACCGGGCGTGGTGGACTCCGTCGAGAAGACCGGCGTCCAGCGCGGCGAGCAGGCTCAGCGCCTCCTCGGGAGCGCCGGCGTCGTGCTTGGCCTGCGCGGCGGACAACAGGCGTTCGTTGCGGCGGCCGGGGTCCGGCGTCAGTACGGCTGCTTTCTCCAGGAGGGCCGCCGCGGCGGCCAGACCGCCCCGAGCCTGTGCCCGCTGCGCGGATTGCTCCAGCTTGGCCGCGACCTCCTCGTCCAGGCCGAACGTCGCCTGAGCCCGGTGCCAGGCGTGGCGATCGGGATCCGTCCGCACTTCCGTCGCCTTGGCCAGCGCCGCGCGAGCAGCGCGTGAGCGGCGCGGCGCTCGGCGGGCGGCAGGTGCCGACCGGGGAGCGAGGGGTGTCGGGCCGCGCTTGGTCGAGCGGGCCGGTGCGGTCGTCAGTCCTCCGGGCTCTGCTGGAGCATGGCGAGGGTCAGGACGTTGCCGCCGATGCCCCAGCCGCCGTCCACTACCTCCTCGACCAGGACCATGGTGTTGGCGCGCGCCCGCTCGCCGTAGATCTCGACGTACAGCTCGGTGGTACGGGTGACGATCTCCTCCTTCTGCTTCTCGTCGAGGGTGCCGGCGGGGACCTTGAAGTTGGCGAAAGGCATGGGTCGATCTCGTTTCTCAGTGAGGGAACTGGTTACAGGGAGCTGCCTGCGGTGAGCAGGTCGTCCAGCCCGGCGCGGCGGAAGAATTCGGCGCGGACACGGTCGGCGACCGCGGAGACGACTTCGCTGCCGTCACGGCTGGGGTCCATGTGGGTACGCAGTGGCCGGGTGCCGGCGGGCATGGCGACCAGGCGTACGACGGCGTCGGCGACGTGGGTCGCGTCGGCGTCCGGGGGGATGAGCGCGGACAGCCGCTTGTCGAGACCGGCCAGCAGGGGTCCGTAGCGCTCGTTGTAGTCGGCGGCCCGATCGGAGTCGGCGGGGGCGCCGGCGTGCGTGAAGTGGTTGGTGCCGGAGGTGAAGGCGCCGGGGACGACGATGGCGGTGTCGATGCCAAAGCGCACCACTTCGGCGGCGTAGCTGACCGCCAGGGCGTCCATGGCCGCCTTCGCGGCGAAGTAGGGGCCGACGAACGGCGGGCAGCCGCCGCGGGTGCTGGTGCTGCCGATCCACACCAGCAGCCCGTGGCCCTGCGCTCGCAGGTGGGGCAGTGCGGCGCGGTTGACGCGCTGGGTGCCCAGGACGTTGACGTCGTAGAGGGCCGCGAGCTGGTCCGGGGTAAAGGCCTCGGCCGGCCCGGTGGCCATGTGTCCGGCGTTGTGGACGACCACGTCCAGGCGGCCGTGGGCGGCCAGGATGTGGGCGATGGCGGCGTCGGCGGACTCCTGGGAGGTGACGTCGAGTTCGACGGCGTGCAGGTCGAGGACGTGGTCGGCGGCGCAGCGGGCCAGGTCCTGCACAGCCGGTGCGTTGCGGGTGACGGTCTGCCGGATGCCGGCGTACACGGTGTGGCCGGCGTGGCCCAGGGCACGTACGGTCAGTGCCCCGAAGCCGCTGGAGGCCCCGGTCACCAAGATGGTGCCGGCGGTGTCGGAGGGCATGGTGTGATCCTCGAAGAGATGGGTGCCTGCGCTGTGGACGGCGCCGGGGCGGGTCAGATGATGCCGCCGTTGGCGCGGATGACCTGGCCGTTGACCCAGTGGCCGGCGGGGGAGGCGAGGAAGGCGACGACCTCGGCGATGTCGGCGGGGCTGCCGAGCCGCTCCAGCGGGGGCTGGGCGGCGAGGCGGGCGATGGTCTCCTCGTCCTTGCCCTCGAAGAAGAGCTCGGTGGCGGTGGGGCCGGGGGCGACGGCGTTCACGGTGATGTCCCGGCCGCGCATCTCGCGGGCGAGGATCAGCGTGAGCGCCTCCACCGCGCCCTTGCTCGCGCTGTAGGGACCGTATCCGGGGAAGGCCAGGCCCACCACGGACGTGGAGAAGGTGATGACGGCCCCGCCCTCGCGGACCTTGCGGGCGGCCTGCTGGGCGACGACGAAGGTGCCGCGGATGTTGGTGCGGTGCACCGCGTCCACCTCCGCCAGGTCCACGTCGGCGATGGAGGACAGGTACGCCCGGCCGGCGGCGTGGACGACGACGTCGACGCCGCCGTACTCGGACTCGGCGGTGGCGAACAGCGCGGCCACGGCCTGCTCGTCGGCGACGTCGGCCTGGACGGCGACCGCCCGGCCACCGGCCGCGGTGACGTCCTTGACGGCCGCCTCGGCCAGGTCACGGTTGCCGGCGAACCCGACGACGACGGCGAACCCGTCGGCGGCCAGCCGGCTCACCGCTTCGCGGCCGATACCGCGCGAGCCACCGGTGACGACGGCGACACGGACCTGGTCGGTGCCCTGACCGGCACCGGTGCTGCTCTCCGGGGAGGTTCGGGGAGACATGGGAACTCCTGCATGGGGTGGGACGGCTACGAGGTGTGTGGATCGTGGGCGCGGGCTGCGGCGTCGCCGCCGTGGTGCCGCGCGGTGCCCTCAACGATCCGTTGGTGTTCCGACCCCAGCCAGGGCTGTGTCTACCCTGGGGTTGCCAACCCTGGTCTCAGACGCACGGTGCGAGTAAGGACGGGGCGTGAACCTTCCCGAATTCGCTGCATTCCTGAAGTCCCGGCGGGACCGTATCCGGCCGCCCGACGTGGGCCTGCCCACCGGACCCCGGCGCCGGGTGCCCGGCCTGCGGCGCGAGGAGGTCGCGCAGCTCGCGGGCCTGTCGGCCGACTACTACACCGAGCTGGAACGCGGGGGCAGCGTCCAGCCCTCGGCCCAGGTCCTGGCCGCCCTCGCCCGTGCGCTGCGCCTCAACGGCGACGAGCGCGACCACCTAGACTCCGGTTACGACGACCAGCTTCTGGGTTTCAGATGACGTCGTCACCTTGATTACACGAGCAGAGCTACGACGCGGTGTTCGACGCAGTCGGCAAGAGTACGTTCGGCCGCTGCAGGCGGCTGTTGAAACCCGGCGGGGTGTACCTGTCCTCGGACCTGGGCCCCGGGTGGCAGAACCTGCTCCTGCCGCTCGTCACGCCCCTGTTCCGCGGAAGGAAGGTGAAGTTCCCCGTGCCGAAGCAGGACCAGGAGATGGTGCTCTACTTCCGGGACCTGATCGAGGCAGGCGAGTTCGGGCCGGTCATCGACCGACGGTACCCGTTGGAGCGGATCGCCGACGCCTACCGGTATGTCGAGACCGGAGGGAAGACCGGCAACGTCGTCATCACCGTCGTACCGCCGAACTGACCCCAGCTGAGTGCCCCCTGCTGCCAGACATCAAGTAGATCAGCCAGGTGGGAAAGCCTCCCTGGGTTGGTCTGTGGGACGTGGCGAGCCCTTCGGTTGGTTGACCCGCCAGGGACGCCGCATGTGGTTCAAGAGGCCCTGTCACTGATGGTTCGCACTGATGGGCCGCCTCAATCACCGCTGGTCGGCCGGCACGGGGCGAGGCTGTACTTACGACGGCTCGTACAGGTCGGCCGCCGGGTGGCGTCGGTGCGCACCGGAGCCGCGTACCGGCAACCGCCGGACTTGGGCGGTATGACACCGGGCCGTCCACGGCAGCACCGGCACTGACGACGCACCACACCGACCCAGACGGCTCCACTGCCGGCACCGGCATCCGCGATCCTCCGAGCAATGTGGGCGGACTGTTGAGAATTTCCTCAGCGGCGGACACGGTGAAGGGAATCCGGACACGGCAGCTCCCCACTGACGGACTCGCTATGACGCACCGTCATGGGCCGCGGCCCCTTGGGGCGCCCTCTTCGTCCCTTCTCGAGTCCGGGAACGCCAGGCCGACTCGCTGCGCGCCGGTGCTCCGTCGAGCCACCACGCGATGCGGACAAGGGTTCTGCGCGGTGACCGATCCGGGACGAGGCGAGGTCCAGATCATGGGCGCGGTGTCCTCAACGTAGACGGTGGCGGCGTGCGAACATCGGGGCATGCTCTCAGGCGCACACGTGATCCTCTACTCCCAGGATGCTGAGGCCGACCGGGCCTTCATCAAGGACGTGCTCGGCTTCGCCCACGTCGACGCGGGCCACGGCTGGCTGATCTTCAAGCTGCCGCCCGCCGAGGTCGCCGTGCACCCGACCGACGGCGCGCCGAAGCACGAGCTCTACCTGATGTGCGACGACCTCGACGCCGTACTCGCCCAGCTCGCAGAGCGCGGCGCGGAGCTCACCGGCGAGGTGACCGAGGAGCGGTGGGGACGCCTTACCGCCGTACGCCTCCCCAGCGGCAGTGAACTGCCCCTGTACCAGCCGCTGCACCCCATCGCACACAGCCTCGACTGAGCCTCCGCCCACGCCGTCACCGCGGGGACTGCCCCGGCCGGTCCGTCTTGAGCCGCGCGGACACCTGCGCGCCTTGGGCCGGTCCACTTCCACCACAGCCCGTCACCGGCACGTTCACAGGGCCAAACGCTCGGCCATTGCCGCAGTGCTAGGGCGCGTATTGAATCGTGATCAAACTGCACCGCTTCATAAGCCGGTGGTGGCCGCCTGCGGCGACTCGCGTGAGATCATCCGTCCATGAGCAGCGACCTGGAAGTGAGTGCTCTGGCGATCAATGTCGCGATCCCGCAGGCGCTCCGCTGGACGGATAGTCGACGCGGCGAAGCGTTCATGCTGACCACGCTTAACGTCCGGCTTCTCCCGGACGGTCGCCTCGCCGCAAAGGCGTATGGCCGACCAGTTGGTGGTGGTCGGGGCGCATACGTCTCGTTCCCTGTCCCCGACAAACCCGAACTGGCGGCCCTGGTTGCCGGCGCTGCCAGCCGTGCGGGGGCGTTGTGGGCCGCTCATCGTGGTCTCGGCTGAGCTTAGTTCGGCTCGAAGGCGGACGGTGACAGTTCCGGGCTTCGCTCTCGCGGCGCGGCCTGGAAGGGTAGATCTTCTTGCGTGACACGAGTGCAACTGGCGGATGCGGAGTGGGAGTTCATCGGGCCGTACCTGCCGATCGGCGAGTACGGCCCGTACCCCGAGCGGCTGCGCCAGCAGTTCGAGGGGGTGATCTGGCGGTTCAAGACCGGCGGACAGTGGCGGGAGATGCCGCAGGAGCTCGGCGCCCGGTCGACCGTCCACAACCGCTTCCGCAGTGGCGTGACGCCGGTGTCTTCGAGGCCCTGCTGGAGGGCCTGATCGCGGAAGCAGCGAAGCGCGGTGAGGTGGACCTGTCCCTGGTCAGCATCGACTCCACCACCGCCCGGGCCCACCACGACGCCGCCGGGATACACCTCGACGAGGACGTCGTCACCGCCCTGGAGAAAGCCGCCGCCGAGGAGGAGAAGGCCAGGTCAAAGGGGGCGGTCTCGAAGAACAAAGCAGGCAGGAGGCCGAAAGCGATGCCGCGCGGGAAGAACGACGACGCATCCGGCGTCGGCGCAAACTCCGGCTGAAGGCCGCCCTCCTCGGACGCTCCAGGGGCGGACAGACCCAGCGACCACCCGCGCGTCACCGCCGAGAAGGTCTGACTCCCGCCTCCGCCCGGGGCTTGGCACTTGGCCGACAGGGCCACGTCCGCCATTGCCCCCTCAGCGTCGCCGGCCGCTGTCCGGTCAAGCTGCCAGCCGTTCAATGGTGCTCATGCCCTGGTGCGGACGGTTCCGTCCTCTCGCCCGGTGGTTGGGTGAAGCGGTCGGGGGCGCTGTCGTAGGTCGCGGCGCAGTCGGCGGAGCAGAAGCAGAGGGTGCCTCCGTCCGGGCGTTCGCGGCGTTCGGGCGCGGTCGTGGGATCGACGTGCATGCCACAGACGGGGTCGATGGCCGTCTCCGGCTGCTCGTCCCGGTATTCGTCCGGTGCTGCCCGGTCGGCCCCCGACTCGACGTCCGGCCGTACGGGCGCCGCCTCGGCCTGCGCCGGAAGTGGCGTGGGGCGCCAACGGCGCAGCCGGGAGGCATTGGTGACCACCGACAGGGACGACAGGGCCATGGCGGCCGCGGCGATGATCGGGCTGAGGCGGATGCCCCACAGGGGGTAGAGGGCGCCGGCGGCGATGGGGATGCCGACGGCGTTGTAGACGAGGGCGAAGAACAGGTTCTGCTTGATGTTGCGCAGGGTGGCGCGGGACAGGCGGATGGCGGTGACGACTCCGGCGAGGGAGCCGGAGACGAGGGTGATGTCGGCGGACTCGATGGCGACGTCGGTGCCGGTGCCGATCGCGAGGCCCACGTCGGCCTGGGCGAGCGCGGGGGCGTCGTTGATGCCGTCGCCGACCATGCCGACGGTGCGGCCCTCGGCCTGGAGGCGGCGGATCTCGTCGGCCTTGTGCTCGGGCAGCACCTCGGCCAGGACGCGGGGGATGCCGACCTGGCCCGCGATGGCGGCGGCCGTGCGGGTGTTGTCGCCGGTGAGCATCACGATGTCGGTACCGAGGTGCCGCAGGGCGGCCACGGCCCGGGCGGAGTCGTCCTTGACCGTGTCGGCAACGGCCAGTGCGCCGGCGGCGCGCCCGTCGACCGCGACGAGCACGGGCGTCCGGCCCTGCTCGGACAGCCGCCCGGCCCGCTGGGGCAGGTCGGCGGTGCCGACGCCCGCGTCCGCCAGGAGCCGGGCCGTGCCCACGAGAACGGCGTGGCCGTCGACGGTGGCCCGGACGCCCTTGCCGGTGACGGAGTCGAAGTCCGAGGCACCGGGGACGGTCAGGCCGCGGTCGCGGGCGCCCTCGACGACTGCCCGGGCGAGGGGGTGTTCGCTGTCGCTCTCGGCGCCGGCCGCCAGTCCGAGCAACTCGTCCTCGGTGAGGCCGCCGACCGGCTCCACATCGGTGAGGACCGGCCTGCCTTCGGTGACGGTGCCCGTCTTGTCGAGGACGATCGTGTCGAGCTTGTGGGCGGTCTCCAGGGCCTCGGCGGAACGGATGAGGATGCCGGCCCGCGCTCCCTTGCCGGTGCCGACCATGACCGAGAGCGGGGTGGCCAGGCCGAGGGCACAGGGGCAGGCGATGATCAGTACGGCGACGGCGGAGACCAGGGCCAGGGTGAGGGCCGGCGCGGGGCCGATCGTGTACCAGAGGGCGAAGGTGCCGATCGCGATGGCGATCACGACCGGGACAAAGTAGGCGGAGATCGCGTCGGCGAGGCGCTGGATGGGCGCCTTGGACGCCTGCGCCTGCTGCACGAGACGCACGATCTGGGCGAGCATCGTGTCGGCGCCGACCTTGGCGGCGCGGACCCGCAGCGAGCCGGTGGTGTTGACGGTGGCCCCGATGACGCCGTCGCCCGCCTGCTTGGTGACGGGCATCGGCTCGCCGGTCACCATCGACTCGTCCACGGCCGACGAGCCCGAGACGACCTCGGCGTCGACGGGGATCTTCTCGCCCGGCCGGATGACGATCTCGTCCCCGACGACGACCGCCTCCACGGGGATCTCGGTCTCGCCCCCGTCCCGTACGACCCGTGCGGTACGGGCCTGCAGGCCGATCAGGGAGCGGATGGCCTCGCCGGTTCCGGCCTTCGCCCGGGCCTCCAGGAGACGCCCGAGGAGGATCAGCGTGAGGATCACGCCGACGGCCTCGAAGTAGACCTCCCGCACGTCCTGGGGCAGGAGTCCGGGGGCGAGGGTGACGAGCAGGCTGTAGCCGTAGGCGGCGGAAGTTCCCAGTGTGATCAGGGAGTTCATGTCCGCGCCGCGATGACGCAGGGCCGCCCAGCCGATCGAGTGGATCGGCCATCCTGTGTAGAACATCACCGGGGTGATCAGAGCCAGCTGGACCCAGTGGTTCAGCATCCAGCCCGGCACCCATTCCGCTCCGAACAGCTCGTGCGCCATGACGGCGAACAGCACCGGCGCGGTGAGCACCGCTCCGACGGCGACCCGACGTGTCAGGTCCTTGATCTCCGCCTGTCGCTCGGCGACGTCCGCGGCCTCTTCCGCTGCGGCGTCCCCATGTCCCTCGCCAGACGCGGTTTCCTCTGGAGGCGGGGCTGGACCGGCCCCTTCGACGGGGTCGACGACCAGGGTGCCGTGGATCATGTTCATGCCGCAGGCGAACCCGAAGGAGCCCGGCCGGTCGGGGTTCAGCCGCACGGTCGTGCGGGTGTGGGCGGGCAGCCCGGCGCCCACCCTGAGGTCGGGGAAGACGACCCGCGAGGTGCACTCACCGGCCTCCTGACGGTCGAAGACCACGTCGACCGGCGTCCCCTGCCGCACCTTGATCAGATTCGGGCTGTAGCCGCCCCGCACGGTCACCTCGACCCACTGAACGCCGTCCTCCAGCCGGGCGGTAGCAGCCTTGCGCGGGCCGAAGAAGTACCAGCCCAGCCCGGCGATCAGCCCGGCAGCGACGATCACGACGACGACATCCGCCACGGCCATGGGGCTCGCCTCCTCGCGCGCGCCTGCCCCTCCAGCCTCCCGCGCGCCATCCGCCCAGGCCACCTGGCAAGGCAGGGACGACGGCTCCATGATGCACGGCATGATGGGCCCCCAGCCGATGACGGACCTCGACAGCGCTTCCGGCCGGAACTTCGACACCATGTCCTGACCATGATCATCGAACACCACGAGGGCGCCGTCACCATGGCCAAGGCGGAGAAGCAGAACGGCGCCTACGCCCCGGCCAAGGACCTCGCCGGCCAGATCATCACGACCCAGACCGCCGAGATCGCCCACATGCGCGACATGCTCCACGTCTCCTGACCCGCGTTCTCGCCTCAGAACGGCAGGGCCGGGCGAGCGCCGCAGGCACGACGAGCGCGCGGGGGAAGGGGTACCGCTCGCCGTGCCTCGCGCCTCCAGGGCAACGCCCGGTCCTTGCCGTTCGGACGCGGACTCCGTTGCCGCCGGGACCCGCGCCACGAGGAGGAACCTCACCCGCGAGCCCATGGATGGAGATGCTCACGCTGGATGGCTGCCCGGAGCGGATTGATAGGGTCCGCTCGGAGACCGGACGTGACCGGTTGCCCGCCCTTCGGGCGAGGCGTCACGCGCTTGCGACGTGCCGTACGACCTATGCCGTCCCACCGCCAGCACGAGGTGATTCACGCATGCCCCCCTTCTTCTCGAATCCACTCCGCCGACGGTGCAGCCGCGCGCTGGCCACCACCTGTGCGGCGATCGCCGGAGCGGTCCTCCTTGCCGCCTGCGCCGAGGGCAAGGCCGGTGGCGACGCCGCCGGAGAGGTCGAGGAGTCGAGGTCCGCCCTGCACAGTCACATCCACGGGCTGGGAATCGATCCGCAGGACGGACGGCTCTACGTGGCCACCCACGAGGGCATCTTCACCCCGGACGACGCCGGTGATCCCCAGTTGGTGGGTGACAGCCGCGACGACTTCATGGGATTCACCGTGATCGGCACCAAGACATTCCTGGCCAGCGGTCACCCAGCCCGCGGCGCTGACCAGCCGGCCAACCACGGGCTGATCAAGAGCACCGACGCCGGGAAGTCCTGGAAGACCTCGTCGCTCAAGGGCGAGGCGGACTTCCACAG
Organism: Streptomyces sp. NPDC053673; assembly: GCF_055585225.1. NCBI lineage: Bacteria > Bacillati > Actinomycetota > Actinomycetes > Kitasatosporales > Streptomycetaceae > Streptomyces > Streptomyces sp. NPDC053673. The sequence goes on along the minus strand of NZ_JBVJKN010000021.1, from coordinate 14,521 downwards.
CCTGGACCACGCCAAGGGCTTCATCTACGGATACGACAGCACGAACGGGCTGCTGCGCGTGAGCGAGGACGGCGCCGCCTGGCAGGACCGTGCCCGTCTGCAGGCCCTCGACATCGCCGTGAACCCCGCCGATCCCCGCCAAGTCGTCGCCACCACGCCGGAGGGTGTGGCGCGCAGCACGGACGCGGGCGCGACCTTCGCTCGCGGTGAGGGGCCGGGGATGGAGTTCCTCTCGTGGACGTCACCGGAGTCGCTGTTCGGCGTCGGCTTCTCCGGCGCCCTGAGTGTCAGCAAGGACGGCGGGACGACCTGGAGGCAGACCGCGACCGTACCGGGAGGCCAACCGCAGGCCCTGACCGCCGTCGACGATCAGCACATCCTCGCGGCCACCCAGGACGGCGTCTACGAGTCCACGGACGCCGGCAAGACCTTCACCAAGCGACTCACTGTCACGAACGGCGGTCACCACTGACGTCCGGCACCATGGACCGCGAAACGGCCCCTGCCGCCTGCGCACGGTCTCCACGCCGACGGCGTGGCGGGACATGCCGCACCGGGCAGCCTCGCCGCGGCGGCCGTCACCGGTCATCCTGAGCAGGCCCTGTCGTCCGACGAGGACCACCACCCCGCCGAGGAGTCGGCATACGCCGTGCAGGACTGCGCGACCGGGCAGCCCACCGTCGCGCGACCGGTGACGACCGGTTACCCAGCAACGGTGGTCCACCGCATTCAGCCGGCATCCCGCGCGACCGCGCCGCCCTCGTCAGCACTCACATCCTCGTCTCAGGCCTGCATGGGCCCTTTTGCTGCTGCCCTCATCGTCGTCCCGTCGAGCGGCTCGATTCAGCGTTCCCGCTTCGCGCTGGGTGAGCCCGGGCACCCCGTCCATGTCGTTGCGCAGGGCGAGTCCGTGCCAGTGGATGCTCGTGGGCTCGGGAAGGTTGTTTGCGAGGGTCAGCGTGAGGGTGTCGCCGGCGGTGACCCGCACCTCCCGGCCTGGGAGTTCGTCCCCGTACGCCCAGGAGCGGACCGTCCGCCCGCCGCCGAGGTCGAGCGGGGTCTCGACGGCGGTGAGCTTCACTTTCCGCTCCGGTCCGGGCTTGCGGAGGGCTTCGGCAGCGCCGACCTCCTTGCTGTCGGGCGTGATGTAGTCGGCGGTCGGCGACGTACCGCCTCCGTGGGCGGAGTGGCCGGTGCCGCCGCTTGAGCAGGCGGTGTCGCCACCGGTGCCCGCGGTGGCGAGTCCGGCGCCGAGGACGGTACGGCGGGTAAGTCGGGGTCGAGGCACATGGCGATGCCGCCGGCGCCGCCAGCGCCATCGACGCCGTGCGTCGGTGCGGGGTGCATCAGGTGGAGGCTCTCGGGACCACGGTCTGCTCCGCCGACACGGCAGAGGCGTGAGATTCCACGGCCGCGTGCGCACCGGCCGGGTGGGAGACCGTGTGCTCACCGGGCTGACCGAGCCCGTGCATCAGCACGATGCCGAAGAGCAGCGCGACGGCGAGGGCACCCCGGTCCAGCCATGCCGCGATCTCCTGGCGTGCTGCCACCTCGGGCTCCGTTCGTGGTCCGACTGCCGACTCCCACCCGCCCCTCATGTTACGGGGAGGGGGTATGCGTGACGTCAGTGGCCGCCGTGCCGATGCGGGCGGTGCTGCCTGTGCGCCGGTGGCGCCGCCTCGGCGGGTCGGTCCGGGAGCAGCAGTCCGGCCACCGTCACCGCGACGAGCCGGCGCACCGCCGCCTTCGAGGAGAGTCCGGCGGCGGCCCCCAGGGCATGCAGGCAGTACGCGGCGAGCTCACCGGCGGCGACGTCGTTCCGGAGCGCGCCGCTCTCCGCTCCTTCGGCCACCAGTCCGGTGACGAGTTCCAGGAGCCGCTGGTGGGCGTGAGCGATTCCGGCGCCCTGGTGGAGGAGCGCAGCCATATCGGTGCCGTGGTGTTCGTGGCGTTCGTACGTCATGTTCGCGTACGCATCGAGGACGCCGCGCAGCCGCTCGCCGGGGTCGGTGAGCCGGTCCCGTACGGCTTCGAGCCGTGCGAGGTGGTCGCCGACCCGGCGCTCGTGCCAGGCGACCAGGACCGACTCGACGTCGGGGAAGTATTTGTACAGCGTCGCCCGCCCGATGCCGGCCTCCTGGGCGAGACGCGACATCGTCACGGACAGCAGTCCGCCCTCCGCGACCAGCGCACCGGTGGTGTCGAGCACCGCATCGCGCACGGCACCGCGGTGTGCCTCGATCGTCTCGTTCCACAGCTTCGGCATGCCCTCAATGTACGGGACGACGAGACCGCGACACGATGACTTGACAGAGACACTCTGTCTCGAAAAAGCTGAGCAACACCTGACGGCGGCGCGCCGTCCCCGCTCGAAGGCGAGTCCCCGATGTCCGATGCACACCACCAGCCCACTCCCCCGCACACACCGCGGCCCCGCTGGGTGAGCGGCCTGCTGATCTGCGGCGCCGTCCTCGTCGTGGCCTTCCTCGCCCTGCACCTGGCAGGGGGCGGTATGCGAGGCCACGGCTGATGCTCATGTCCCCCCTCGGACGCAGGATTGCGCTCACCGCTCATGTGACGGCGTCCGTCGGCTGGTTCGGCGCGGTCGCCGTCTTCCTCGCTCTGGCCGTCACCGGCCTCGTCGCGCGGGATGCCCTGACAGTGCGGTCGGTCTACGTGGCGATGGGCGTGACCGGCTGGTTCGTCATCGTGCCGCTCTGCTTCGCCTCACTCGTGACCGGCATCGTGTCGGCCGTCGGCACCACGTGGGGTCTGCTGCGCCACTACTGGGTCACGGTGAAGCTCGCGATCACAGTGCTCGCCACCGTCGCCCTCCTCCTCCACATGCCCGCCATCGACCACATCGCCGACGCCGCGGCCGCCCCAGGCTGGGCCGCGGACGACCTCGTCGGCCTACGGACCCAGCTCGTCGTCCAGTCCGGCGCCGCGCTGCTCGTCCTCCTGGGCGCGACCGCCCTGTCGGTGTTCAAGCCACAGGGCCGCACCCGCCACGGGCAACGGACGCTGCAGAGCCGGGCTCCGCTGCCACTTGGCTGATGGCGCGCATGACAGCACCGTCACCCAGAAGCAATGCGGTGACATCCCTCCGCACACATTCACTCGTCACGGCGACGTCCAAGCAGGCACGCCGGCGTCACTCACGGGCAGAATCCGCAAGCTGGTCTTGACCACCCGAAGCAGCCGTCGCATGACCAACTCCGGCTTGACGAAGGACATAGAGGCACCCCGAAGAAGGTTCACGAGTGGCTCACCGCCGCCCGTGACGCCGGCCTTCCGGTGGTCACCTCGGCCGTGGTCCTCGTCGAGGTGATCCATCCCAGGCGTCAATGACGCCGCCCTGAAGTGGACGCTGTCCCAGCTGCGGGTCGAACCGATCACCCAGGCCGCCGCCCAGACCGCCGTCCTATGCGGTGAGCAGGGGGCTGGCAGTCCTGCAAAGGCCTGTTGAGTCTCCCGAGGTGCGGTACGGAAGTGCTGAGTGTGCCGCATGACGATGTCTGATTGCCGCCAGCGGGATCCGCTGCTGCTGATCATGCTGGCTGCATGACGATTTCATCCACCACGGACTCCATGGCAGTCCTCACTGGCATGTATGCGGCCGAAGCGAAGTACCTGGCGGCCGGAGGCCCCGGCGAGGCTTCGTTCGACCTGCTCGCGCCCTTCTTCGCGCCGGATGTCGAGCTGCATCAAGCAGATGCTCTGCCCTACGGCGGCACCTGGCGCGGGCACGACGGCATGGCGCAGTTCTTCCTCGCGATGGGACAGGCGTGGGAGACGTTCGACCTGGTGGAACAGGAGTTTCTCGCCACCGGTGAGACCGCGGTGGTGCTCACACAGGTCCGCGCCCGCGCCCGTGCGACAGGCCGGGAACTCGGCTTCCCGATCCTGCAGGCGATCACGGTCACAGAGGGGCGGATCACCGAGGTCCGTCCGTTCTACTGGGACACGCGGGCCATCGTCGACGTCTGCGCCGTGCCTTCGCCGAGCGAGTGAGCTCGACTGCTGATCCCGCTGATCGCAGCCGCTTGTTGAGGACCGCGCCGACAAACTGGAGGGCACGCCGGCACCGAGCACCCGGTCCGCCAAGTCGCGGCCCCACTCGGCGACTTGGCCAGATGCCGGGAACGGAGAATTCGCACGCGCGTGCTGTTGAATGACGTCATGTGGATTACCGGTGCGTTGTTCGGGACGCTTGTCTTCTTGCTTGTGGTGGTGGCCCCTGCGGTGGTGGGGCGGCGGCTGCTGGGGGTGCGGGCGGGGGCGGTGCGGGTCGCGACCGCGGGGGCGTGCGGACTCGCGGTGTCCGGGGGGCTGTTCGGGCCCCGGCTGGAGGAGTCGGGGGAGCTTGCGCCGCTGCTGTCCTTGATGGTCGGGGTGGGGATGGTCGCCTCGATGGTGGTTCTCGTCGCGCTGGACATCGTGGTGCCCATGGGCGCCGTACGGCCGCTCGGGTGGGCGCAGTCGGTGCGGCGACGGATCGCGCGGGCGCGGCGGTACTCCGGCGTGGTGCGCATCGCCGGCCGGCACGGGCTCGGGCCATATCTGCGGGGCCGGCGGCGCGCGCCCGCGGTGCGGCACGAGTTGCTGGCGCGGGAGCTGCGGCAGGCGTTGCAGGCCGGCGGGACCACGTTCGTGAAGCTGGGGCAGCTGATGTCGACCCGGCGGGACCTGCTGCCCGCGGTGTACGTCGAGGAGCTCAGCCTGCTTCAGGACCAAGTGCCGCCCGCGCCGTGGAGCGAGGTCGAGACGCAGCTCCAGGAAAGCCTGGGAGCGCCGGTGCGGGAGGTGTTCGCCGCGTTCGAGCGGGTCCCGCTGGCCGCAGCCTCCATCGCGCAGGTGCACGCGGCCGTCCTGCATGACGGCACCGAGGTCGTCGTCAAGGTGCAGCGGCCCGGGATAACGGAACTCGTGGAACGCGATCTGGACATCGTCGGGCGCCTGGCCGCCGCTCTGAGCGACCGTACCGCCTGGGGGCGCGGTCTGGGGCTGAAGGAGCTGGCGCAGGGCTTCGCCGTCGCGCTGAGCGAGGAGCTCGACTTCCGCGTCGAGGCTCGCAACATGATCGCGGTGCGTCGGGCCGCCGAGGCTCGCGGCGACTCCAGCGTCGCCCTCCCTGTCCTGTACGGGCAGTTCAGCACGGAGCGTGTCCTCGTCATGAGCCGCGTCGAGGGCACCTCGCTCGGCAAGGCGGTCCCCGACGACGAGCGACACGGCACCCATCTGGCCGAGACCCTTCTCAACGCGCTGCTCAACCAGATCATGGTGGACGGCGTCTTCCACGCCGATCCGCACCCCGGCAACATCCTGCTCCAGCCCGACGGCACGGCCGCCCTGCTCGACTTCGGATCCGTCGGCCGGATCGACGCCGGGCTCCGCGAGTCGATGGGCGGCCTCTTCCTCGCCGTCGACCGCGGCGATCCGCTTGCCCTGCGCGAGGCTCTCCTGGAGATCACCGACCGTCCCGAGGACGTCGACGAACAGCGGCTGCTGCGCATGCTCGGGCAGTTCAGCGCCCGCCATCTGGGGCGCGGATCCGCGCCCGACGTGGAGATGTTCAGCGATCTGTTCCGGCTGGTGGCCGACTTCCGGCTGGCGGTTCCACCGGAGATCGCGGCCGTGTTCCGGGCCCTGGCCACCCTGGAGGGCACACTGGTCCGACTCTCCCCCGGATTCAACATGCTGGAGGCATCCCGTACGTACGCCTCAGCCCGGCTCACCGACCGGCTGGGGCCGCAGAGTGCCCGTGACACCGCCCGCGACGAACTGATCGCGCTGCTGCCCGTCCTGCGACGGCTGCCGCGTCGCCTCGACCGCCTCGGCGGTGCGCTCGAGGAGGGTCGGCTCGGGGTCAATGTGCGGCTCTTCGCCGATCCCCGCGACCGGCGGGTCGTCGGCGAGCTCGTCGGGCGGGTGGTGCACGCCCTTGTCGGGATCTTCCTCGGGTTCGCGGGCCTTCGACTCCTGGGTATGGACGGCGGGCCGCGCGTGAGCGAGAACCTCGGACTGTACGGGCTGATGGGCTTCAACCTCCTGCTGCTCTCCGCCGCCATCGTCCTCCGTACCGTCTATGTCACCAGCCGGCCCATGGAATAGTCGGCCTTCTTGCGCGGGAACGGGTCACGGCATCGGCGCGGGCTGCTGTTTGTGCGCAAGATGATCGACTCCGTGCCGAAGAGGGCCGAGGACATGGACGAGCAACGCCCGCACGCCATCGCGTGACTGCGAGGCGCCGCGCCGGCCTCCGTGCGTTTCCCACAGCGCTGGCACTGCCCGAGCCCTTGAGTTTCGCTAAACAGCCCTGTTCCGATCGTGCCTTGATGGCCTGCGCGGCGGGGCGGTTGAGTGGTGCCGACACGTGATCCCGACCAGCTGAAACAGGGGAACCATGATGATGCGGGCGATCGGCCAGGACGTTTTCGGCGGTCCCGAAGTCTTGAAGATCGTGGAGGCGGTGCGGCCTCAGGCGGGGCCCGCCGAGGTGCTCGTGCGGGTGGTGGCGGCAGGGGTCAACCCGACCGACGCCTGGCACCGTTCCAGCGGCGGACTGGCAGGTGGTGACGGCCCCATCAGGCTGGGCTGGGACGTGTCGGGCGTGGTAGAGGCCGTCGGAGCGGGTGTCACGACCCTTGCGCCGGGAGATGAGGTGTTCGGGATGCCACGCCATCCGCGGCCCGCGGGTGGCTACGCCGAGTACGTCACCTCACCGGCTCGGCATCTGGTGCGCAAGCCGTCCGAGATCTCCCATGCCCAAGCCGCCGCTCTGCCCCTGGCCGGTCTCACGGCATGGCAGTCGCTGGTCGACACCGCCGATGTCCGCCCCGGACAGCGGGTGCTGATCCACGCGGCGGCGGGCGGAGTCGGGCATCTGGCCGTCCAGATCGCCAAGGCCCGCGGTGCCTACGTCATCGGCACGGCCCGATCGGCCAACCACGCCTTCGTACGCAGCCTGGGCGCCGAAGAGGTCATCGACTACACCCAGACCGACTTCACCCCCGCGGTCCACGATGTCGACGTCGTCATTGACACGATCGGAGGCGAGTACGGGCCGCGCTCGCTGAAGACCTTGCGCCCGGGAGGAATCGTCGTCTCTCTCGCGTCTCCGGCCGAAGCGGCGCTCGCCCACGTGGCGCGGCCACTCGGGGTGCGCAGCCAGTTCATGATCGTCGAAGCCGACCAGGAAGGACTGCGGCAGCTCGTCTCGCTCGTCAAGGCCGGCCGGCTGCGCCCCGAAATCGCCACCTGCCTGCCCTTGGAGCGAGCGGCCCAGGCGCACGAGCTGACCCAGAGCGGCCACACTCGCGGAAAGATCGTCCTGACCGTGGGACAGGCCTGATGGCGACCTTCGTCCTGGTCCCCGGCGCCTGGCACGGCGCCTGGACCTTCCAGTCGCTGGCCCGAGGACTGCGCGTGCACGGCCACGAAGCCCACGCGCTCACCCTGACCGGCCTCGGCGAGCGCAAGCACCTGCTCACCGGCACCGTCAACCTCGACACCCACCTGCAGGACGTGCTGAACCTGCTGGAAGACGAGCAGATCACCGACGCCGTCCTGGTCGGCCACAGCTACGGCGGCATGGTCATCACCGGAGTCGCCGACCGAGTCCCCGACCGGGTGAGCGGTCTGGTCTACATCGACGCCATGGTGCCCCAGGACGGTGACTCATGCTGGTCCCTGGTCACTGAACAGGAACGAGCCTGGTACCTCAACGGCACCGACCGAACCGGCTACTCCAGCGCCCCCCTGCCCTTCTTCGACCCGCGCGCCACCTCCCATCCCCTGGCCTCCCTCCTCCAGGCCATCCGACTGCGCCACGATCTGTCGGCGTTCGCCCGCAAGCACTACATCTACGCCACCGGCTGGGACACGCCCTCCCCGTTCGAGCCCCTCTACCGGCGTCTGCTGACCGACTCCTCCTGGCGGGTCCACGCCGTCCGCTCCGGCCACAACGTCATGCGCGACGCCCCCGAAGAGCTCCTCAACATCCTCATCCAGACCACACGTTGAGTCAGTTGCCCACAGCGCTGAAGGAGACACGAGAACGCATGAAACCTCCGCGTGTGCTGGCACTGGCCCAGCTGATGAACTCATTCGGGGACGGCGCCTACTACGTCACGTCCGCTCTCTACTTCGCCAGGATCGTGGGCCTCACCCCTGCCCAGATCGGCTTCGGCCTGACGCTGGGCTGGGCGGTCGGTTCGGTGGTCGGGGTTCCCCTGGGAAACCTGGCCGACCGGCGCGGCGCGCGCGGCACCGCCGTCCTGCTGGCGATGGCCACCGCGATCGCGGTGGCGTCGTTCCTGTCCGTGCGTTCGTTCCCGCTGTTCGCAGTCGCCGCCGTGCTCTACGCGAGCTGCCAGTGCGGGCTCACCGCGGCCCGGCAGGCACTGCTGGCCGGGCTGGTGGAACAGGCCAGGCGCACGCAGGTGCGTGCCTTCCTGCAGTCGACGACGAACGCCGGCTTGGCCGTCGGCGCCGCACTCGGTGGGCTCGCCCTGCGGTCCGACACGCGCGAGGCCTACCTGGCCGTCTTCGTGATGGACGCCGTGAGCTTCCTCACCGCGGCGCTCGTGCTGAGCCGTTTGCCCGTGGTCGCCCCGGCGAAGGCGACACCGGGGGAGCCGCGGCTCGCGGTCCTGCGTGACCGTCCGTACGCGGTCGTCACCGTGATCAACGCGATCATGCTGTTCTACATGCCGCTGATCAGCCTGGTGATCCCGCTGTGGATCGTGCAGCGGACGCAGGCACCGACGTGGACGGTCTCGGCGCTGCTGGTGCTCAACACCCTCAGTGTGGTCGTCTTCCAGGTCCGGGTCGCACGGCGGGTGAGAGGTCTCAGGAGCGCCTCACGGGTCGTACGGCACGCGGGCCTCGTCATGTTCGCCGCCTGTGCCGTCTTCGCCCTCTCCACGATCGGGTCCTCCGCCTGGACCGCCGGACTGATTCTCCTGGCGGCAGCAGGCCTGCAAGTCCTCGGCGAGATGATGCTCGCCTCGGGCGCCTGGGAGATCAGCTTCGGGTTGGCTCCCGCCGACAAGCAGGGGCAGTACCAGGGCTTCTTCGGCACCGGGCAGGCCGTCGCCAGAATGCTCGGCCCTCTGGCCCTGACCACCTTGCTCCTTGGCTGGGGTGCGCCCGGCTGGCTCCTGCTCGGTGCCCTCTTCGCCGCGGCGGGGATCGCCATGGGCCCGGCCGTCCGCTGGGCCGAGCGCACCAGGGCCCACCCTTGTCGCCCCGCAGCGATGGCCGGGCCCGATTCGCCGCTCAGACCCGCCGGTTCTTCCGGAGGCGCCGACCACAGCCCCGGCCCCGGCCCCACATCATCCGCGGTTTCTCCTCAGCACTGAGGTGAAGGTGTCAGGTGTTGGCGTCGGCGGCGGCTTGGACGAACGCGCGCAAACGCGTGCTGATATTGCTCTCCAGCCAGACCGGGCCCCACTGGACGGGTGCGGCATCGTTGAAGGCCACGTAGGCGATGTCGGGGCGCGGGTAGAACCGCCGGGCGTGCTCGCCGACCGGGAAGACGCCCTCGCCTGCGGCGACCAAGGCCAAGACCTCGGGGAAGGTGGCGGCTGTCGGGCCGCGTGGCACGGACCTGCCCGCAGGGGTGCGGGGGGGCGTGCGTTCGTGGCGCAGCTCTTGGGGCATGTCGTGCGGCAACTGGATCACGGGTTGCTCGGCGAGGACTTCGATCGATACCGACGCATGCGCTGCCCACGACGATCCGGCCGGCACGGCCAGAACCCGAGCCTCCGACAGCAGGACCGGCCCGGCAATCGCCTGGGAGACGGGGAAGGCCGTGATGAGGACGTCCAGCTCACCACCGTGCAACCGCGTCATGGAGTCATGGATCTGGCACTCGTGGATGGTCACCTTGCAGTCGGGGTGGCGGACGGTGAACAGCTCAAGGGCCTTGAGGAGGAGCTGCCCGGCCGCCGCCCCCAGGAATCCGGCCCGCAGCAGGCCGGTGGTCCCGCGCGCGCGGTCGACCGCCCGGAGGACCGCCTCATCCATGCCGTGCACCAACGGGGCCAGATCCGTGGCCAGGTCACGGCCGAGTGGGGTCAAGCTGACCTGGCGGGTGGTGCGCTCGAACAGCGGCGCGCCGATCCGCCGTTCCAGTTTCTTGATGGTCTGGCTGATCCGGCCGGTCGTCAGGCCGAGTTGCTCGGCAACCCGGCCGAAGTGCAGCTCCTCGGCCAGAGCCAGGAAGGTCTGCACCTCCGTGCGTTCCAACAGCACTGCCACCCCCCGAGCCCGAGCCCTTGAGTTCCGCTGAACGGCCCTGCTCCGATCGCGCCGTGATGGCCCGCGCAGCGGGGCGGTTGAGTGGTCGACACGTTATCCCGACCAGCTGAATCAGAGGAACCATGATGATGCGGGCGATCGACCAGGACGTCTTCGGCGGTGTGCGGTTCATCGGGGCCCGCCGCAGCACTCGCAACGCGGGCGACCGGCACGCAGCCGCCGGCGGGCCGCCATGCCGAGCATGATGCCCCAGATCAGGAACAGGGCGTACCAGAACAGGCCCCAAGTTGCCTGCGGATGGGCGTCCTTGGCTGCGAAGGCCGGGGCGGAGACGACGCGGTCAGCAGCGAGAAGGTACTGCATCGCGAAGTACGTGACGGGGAGGGGAAGTCCCCCCGGCGACATGTTCTTGCCTACTGCTTTTCGCCAACGGGCCGACACTGCCGAACGTTGACGCGGGAGTTGTGGGCAAGCAGGCTTTCCGCTTATGCGTTGATGTTTCGAATGCATCGGTGGTTCGGGGAGAGTCGTTGATTTCCATGGAAAATACCCACAAGATCAGTGATCCGATCGCCGTCATCGGTATGGCGTGCCGGCTGCCCCAGGCGGACAGCCCTGAGCAACTGTGGCAGCTGCTCAGGGGCGGCGTGGACGCCATCACCGAGGCGCCGGCCGAGCGATGGGCACACGAGGATCTCGGAAGCTACCGCCGCGGCGGATTCATCTCGGACGTGTACGGTTTCGATGCCGCATTCTTCGGGGTTTCACCGAACGAGGCCGCGGCGATGGATCCCCAACAACGACTCGTCCTCGAATTGGCCTGGGAAGCACTCGAACGCTCCCGCATCTCCCCTGACTCTTTGCGCGGAGCGGAAGCCGGGGTATTCGTCGGAGCCATTGCCGGCGAATACGCCAGCCTGCACGACCGGCTCGGCACCGACGGGGTGGGCCCGCACACCCTCACCGGTATCCAGCGCGGCATCATCGCCAACCGGGTGTCGTACCTGCTCGGTCTGCGCGGCCCCAGCCTGACCCTGGACTCCGGCCAGTCCTCTTCCCTCCTCGCCGTCCAGGCCGCCTGCGAGAGCCTGTGGCGCGGTGAGTCACGGCTTGCGCTGGCCGGTGGCGTCAACCTCAACCTGCTCGCCGACACCACCACCGTCATCGGCCGATTCGGCGCGCTCTCGCCCGACGGTCGCTGCTACACCTTCGACAGCCGGGCCAACGGTTACGTGCGCGGCGAGGGCGGCGCGGTCGTCGTCCTCAAGCCGCTGTCCGCCGCCGTCGGCGACGGCGACGAGATCCACTGCGTGATCCTCGGCGGCGCCGTGAACAACGACGGCGGCGGAGAGAGCCTCACCACCCCAAGCGCCCGTGCGCAGGAGCAGGTGATCCAGCAGGCGTGCCGCAGGGCCGGGGTCAGCCCGTCGGACGTGCAGTACGTCGAACTCCACGGCACCGGCACCAAGGTCGGCGACCCGATCGAGGCGGCCGCGCTGGGTGCCGCCCTCGGCACCGGCCGGATCGGGGACGAACCGCTGCTCGTGGGCTCGGTGAAGACCAACATCGGCCACCTGGAAGGCGCGGCGGGCATCGCCGGGCTGCTCAAGGTCGTCCTCAGCCTGAAGCACCGCAGCCTCGCCCCGAACCTGAACTTCGAGACCCCCAACCCTCGCATCCCCCTCGACGAGCTGGGCCTGCGGGTGGTCGTAGCCCCCGAGGCATGGCCGCAACCCGACACCCAGCTGATCGCCGGTGTCAGCTCCTTCGGCATGGGCGGCACCAACTGCCACCTCGTCCTGGGCGAGGCGCCGCACCGCCAGGCCGCAGAGCAGGTCGAGGCCCCGGCGCAGTACGCCCCCTCGGGCACCGCCTCGGCCGCCCCCTGGGTGGTCAGCGCACGCTCGCTGCCGGCCCTGCGTGGCCAGGCCGAGCGGCTCGCCCGGCACCTCGCCGCGCACCCGGCGGTGGAACCCGCGGACGTGGCGTTGTCCCTCGTCCGGACGCGCGCCCAGTTCGAGCACCGGGCTTTGATCATCGGCTCGGGCCGTGACGAACTGATGGACGGCCTGCGGTCGCTTGCGGTCGGACTTCCCCACCCCTCGGTGGTCACCGGCCGCACGGTCGACGGCTCCTGCGCCTTCGTCTTCCCCGGTCAGGGCGCGCAGTGGGCCGGGATGGCGGCCGAACTGCTGGACTCCTCCCCCGTGTTCGCCCGTCGCATCGCCCAGTGTGCGGAGGCGCTCGCGCCGTACACCGACTACTCCCTGCTGGACGTCCTGCGCGAGGTCCCAGGCGCCCCTGACCTGAGCCGGGTCGATGTGGTGCAGCCCGCGCTCTGGGCGGTCATGGTGTCGCTCGCCGAGGTCTGGCGGGACCAGGGCATCGAACCGGCCGTGGTGATCGGCCACTCGCAGGGCGAGATCGCGGCCGCCGCGTTCACCGGCGCGCTCACCCTCGACGACGCCGCACGGGTCGTGGCCCTCCGCAGCCGCGCCCTCGTCCGGGTCACCGGCGGCGCCATGCTGTCCGTGGGAACGTCCCAGGTGGCGATGGCGGAGCGGCTGCCGCAGCACCCCGGCATCAGCCTCGCCACCGTCAACGGCCCGTCCTCGGTGGTGGTCTCCGGCCCGGCCGACGCAATCGACGAGTTCCAGGCCGAGCTGGCCGCCGAGGGCTTGCGGACCAAGCTGATCCCGGTCGACTACGCCTCGCACTCCGCCGCTGTGGACGTGCTCCGCGAGGAGCTGCTCACCCTGCTGGAACCCATCCGGCCGGTCTCGACCTCCACGGTGTTCATCTCCACCCTGACCGGTGAGCCGATCGATACCGCCAGGCTCGACGCTGCGTACTGGTTCCAAAGCCTGCGGCACACCGTGCAGTTCGAGCGGGCCACACGCGAGGCGCTCGCACGGGACTGTGCGCTGTTCGTCGAGTGCAGCCCCCACCCGGTGCTGGTCAGCGGCATCGAGGAGACCATCGAGGCCGCGGACCACGGCGCGGCCGCCGTGGTCGGCACGCTGCGCCGGTCCGAGGGCGGCCCGGACCGGATCCGGCGGAGCGTCGCGGAGGCGTACACCCGGGGCGCGGCAGTCGACCTGGAGCGCCACTGCGTCATCCCCGGCGCGCGACCGGTGGACCTCCCGACGTACGCCTTCCAGCGGGAGCGGCACTGGCTCAGTGACGCGACGCTGCGGCGCGGGCGCCTGGGGACAGGCGGGGCCGGAGGTGGTTCCGGAGACGGTTCCGCGCGGGCTTCCGCAGGCGGCGTCCATGGCGACGACGCTGCCAAGACGCGGCACGAACTGCGTGACCTGGTCGTCGCCGCCGCCGCGGGCGTGCTCGGCCACCGCGACAAGCAGGCCGTCGACCCGTCCCGTACGTTCAAGGAACTGGGAGTGGACTCGGCGGGAGCCGTCGTCCTCCGCAACCAGATCAGCGACCTGACGGGCGTACGGCTGCCGACCACGGTGGTCTTCGAGTATCCGACGCCCAGCCGCCTCGCTGACCACCTCCACGACCGCCTGACGGGCGACAGTGAAGGCGACCGATCGCAGAACATGGTCGTCTCCGCCGCCGCGGACGGGGCCGATGACGCAGACGGCAACGAGCCGATCGCGATCGTGGCCATCGGCTGCCGCTATCCCGGTGGAGTCACCTCACCGGAAGACCTCTGGCAGCTGGTCGCCACGGGTACGGACGCGATCTCCGGTTTCCCGGTCGACCGCGGCTGGAACCTCGACGCGCTCTATGGAACCACGGCTGACGCACCCGGCCTCTCCGCCACCAGGTTCGGCGGCTTCCTCGAGGAGGCGGCCTCGTTCGACGCGGCCTTCTTCGGGATCTCGCCGCGCGAGGCGCTGGCGATGGATCCGCAGCAGCGGCTGCTGCTGGAGACCGCCTGGGAGGCCATCGAGCGCTCCGGAATCGACGCCGCCGGCCTGCGGGGCTCGTCCACGGGAGTCTTCATCGGCTCCATGGGCTCCGACTACGGCCCGCGCCTGCACCAGCCGGACGGCCTGGGAGATGGCCACTTGCTGACCGGCACCACGTCGAGCGTCGCCTCTGGACGCCTCGCGTACACCTTCGGATTCAACGGCCCGGCGGTGACCGTGGACACGGCGTGCTCGTCGTCGCTGGTGGCCTTGCATATGGCGGTGCAGGCGCTGCGGCAGGGTGAGTGCTCCTTGGCTCTGGCCGGTGGTGTGACGGTGATGTCGACACCGGCGACGTTCGTGGAGTTCTCGCGTCAGCG
>NZ_JBVJKN010000020.1:0-137140 GCF_055585225.1 Streptomyces sp. NPDC053673 | reverse complement strand
TGATCCGCACGATCGGGTCGAACACCCCGGGCTCCGCAGGTGTCGCCGTCCCCAGCAGGCACACCTCGGGCGCCCTGCTCACCACGACCTCGGCCTTCCACATCGGTGGAAGGCCGAGGCGCTGCGGCCGCGCCCAAGAAACACCCCGGGCGCCCCTGACCTGGGTTGATCTCAAGATGCAGAGATCAAGAACCGTGTCAAGTCACGCTTTTTCGGGAGTTAACCGAAAAGTCTTCGTCGCCTTCACTCGAAGTGCGGGCCGGCATTCACGGCCACCTCGGAGACTGGAGAACGACCATGACCACCCAAGCGCCGGACCCTCACCACGGAAGCGAGCCTCCCGTGCGTCCCTCCCGTACCGCGTCCGTCCTGCGCTGGACGGCCAAGCGCGGGCGGGCACTGCGTCAGGCCCTGACAGGGACGTCCGCGCTGCTCGGACGTGTCGCCGATTTCCTGGCCCCCGGAGTGAGCCGTCGGCGTTGGGGTCCCGCGTGGCCGGCCGCGCTGGTCGGTCTGGTTGCCAGTGCGGGACTGCTGAGCGTGCTGTTCATGCACACACCGTCGCTCGTCTACCAGGGCGTCGCGAAGATCATCGACACCTCCCCACCGGCAGGGCTGAGTCCCTTCTACACCCAGAAGATCAACTGGCACTCCTGCGGTACCGGTGTCCAGTGCGGTCAGCTGGAGGTGCCCCTGGACTACGCCGACCCGGGTGGGCCCACGATCGAGCTGGCGCTTGCCCGCAGGCAGGCGACCGACCCGGGCGAGCGGATCGGCTCTGTGGTGTACAACCCGGGCGGCCCGGGCGGATCCGGTATCGAGACCGTGCAGTCTGATCCGGACGTGTTCTCCACCGCACAGCTGCGCTCCCGGTACGACTTCGTCAGCTTCGACCCGCGCGGTGTCGGGCAGAGCGCGCCGATACGCTGCGCACCCATGCTGTCGGCCGACCCCGCTACGTTCGACGCCTCCCCGGACAACCCGGCCGAGGTCACCAGATACGTCGATGCCAACAAGGAGTTCGCCGCCTCCTGCCAGGCCAACTCCGGGGCGCGGCTGGCCCATGTCTCCACCGAGGAGAGCGCTCGGGACATGGATGTGCTCCGCGCCGCTCTCGGGGACGAGAAGCTGCACTACATCGGCGTGTCCTACGGCACCTACCTGGGCACCCTCTACGCCGAGCTGTTCCCCGACCAGGTCGGTCGGCTGGTTCTCGACGCGGCCGTCGACCCCCGGGTCGACGCGCTGGACGCGGCGCGCGAGCAGGCGGCCGGGTTCGAGCTGGCCCTGGACGCTTTCCTGGCCGACTGTGCCACCAGGGCGGACTGCCCGCTGGGCACCGACCTGGCCGGGGCCCGGCAGCGTCTGGACGAGCTGCTGGCGAGCCTGGACCGCAAGCCGCTGCCGGCGGCCGAGGCGGGCACCCTCGACAAGGACACCGCCCTTTCGGCCATTCTCGGGGCCCTTTACTCCAAGGACGCCTGGCCCCAGCTGCGGGCGGCCCTGGAGCAGGCGCTGGCCGGCAACGGGGCGGACCTGGGGCTGATGGCTCTCTCCGGCCCCGGCATCGGCCAGGAGGCGTTCACGGCGATCGACTGCCTGGACCATCCCCCGGCCGTGACCTCGGCCGAGCAGGTCCAGGCCGAGATTCCCTCCTTCCGGCAGGCGTCCCCCGTGTTCGGGGAGTGGCTCGCCTGGAGCGCGCTGAGCTGCGCGGACTGGCCGGCCAAGCCGGTCGGCACCCCGCACGCGGTCAATGCTCCGGGAACACCCCCGATCCTGGTGGTGGGCACCACCCGGGACCCGGCCACGCCGTACCCGTGGGCCCAGGGGCTGGCAGAGCAGCTGGACTCCGGTGTGCTGCTGACCCGCGACGGCGACGGCCACAGCGGGTACGTCATGGGTAACTCGTGCGTCGACGACGCAGTTGACACCTACCTGCTCGAGGGCCGAGCTCCGGCGGACGGAACCCGGTGCGCCTGATCCGGTCGATCACGGTGCGCTGAACCGAGGGCCACGGGCGAGTGTGTCTGGAACCCGGCGGCGGTGGGAGTGGAACTCCCACCGCCGCCGGGTTCGTGCTTCGGTCTTCGCGATCCCATTTCTCATTCTTCTGCTGGATCGAGGCCGGCTGCGCTGTGCACCCGCCAGGGGTGAGGATGGGTGTGTCAGGAATGACGCCCAGGGAAATGGGGCGGCGATGGATCTGGAGCCCCCGGCCCGGCCGGGCGGGCACCGCAGTGTTCCGCACACCGCTGACCTGCGGGTCGAGGCATGGGCCCCGAGCCGTGAGGACTGCCTGGCGCATGCGGTGCGCGGCGTCGCCGAGTCGTTCGTCGACCTCGGCGGAGCGACGGGTGACCGCACACGGGACGTGGTGATCAGGGCGGACCACGACGAGGAGTTGCTGGTGGCCCTGCTGGAGGAGGTCGTGTACTGGCTCGACACCGCGGGGGAGGTTCCGGTCGACGTCGACGTGGCAGCGATCCCGGGCGGTGTGCAGGTGGGCTTCCGGGTCGCCGGCGTCGACTCGCTGCCGGTGATCGGCGCGGTGCCCAAGGCGGTGACGCTCCATGAGCTGGTGTTCGCCCACGGGGCCGAGGGCTGGAACTGTTCGGTGACGCTGGACGTATGAGCCGGGTCGCGCCGCTCGGCCGGTGTGAAGGGGGACCGGAGGAGGCGATCGATCGTGGTCAGGACAGCCGGGACAACCGGGACAGCCGTCGAGATCGTGGAGGAGGGACCGTTCCGGTTCCGCGTCGACCGCCACGGGAAGATGCGCGTGCCGGGCGTGGTGTTCGCCAGCCGCGATCTGCTGCCCGAGGCCGCCGGGGACCAGGCCCTGGTCCAGGTCGTGAATGTGGCCATGCTGCCGGGCATCGTCGACGCCTCGTACGCGATGCCGGACGTGCACTGGGGCTACGGCTTCCCGATCGGCGGCGTCGCCGCGACCGACACGGCGGCAGGCGGTGTGATCTCACCCGGTGGCGTCGGCTTCGACATCTCCTGCGGGGTCCGGCTGCTCGCGGCCGGTTACGACCGCGATGCGCTCGCGCCGCACCGCTTGCGGCACCTGATGGACGACCTCGGCAGGCGTATCCCGCGCGGAGCGGGACGGGGCGCGGTGTGGTCGGTCAGCCGGTCCGAGCTGGAGCAGGTCCTGACGGGCGGCGCGCGGTACGCGGTGGAGCGCGGACATGGCGTTGCCCGCGACCTGTGGCGCTGCGAGGACGAGGGCGTGCTGCCCGGGGCCGCTCCCGAGCAGGTCAGCGATCGCTCCGTGGAACGAGGCCTCGGTCAGGTGGGCAGTCTGGGCTCGGGCAACCACTTCCTGGAGGTGCAGGCCGTCGACACCGTCTACGACGAGGCCGCGGCGCGGGCGATGGGGCTGCGGGAGCGGCAGGTCTGCGTGATGATCCACTGCGGCTCCCGAGGCCTGGGGCACCAGATCTGCACCGACCATGTCCGCACCATGGACCGGGCCATGTCGCGGTACGGAATCGAGGTCCCCGACCGGCAGCTCGCCTGTGTCCCCGTGGACTCCGACGAGGGCCGCGCGTACCTGGCCGCGATGGCCGCCGCGGCCAACTACGCGCGCGCCAACCGCCAGCTGCTGTCCGAGGCCGCCCGGCGGGCCTTCGCCGAAACGGTCGGCTGCGACCTGGACCTCGTCTACGACATCTCGCACAACCTGGCCAAGATCGAGACGCACCCCTTCGCCGGCTCCACGCTGCGGCTGTGTGTCCACCGCAAGGGAGCCACCCGTGCACTGCCGGCGGGGCACTCCGATCTCCCGCGCGACCTCGCCGGGTTCGGCCAGCCCGTGCTCATCCCGGGCACCATGGGCACCGCCTCCTACGTGCTGGCGGGCGTGCCGGGCGGCGGTGCGTGGCACTCGACCTGCCATGGCGCCGGGCGAGTACGGAGCAGGCACCGCGCGGCACGCGAGGTCGATGGCAAGCACCTGCGGGCGGAGCTGGAGTCACAGGGCATCGCGGTGCGGGGCGCCTCCTGGCGCGGACTCGCGGAGGAGGCCCCGATGGCGTACAAGGACATCGACCGCGTCGTACAGGCGAGCGAGGGTGCGGGACTGTGCCGCAAGGTTGCCCGCCTGGTCCCGCTGGGGGTCGTCAAAGGCTGAACGCGATTCCGTAGGCGTAGGCGTAGGCGTAGGCGTAGGCGTGGGCGGCGGGGTGCGGCCGCCGGAGTCCAGGCCGTGGCTCCGGCCCGATCGCTACGGGCGGCCGCCTGTGGAGCGACGATGTCCGCCAGGCGGCGCGGCAGCCTGATCTCCGCCGGTGCGACGAACGCCGGCGATTCGAGTGTGATGAATGAGCCGTCCCAGTCCTCGTCGGCGAAGGCAAACGGGCCTTCCGACACGAGGACGCTGATCTCGTCACCGCGCCTTGGTGTCGTGTCGTGTCAGGTGAGCGACGGCAGTGATGCTGTGAAGTCCCTGACTTTGGCGTTCTCGTTGGCAGTGCGCCAGCTGATCACGGCCCGGGCCGGCGGCAGTCCGGTCAGCGGCACGAACGCAACGTCGGGGTGGCGGTAGTACTGCGTCAGCGCGGTGGAGGTCGCGCAGACCTCGCTGCTCGTCGCGACGAGGCTGAGCATCTCGTGCTGCGTCTTGACCAGGCGCCCTCTGCGGATGGGTCGTCCGCCGGGCGTACGCTGCGGCAGAAATCCCTCGCGGATCTCCTTGGGAGCGGTCACCGGCATCTCGACCATCGTGTGCTCGGCCAGTTCCTCCGCGTCGACCGACGACCTGGTCGCGAGCGGACTGCCCGCCGAGACGGCGAGCACCCGTGGATACTCGGCGATCACCGGGCCACTGGTGAGGTCCGGCTCCTGAACCGGCCAGATGGTGACCTGCATGTCCACCTCGGAGCGCCGCAGCGGTCCGAAGTAGTCGCCCCAGCGGGTCTCGGTCATGCTGATCGACCACTCCGGGTGAGTGCGGCGGAAGTTGGCCACCGAGGCGTCCACCGCGCCGGCGAACGGTCCGAGGAACCCGATGCGCAGCTCGCGGGCGAATGCCTGGGTCTCCTCGATGGATCGCTGCAACCCCTCGAAGCTCGGCTTCACCCGTTCCAGCAGGAAGCTGCCGGTGGGTGTGAGGGTCACCCGGCGGCTCGTGCGGTCGAACAGACGGTCTCCGATGCGCCGTTCGAGCGACTGGATGAGTTGACTCACCCGCGGTCGGGACAGCCGGAGCCGGTCCGCTGCCCTGGCGAAGTGCAGTTCCTCGGCAAGGGCCAGGAACGCTTCTATCTCCCCCAGTTCGGTAAATGCCACTTACCGATCGTACAGAAGATTGGTCTTGATGAGGGCGTGGTGCTTGGAAACGATGGGGTGACTCCGATGACGGCCCTCTCCACGGGGGTGAGCGGGCCTGTCCACGGGGTGTGGTCCAGTTGTGGGCCGACGGGCTCCAGGTCTGATCCGATCCAATCTGTTCTGAATCCGATCCGATCTGAGTCCTGATCATGTGGCGGTGACGGGAGTGGAACCCGAGCTCCGAGCCCCGAGCTCCGAGCCTGGGATCCGCTGCCGCCCGGACCGTTGAGCGGTGGCCTGCTCGTGATCGCGAATCCGTTCCGGCAGAGCCGCTCGTTCCTCGCTCCTTCGCGACCGGGGCGTCCGCCTGGGCAGCCGAGTTCCGGACGGTCGTGTCCCAGTTGGTCGTGTCCCGTCGGGTCAGAAGCCCGGCGGGGTCTCCGACCAGACGCAGACCGCCGGGACCGTGCCGGGGTTGTGGTAGCGGTGAGGAGTGGTGGACTCGAAGCTGACGCTGTCGCCGGGCTGTAGGCGGTAGTGGACGCCGTCGACCCAGTAGTCGAGTTCCCCGCTGAGGAGGAGACCGACTTCCTCTCCGGCGTGGGTGTGGGGCCGGTCTCCGGAGGATGCCCCGGGAGCCACCTCGAGGATCATCATTTCGAGTCTGCCGACGGGGTTGGGGTTGAGCAGGGAGTAGGTGATCCCTTCCACTCCGGCACGGGTGAGCTCCACCCGTTGGTCCGGGCGGGTGAGGACGCGCTGTTCGCGGTCGATGTCCCGGAAGAGCCGGCTGAGGGAGACGCCGAGGGCGTCGACGATCGTGCGCAGGGTGTTGATGGTGGGGCTGTTGACGTTGCGCTCGATGTTGCTGAGGTAGCTGCGGGACAGGCCCGTCTCCTCGGCCAGCTTCTCCAGCGTGTAGCCCTTGTCCAGGCGCTCGCGGCGCAGGTGCCGGCCGATGCCCGTGTCTCGGGGTGTCTCCTCCGAGCCGGGCGGGTGATCGCCGGCCGTCATGGACCGTCCTCCGTCCGGTAAACGATGTGCGACATCCAGCATAGTGGCCACTAGTGTCTAGGATAGGCGACACTGCATCCGATATAGACGTTGCCCGTTCCTGGCGGACACCCGCCGAGCCGCACGACGGACGACGCACCACGCACGACGCACGACGCACTACGGACGTACGGCGATCGCCGGGGCCGGCGTCGCGCCAGGACCCACATCCGGAGGATCGATGAACCCCAGCGGTGCCGCACCCGCAGGCTTCCCCGCGCGCGAGCTGCCCGAGCTGCGGCTCGGTCTGGGTGCCCTGGAGCGCAATGTGGGGCTGATGGGCGACTGGTGCCGCGAGCAGGGCGTCGAGCTGGCCCCGCACATCAAGACCACGATGACCCGCCCCATCGTGGAACGGCAGACGGCGGCCGGGGCTTGGGGAGTCACGGTTGCCACGGTGCGGCAGGCCGGCGTCGCGCTGGGATGGGGACTTCGCCGCATCGTGATCGCCAACGAGGTGATCCACGGCCCTGACCTCGCCCTCGTGCGGCACTGGCTCGACTCGATTCCCGACACCGACACCGACGCCGGGGCCGACACCGACGCCGACCTCGGCCCCGGCCTCGAAGTCTTCTGTTTCGTCGACTCGGCAGAGGGACTCGACCTGGCGCGTTCCGCCGTGGAGGGTGCGCGCAACCCCCTGCGGGTGCTCGTCGACGTGGGTGCTCCGGGAGGGCGGACGGGCGTACGGGATGCCGATGCTGCGATTGCGCTCGGCAAGGCCGTCGCCGAGATCCCGTCCGGGCTGCTCCTCGCCGGTGTCGCGGGCTACGAGGGGATCCGGCCCAACCGCCGGGACTCCGCCACGGTCGCCGACGTCGACGCCCACTGCCGCCAGGCGGCCGAGGTGTTCCGCGGCCTGGCGCCGCTGGTCCGGACCGGACAGCCCGTCTTCAGCATGGGCGGATCAGCCTTCCCCGACCGGGCCGTCGCAGCCCACCGCGAGGTACTCGGGCAACTCGGCGGCCAGGAGCCGGTGTTCGTGCTGCGGTCCGGCTGCTACGTCACCCACGACCACGGCACCTACGAGCATGTCTCGCCCTTCCCGGGGCTGGAAGCGGCCCTCACCGTCCGCGCGGTCGTTCTGTCGACCCCGGAACCAGGACGAGCCGTCATCGGCGCCGGCAAGCGCGAACTTCCCTACGACGCAGGCCTGCCGGTCCTGATCAGCGTCCGCGGCCCGCAAGGACAGCCGCGTCCCGCCGCGAGCGCCACCGCGACCCAGATCTTCGACCACCATCTGGTCCTGACCGACGCACACGGCCTGCACGTAGGTGACGAGGTCGACCTCGGTATCTCCCACCCCTGCTCCGCGTTCGACAAATGGCCGGACATCACGGTCGTCGGCGATGACGGCCCCACCGGAGAGGTGTGGCACCCGCAGTTCCGGTGACACCCGGTCGAATCGCCGGAGCCGACCCCTCCGCCATGCCCGTCCTTCAGGCGTCATCCTCCGCAATCGCCCAGCGCGGACGGATGGATGCTCCCTGCCGGTGCCGCTTCGGGCGCGACGTGCCGCCGCTGTCGGGTGCGCCATCGGCGAGCCCCGGTCGCGGACGCTGACGCCCGTTCGCGTGCTGCCCCGTATCACCGCTGCTGCGGATACCGAGGCTCGGTGCGCTCGGCGTGGACAGTGGGTCGAGGCGCCATGGACGTGGAACGGCGGATCCGCGGGCCGGGGAGAGCTGCGACACCTCCTGGTGAGATATGCCGAGCAGTCGGCAGGCGTCACCCTGGCTCACGCGCAGGTCCTCGACCAGCGTGCGAGCAGCAGCGGCGATCGCCCGCTGCTCGGCAGCATCGGCCCACGCCCGCTGCTCGGCAGTGTCGGCCCACGCCCGCTGCCTTCTCGCTTCCAGCACGCCCTGCAGCAGTGCTGCGAACTCCGGAACCACCAGTTCCACGGCGATCGTGTCCGGTCGAGTGCCGTGTGCTTCGGCGATGGCGTCGCGCGCCACGTCCCCGGCCTCGTCGAGGGTGCGGCTCTGAGTGTGGAGGCCGAGTTCCGGAATGTCGACGGCCCACCACCGGCCGATTCTGTGCAGCTGTGCTCGGTAGCAGGCGCTCACGGGGACTCGGCCTCCTTGATGTTTCGGCGGTGGCATTCGGCAGCGTGAGCAGGCGTCGGTGTGCGATCGCAGCGGAGCAATCAGCCGATGCACACACCGATCAGGCACACGTGCGCCGGCGAGGTCGGCCCGGCCGACGGAGTTGTCGGCAAGAGGTTCAGAGGAGCCGAAGTGCCTTCGTCGGGAGCTTCGGTTGAAGCGGGCGCGGTGGTCTCCGGGGTCGGTGGGGCTGCGGCTGGTGCTGGGGCGGCTGGGGCGGCGGTGTTGCCGACGTGCGTCCCCTTGGCCGGTTCGGCTGCGGTGTGCGGCGTCGTGGGGGGCTCGGCCGCGGTGGCCGTTGTGGCATGCCGGACCGTCGTCGCGCTGGGAGGTGCGGCGGCGGTGTTCTGCCCCCCGCTCGTTGTCACGGGCGGGCGAGTGCTGGTACGCCGCGAAGCCTGGCTGTCCGGCTGCTCCGACGCCCCGCCGGTGGGCGCTGTCCCGGGCGTGGCCGTGGTGACCGGTTCCGGCCGTGAGGCTGCGTGTGTGTGGCTCGCCGAAGGCCTGACGGCCGGCAGCGCGGCGACGGTCAGGCCGCCACCGACCAGGGCGACGGCCGTCGCGGTCAAGGCCCGACGCCGGTTCTTCTTCCAACGTGCCAGCTGCCGGCGCCGAGCCGCCCGGCCGCCTTGCAGGGCGGGAGCGGAGCCGTCGAGGTCACCGGACGAACCAGCTGAACTCGACGAGCCGGACGAACGCTCAGTGCTCGATACATCCGCCATCGCGTCTTCGGACGCCCCGCTGCCGACCGGAGCGGCACCGGCGTCATGAGCCCCGGGGTGGAACTCCGGAGCGGGGACCTGCTCCGCGCGCCATGACTCCCGCATCGTTGCGTCAGAGGCGACCGCGTCGTGGAGACGGTGGGCAGGCGGGGCGATGTCCGGAGCGTAGGCGCCGCACCCTGGGCACACGAGAGCCCCGTTGAGATTCCGACGGCACGTGGAGCAGTAGTCCATCTGCGATCTTTCTGTGCTGATTGCGCCGCCAGGGACGCCGGCGACCTCTTCAAGTTCGCACGCGGGATCGAGCGGCCAGCAACGCTAACGGCACCCGCCGAAGGCGGTGCGCAGCCCTTGTGATGCTGCTGCAAAGATTTGCTGGCGGTGCTGTCCCGTACTCCCGGACATGTCGTCACGAATGCCGGGATGAGCGGCTCCCGCGAGAGGGACGCGGGCTTCCAAGGAGCGGTGGCCGGACGAACACGGATCGCGGGTCTGGACCGACGTGTGCAGTAGGGCGGCGGATGCGCCCGCCAACTGAACGCGCTGGTCCGGTTCTTGGTCCGCAAACCGCCGGCGGAGGAGGAAGGTACCGTCCCTCACGTGCTGCGCGTGCATCCCTCTGGGCACCGACCAGAACAGGCGTCACAGTCTGAACCTCCAGGCGCGCGCCGTTGCCCGCTGCGCCGGTTTTCAGCAGTGTTCGCCAGACACCGAGAGACGAGGCAGGTCCGATCATGCCGACCCCTTCCGGATTCAGCTACGAATCCCGCGCCGACGGCACCATCGTCATCACCCATCGCGGACGGAAGGCCGCCACACTGCGTGGCAACCGTGCGGCGCAGTTCGCCGCGGAAGTGGAGTCCGGCGACGCCCAGGCGGTGATGGCCCGCTGGACGGGCGCGTACAAGTTCGGCAATGAGCGCACGGCCCGCAACCACCCCAGGAACCAAGGACGCCGCGCCTAGGCCCTGTCCGGCGGATCTTCCGGGGCCCAGCGACGCGCTTCCAGGCCCTGGGGGCCTGGGAGATGCCAACGCAGCTGCCTTACTCGTTTGCCGTCGGCGAGCCCGGTCGGATAGGAAGCTTGCATGCTAAAGGGCAGCAAGGTCGGGCTCAGGGCCCGGCACGAGGACGACATCCCGATCCTGCGGGCCGAGCTCTACGACGACGTGGTCAACGCCTCGAGGGCCGAAGGCCGGCCGTGGCGGCCGATCACGCCCGGCTCGAAGGACCCGCGGCTCGTGGTGGACGACAAGGAGGAAGGGCACGTCCCGTTCTCTGTGGTGGAGCTGGCCGGCGGCACGCTGGTCGGCACCGCGACGCTGTGGGGCATCGACAACCACAACCGGTCCGCGCACATCGGGCTGGGGCTGCTGCCGTCCGCTCGCGGCAAGGGTTACGGCACCGACGTGGTCGCGGCGCTGTGCCACTACGGCTTCGCCGTGCGCGGCTTGCAGCGGCTGCAGATCGAGACGCTGTCGGACAACACCGCGATGCTGCGCTCGGCTGAGCGCAACGGCTTCGTCCGCGAGGGCGTGCTGCGCTCCTCGGTCTGGGTGATGGGCGAGTTTCTTGACGAGGTGCTGCTCGGGCTCCTCGTCCAGGACTGGAAGCCGGACTCGTAAGGCTCGGGTCTGCGGTGTGGAGGAGGCGTTCTCCCAGACGTCGCGGATGTCCCGGCTGATGAGCGTGCGCAGGACCGGCCACACGTTGATCAGCACTTCTCGATTTCAGTTCCCGCCTCGCACCCGGCCTTCGTCGCCGAATCCGTCACCCGGCCGGAACCGCCTCCTTCGTCACGTTCACAGGCGGTCGGCTGGTGGCCCGGGGAGTCCGGTCCGGGTACAGGCTGTGGTGGATGGCCTTCGCGACGCCCTCAATCGTATCCATGCCGTATTCCCATCCCGCATCCTCCGACTCGTCTTCAGGGACCCTGTTGTTCTCGGTGAGGACCACGAGGCCATAGTCGTAGGCGTGGCCGGTGAATGCGCTCATGCTGTGGACTTTCCAGTCCCCGCGGTCCCAGGGATTCTTGAGCCCGCTCTCGGAACGCTGCAGCCATCCGTTCTTGACCTGGACGGAAGCGTCCGAAGGGGCTCCGGCGGGCGCTCCCCACCGCTGGTCCTTCTCGACGTCGTGCATAAGACCCAGGATGTAGGCGCGCTGTTCGGCCTTCAGAACCGCGTTGTCCTTGCCGGTGAGCAGCTCAAGCAGTCTGGCCTGGTCCCTCGCAGTGATCTGAGTCAGGCCCATGAAGCCTGCTTCGTTGATGATGGTGTTCCTTATTCCGGCCTTGTCCAGGAAATTCTGAACTCTTTTGGGCCCCAGGCTGTCCCACAGGGCGTACGTCGCGTCGTTGTCCGAGCTCACGATCATCTTCCTGGCCAGGTCCTGCTCGTCCTCGTCCAAGTGGCCGCCCCTGGCCAGGAGCAGAGCGCCCAGTACCACCGGCTTGACCGTGCTCGCGGAGTCGTAGTGCTTGTCCGCGTCGTACGTGCACGATGTATGAGTGGTTCGGTCGTACAGCACCATCGAGGCCTCGCTGGCGCGACTCTTCAGGGACTTCGCTATGCCTCGGGTCAGGGAAATTGCCAGTCTGGGGTTTTCGGACGCGCATTCAATCAACTCGCCGTTGATCCGCTGAGATGCGCTTTCCGTCCTCCGTGCCTCATGGGGTTCGGCTGCGGTGGGAGCAGTCGGAGCGGCAGCGGGCGCGGGCGCGGAAGCGGGAGCGGAAGCGGGGGTTGAGGGGGGAATTGCAACGACAATGGAGACTGCAACGGAAACGGTTCCCAAAGTTACCTTTGAAGTCGTCTTACTGAGCGTCAATTCATTCCCCTTCCGTTTTCCGGTCCGCCAGTCGTGCTGTGGTCCGACGCTACAAGCTTGAGATGGGACCGGCCTGTCGGGTCGGCCGATAGGCTTATGTGGGCCTTTCCAAGACAGCCGATGAGGTGAAAGACGGATAGGTGCTGGAATCGTGTCCGGAAACCGCGATCGATGCCGCGATGACCACCGCCAGGGGTTACGACTTCGGAGTCAGCTTCGACTTCTCCGCCGCCGTCGTCAGGGTCGACAACGACAAGGACGGGGCCGCACGGTGGTGTCCGGCCTGTCGGGAACTTCGCGTGCAGCCGGTACCGACAGGTCACACCACCAGGTTGAGCAGCAGCCCTGCCGCGCACAGGACGCCGGCGGTGGCGAACAGACACAGAGCCCGGCGGATCAACGCGTACTTGAAGGCGGCGATGCGGGCGACCTCGTAGAGCTGATCCAGCGAGGAGGCTGTCGGGGTCTGGAGAGTGCGGGCGATGCGTGCTTCCAGGCTCGCCCTCGGGTGTTCCGCGACATCACCGAAGTAGGCCACGAGGTGATCCGGGGCATCGGCCGTCCGGCGGCTACGGGGACAGACCGCGTACCCGAGGAGCCCCACACCCGCGATCGCCGCGGCCAGACCGGTCCACCAGAGCCATTCCACCGAGTTGGCCGTGGGCACGAACGACTTGCCCTCAGACAGTGCGACGGACAGGACCGCGCCCAGCGCGACGCCGGACGCGGCCAGGAGCAACGAGGCCTTGGCATCAGCCTGTTTGACCTCGTCCCGGGCATTGGCCAGCAGTCTTTCGGCGTAGGCCTGTATGCCCGCGTTGTCCGGCTGCGACGCGGTCACCTAGTACCTCCACTCGTCCATGAACTGGGCGCGCATGTGCTGCCACTCCGTGTCGCTCACGACGCGCCGCGTGTGGACGGCCGGTCCGAAGCCGGGATGCCCCAGCAGTACGTCGTGGGCGCCGGGGACCGGCAGGCTGAGGACTGCCAGCGTGGCACAGAACCGGCTTCTTGGTATGGGCGTCGCGTGGAACGTGTTCACTTCCACCTCGTGCCAGGATCCGGCGGGGAAACGGACGGCACGGACCGTGGGAACCACGCGCAGATCCTCGCCGGTGTCGTGCAGTTCGTCCTTGCCCATGGCGCCGTTGTCTCGGACTTCGTACTTGCGCAGGAGCCGGCCCGCGACGGGGGCACGGCGCTGTGCGCCGGTCACGGAGTCGGCCGGACCGTACTGCGACTCCCGGTACTCGCCCGCCAGAACGCGTGAGAACAGGCGGAAGCAGTGCTGGTGGATCGGCGGGTGGCCGGAGAGCGCCATGCGCAGGCCCATCGGCCAGAAATGGACGCGGACGAGGCCCAGCCGTTCGACCTGCGCCACCTCGAAGGTGGCGAATCCGGTCGGGTGCCACAGTCCGCGGCCGAGGGTGCCCGACCGGATCCTGGCCACCGCGTCGTCGAGGTGGCGCTCCGTGGCGGCCGCAGCCCGGCCGAGGAACCGCAGATGCGCGGGGTCGGTGCTGCGCACGGGCAGGATGTCGTTGGCGAGCGACGCCGCCGTGTCGGGTAACGGGCTCGGGGTGTCCCCGCCGGAACGACTCACTGTGCGCCGCCTCGCGCCGGGAGCTGGAAGATCCGTGCGCTGCCCTCGTACTCCTTGGCGGTCAGTGGGGCCCGGCCGAGCGCCGACCACCCGTCGAAGGACCGCTCCTCCTGTTCCGGTCCCGCTATTCGAGCGCTGAGGTCCGCGCTCAGCGCCAGCAGGTGCGAGCGTTGCGGAAGTGAGGCGAACACCCCGGTGCTCCTCTCCTTGGAGGCTGAGGCCAGCCCTTGTTCCAGCCGGACCGCCTCGATCACCGACGCACCGTCGAACGCGGCTGCGAAGCTGCGTGCGCCGGCAATACGGCCGTAGGTGTACGCCCCGTGGTGCAGTACGAGGCGGGTGCCCACACGTTTCGCAGGCTCCCGGATGGACCCGTTGAGTTCCTCGACGAGGTCGATGAGGCGTTGCCAGCGGGTGAGGATGTTCGCGGTCAGTTCCGCGGCATCGGGGAAGACCCGCTCGGGGAAAGCCGCGACGAATCCGTCACCGGCGAACTGGGCCTGTGTGGTGCCGATGTCGCCGAGCATGGTGTGGAACTCATGCGCCACGCGCCGGCGGAACTCGTCCTGAGCCGATGCCGCCGCCGTGGAGAACGTGTGCATGTGGTCGAGCGCGTAACTGAGCGCGGTGCCGTATCCCGCCAGGTCGACCACGCACAGGACACCCCGCTCCTCGCGCGTGAACAGACCGGCCCCCACGTCGAGGCCCTCTTCGCTGATGGCCATCCTCCGCATCTCGTCGCCCAGGACGTACTCGACGTTGCTCATCAGCGGCTTGCCCAGGAACCACCGCTCGCTGCGCTCGTGTTCCTCGCTGTGGCGGACATGGGTCGCGGACTTGTACTGGTCGAGTGGCAGGAAAACGTACCCGCGGCGCTGTTCCGGATCCGCGAGGTTGCGTGAGCTGGAGGTGTCGACGGCAACCAGGCCGTGGCGAAGGATGTAGTACGCCTTCACGAGACTCGGCGAACGCGGCGACACCTTCAACTCCAGGAAGGAACTGCGCCGCTTCATCCGGGTGTCCCGCAGGCCCATCTGGTACGCCAGATGGTTGAGATCCCGCTCGATGTCGATCTGTTCGGCCGCTTCCGTGGCGAGCTGCAGCAGCGAGCCCGCGGTCGTCGGCGGTGAGTAGGAGAGGGGGACGGGATAGGCAACGAAAGGCGGCGCCCAGTAACCCTCGTCGTGAGGCGCGCTGTTGAGCTGCCCGGCGAGCGGATAGCTCGGGTGTATGAGAATGAGATGGCGCTCGTCCTGTGAGCCGACAGCGATTTCCAGAGTCGAGATGATCCATACGGAGGAAGGGCTGGCCGGCAGCGGCATCTTCCCGGGACTCTCGGCACTGAGGACTTGGTAGGTCATCTGCTCACCCCCATGGCCCGCCGTCGGTCACAGAATGCCGTGAATGGCGGGAAGGGCGTCGACCACATTGGACGAGACCTTGCGGCCGAAGGGGGTGCCCGAGTTCTGCAGTTCCGCGCTGAGGAGCTGCGGCTCGATCCACATGTGCGGGATGTCGGGCGAGAGCGTCACGACCCGGTTCAGGAAGTAGCTGAACTCGTAGGCCGTGTAGCTGTCCGAGGTCTTGGAGAATTTCAGGGAGTAGTTCGTGTAGAACTCGCTGCCATTCCATGTGCCGTTCAGATCCGTGATGACGTTGTTCACGCCGGCCTGGATGGCGGAGACGTACTCGTCCTGGCGCCCGCGGCGCAGCGCGCCCAGGGCCTCGGAGAGTTCCCGGAACGTCGTTCCCTCCGCGACGGCGAGGATCCCGCGGTCGCCGGCGCCCTGGCCGTCCGTCCCCTCCGCCAGCTGCTCGCGGGTAAGGATCAGCGAGGCGTAGGGGAACATCCAGGTGTCCCAGGTACCCGCGGCGTGCGGGTCGACGATGAGGATCTGCTTGTCGCCGTTGACCACCACCTGCGGCGCGGTCAGGGCGTACCGCATCGGGACGACGTCGGCACTGAGACATTCGTCGTTCAGTTCCGAGTCCTTGTCCCAGGAGTAGTCGGCGTGGCTCATGTGATCCTCTTTCAGGAGTCTGTGGATATCGGGTTCGAGGCGCGACCGCGCCCGCGTCAGGAAGGCTTGGGCCGGGCGGAAGTTGTCGTTGCCCGTGTGTCGGAAAAGCGGGATCCGCGTTCGTGGTGAAACGGATGGCGTGACGGTCGCGAGCGGGACGAATGGACCGGCCGGGGCCGGCTTCAGTTCGGTGGTGAGAACGGTCACCGACACGGTGGCCAGACTGTACCGAAGAGCGGCGAGGCATCGGTGTACTCCGTCAAGGATGACGAGCCCGTTCGGGTGGCGTTCGACCAACGGCCCGAGGAGCAGTCCGCCCGTTTCCGGGCGGCGAAGCACAACGGGCTGGTACGGGGGGATCCCGGCCGCGACGAACTGGCGGAGCAGATCCTGCGCCGAGGCGAACGTGTCGGCGTTGACGAGCGAGATCACGCTGTGGAGCGAGCGAGGATCGACGACCTCGTGCGTCACCGAGACCGTGCCGAACCGGTGCCCCCACACGGCGGTGACCGCTTCCTCCAAGGCCTGCGCCGCCGCCTGCCGGGCAACGGGGAGCATGGTTGCCGGAACGCCCGCGTCCCCGGGTGTCAGTACGGCTGCCACGGTGGCGTGTCCAGACGCGAGTCCGATCCGTCGATCACCGACAGCCCGATGAAGTCCCCCCGACGGGTGGTGAGATGGCAGAGTTCGCCGGTGAAGGTGCCCCGGTCGCCGCGGAAGAAGTCCCCCCGGTCACGCATATGGCTGACGAGCACCGGAAGGCGCGTGGCGACCTCTGCCGGCAGCGGCGCGGAGACCCGTTCCGGCGCGATCGCGAGCAGGGTGGGCAGGTAGACACCGTGATCGTCCTCGACCACACGCCCGCTGACCGTGACGTCCTGAAGCAGGGTCCGTACGCCGGTGAGCCCGGCCAGCGGGGCGTCCGACGGGTCTTCGTAGCGGAAGAACGGGCACAGGATGCCCGCGCGCGTGCGCAGGCGGATGCGCCATCCCTTGCCGTGCTCGTGGAGCCGTGCCTCCTCGTTGGCCTCGCCGTGCGCCGCCAGTCGGCGGGCGATGAGACGGTGCGGCTCCGGACGCCCGGTGAACAGGACATCGAAGTCGTGCATCGAGCGCACCGAGCGGTCCTGCAGCAGTAATCGCGCCGAGCCGGTGATACCGATCGTGGCGGAGGGCATGTCGTCGCCCAGCAGGCGGCCGAGTTCGTCGAGATGCGCACCGACGTACCGCTGCAGGAAGGAGCCGGGTGCCGCCCCGGTGCGTGGGTCCACCGACGCCGACAGGTGGAGATCGATGTGTGCAAGGGGCACGAGCGACTTCGCGGCGAACGGATGCGCGTGGTCGAAGCAGGTGCCGGTCTCGACCCGGACGCGCTCCCGCTCGCGTTCGGACATGCCCCGGCCTTCCGCCACGTACGCCTTCCGGTACCGGGAACCGAAGAAGGTGTAGTCACCCCCGGACGCCGGTACGAAGGCCAGCTCGCCGACCACGTGGTCCGGCGGGTGGGTGTGACCGTGCACCGAGAGGACCCGCCCGTCCTTGAGCAGGACGTAATCCTGGTCCTGAATGAGCAACACAGTGTCCTCACAGTGTTGTTGAAGGATCAGAACGCCGGCTGTCGTGCCCGTGCCCGCACGGTATCGGTGACTTCCCTTCACCGAGGGCGTTTCGCCGAATGCCTCACTTGGACGCCCTGGCCCTGGTGGTCGGGAACGCCTGCGGGCGTGAAGCGTGCGGCATGACGTCGCCGGGCCGACCCGCGGTGCGCGTCGTCGTCCGTACGACAGCCCATGTCCTCCGAACGGAGGACATGAGTCCGCCTGGTCGGTCGTCCCGGCGCATGCCCTGCCGGCTGAAAGCTGGAGGCATGAATGAGACAGCGGTACGCGCCGGCTCTTCATCAGCGACACCACGGTCAAGACGCATCTGCTGCGCGCCTTCGGCAAACCCGGCGTCTCCGACCGTACCGCCGCGGTCACCCGCGCCATGCAGTACGGGCTTCTCACCCCGGAGTCCTGAACTCACGGGCCCGGCCCCGGGATCAGGAACCGGACACGGCCGTCCAGCCCTCGGCAGCAACCGCCGGCACAGCTGCTCGGCGCCGCAGTCCTAGGCGACCTGCATGGCGTCGCGAGCTCCACAAGCAACGGAACGGTCGCCGCCCCCGTGCGCTCACCGGGTGTACGCCTTGTCGTAGAGGCCGCGCAGCTGCGGGTCGGCCTCGGCGCTGTAGCCGCACAGGGTGACACGGCCGTCGTTGGCGGTGACGAGGTAGTGCCGACCGGCTGTGAACTCCACCCCGCTGAGCAGCGGGACCATCTCCGTTGCGTTCTGGAGCCGGACGGCGGAGGCGTCCCCGCCGCGGTACCAGTGGTCCACGCGGAGTTCGACCTGGTTGCCCCTGACGGAGGTCGCCGTGCCCTCGAAAGCGGTCTGCATGCTGCCCAGTACGTCGACCGTGACCGCGGCGCACTTGGCGGCAGGCGCCTCCGGGACGGTCAGGGTCACCGGGGCGGCCTTGGGCGGCGGGGATGCCGAGGACGACGGGCTGCCGGTCGCCGCCATTCCCCAGGCGATGCCGCCTCCCACCGCGAGTACCGCGGCTGCTGCTGCGGCAAGCACCAGGCGTCGGCGGCGTCCGCCCGAGCCGTCATTGGTGGACAGGGCTTTGGTGTCTGCGGTCATGGTGGCCTCCAGGAGGCGGTTGAGGTCGGGTGAGGGAGCGCGAGACGTCCGAGCCGGGTCGATGGCCCTCAGCCGGGCGAGCAGTTCGTCGTTGTTCACCGGTTGCTCCTCCCCACAAGGATGCGAGGCAGGCCCGTGGTGTCGTCCGGAGCCCGGTCGGTGGCCAGGTCCTTGGCCATCCCGTGCACGATGGAGCGGAAATCCACGTCCTGAAGCAGTTCGGCCAGCTCCACCCACGCCGTGACCTGCTCCGCCTCGGGGTCGTCGGGCAGTTGGGTGGTCATCGAGCAGACGACCGCCGCGAATGCGGGGTGGTCGTGCAGCCCGTCGAAGACGGCGTCGAGGAAGTCGCCGATCAGACGCTGCCGTTCGTCCTCGGAGAGCCTCGCCAGTTTGTGCATGAGGTCCAACTCCTCAGGGCCGGAGCCGCGCCGGGTCACCGCTGTCAGCACCGCGCGCCGATCTGCACTTCCAGTGCTTCGGCGTGCGCCGCAGCGACCTGGGGAAGCGAGACCTCCGGTCCACGACCTTCCTGATCGTGGGGAGGTCCAGGCCCAGGTCGCGCAGGGTACGCACGAGGTCCAGGCGTGCGACGGCGTCGATCCGAAGCGTCGGTAGCCGGCCGGGCTGCGCTCGGTCGGCGGCACGATCCCGGAGTCGGAGTAGAACCGGACGGCCTTCACCGTCAGGCCGGTCCGCCGGGCCAGATCACCGATCGAGTAGAGCGCGCCGTCGTCGTTCATACCCCCACCCTCACGTCTCCCCCTACGGGAGACTCAAGCAACCCGGCCCCCGCGCAAAAGGTCTGGGCAACAAACAAGGTTCCCCGCTGCTCCCGGCCCGGTCCGGTGCGCTTGTGGCGCGGCAGTGGTGGTCCGCTCGGGCAGGAATCGACCAGCAAATATTTCCGGTGGCTTCCCCAACTCGGCCGTACCGTCCTGCGCATGAGCCAGGACAATGCCTCGAAGTGTTATTCGCGGACACCAAGTCGGTGGATTCGGGCCAAGGAGAATGAGCCTGCTTTGGCAGTGCACCCACCACTGGACGCGGTTCATGTCGAA
Source organism: Streptomyces sp. NPDC053673 (assembly GCF_055585225.1). Lineage (NCBI taxonomy): Bacteria > Bacillati > Actinomycetota > Actinomycetes > Kitasatosporales > Streptomycetaceae > Streptomyces > Streptomyces sp. NPDC053673. Next base: position 117,778 of record NZ_JBVJKN010000020.1, on the reverse strand, counting down.
AAGTCCAGCGCGCGCACAGTGGTTGCCGAAGTCACAACAGAATGACCATCACTCCGGCAATGCGAACATCAAACCCCCGCCGGATCCACCCGGCTGGGCTAATTCATGCCCACCCCGCACGCATCCTCATTCAGCCCGTCGTCATCGCCCTCAATTAGCGTGTCGGGCAAAACCGCCACGGTCACCCTGTTACTGTGCGGGTCGCAGGGAATGTCCACAAAGAATTTTACGCGCCAACTGGCGGACAAGATTTGCCTTAGTCGAATGCGGGCGCAGCCCGGTCGAGAGGATATGGACCATGCACGACTTTTCTCGTCGCGGCCTGCTCAAGGCGACGGCAGCCGCAGGTGCCGGCGCGGTCGCCGTCCCGGGGATTGCGGTCGCGGGCGCCACGGTCGCGAGCGCCGCGAGCAAAGGGCCCAAAGGCCCGAAATGTGAGCCGGCGGAGCTGACCGGCCGCATCGTCCGCCCCCAAGACCCCAACTACACAGACGCGCGCCTCGGCTGGGACCAGCTCTTCTCCCACTATCCGCTGGTCATCGTCTTCGCCCAGAACACCCAGGACGTGGTCAACGCCCTCACGTGGGCGCGGCAGAACGACGTCGCGCTGCGGGTGCGGAGCGGCCGCCACGCCCTTGAGGGCTGGTCCAACGTGGACAACGGCCTGGTGATCGACATCAGCGAGCTGAAGTCGGTCGACATCGACGCCGACGCGCGTATCGCGACAGTCGGCTCCGGGCTCAACCAGCTGGAAGCGGTGACCACGCTCGCGGAGCAGGACTTCGCGGTGACCACCGGAACCGAGGGCAGCGTAGGCCTGTCCGGTGCGACACTCGGCGGCGGCTTCGGCTTCCTCACCCGCTGGATCGGCATGGCCTGCGACAGCCTTGTGGGGGCTGAGATCGTCGTCGCGTCGGGTGAGGACTGCGGCAAGGTGATCCAGGTGGATCGGCACCACAACTCGGATCTGCTCTGGGCGCTCCGCGGGGCGGGGAACGGCAACTACGGGATCGTCACGTCACTGACCTACAAACTGACTCCGCTGAAGAGCGTTGCCTATCTGCAGGCGACGTGGACAGGCATCGACGACCTCGCTGCCATCTTCGAGGCGTATCAGAGTACGGCGCCGTTCCTCGACAACCGCCTCGGAACCCAGCTCGAGATTCACAGAAACCAGATCTTCCTGTTCGGGGTTCTCGCCGAAGGATCGGAGGAAGAGGTAAAGGAGTTGCTGGACCCGATCCTGTCGATCGACAGCCCCCAGGTCACTGTTCAGGTCGGTAACTGGGGCGACGTGTACTCGGGATTCCAGATTCCGATCGAGCTCGAACCCGCGAACTGGAAGTTCTTCTCGCAGTTCTCCAGAAAGCCGTTCCCGAGTGAGGCGATCGACCTGGTCAACTCGTTCATCCAGAGCGCCCCGACGGATGACAGCAACTTCTTCGTGCAGGCCTTCGGCGGGGCGGTCAGGAAGAGCCCCCGCGGCGGCACCGCGTTCCCGCATCGCGACGCGCTCTTCTACTCCGAGCCCGGCGTCGGCTGGGGGAAGCGCAGTGACGTGCCAGGCGTCTGCGACCCGCTCACCACCCAGGCCCAGACCTGGATCGCCGAATTCAGCCAGGCGCTGCGGCCCTACGTGAACGGCGCCTACGTCAACGTGCCGAACATCGGGCAGCAGGATTGGGAGACCGCCTACTGGCGAGACAACTTCGACCGGCTGCGCGAGATCAAGGCGAAGTACGACCCGCACAACGTCTTCCAGTACGAGCAGAGCGTCCCGCCCGCGACAGATGGTGACCGGCACTCACACTCGGGACCGCGATAGGCAGGCACTGTTCTGACCTGAGCCACCGAAGGTCAGCCACGATGGCGGGTGCGCCGACTGGGCACCCGCCACGTGTGTTTCCAGCAATCCCGCGTCGGACTCAGCCCCGGGCTCCTGGCCCGGGGCCAAGTCTGTTGCCGCCCGGTTGGATGTCGTCCGCGCGTGGTGGTACGGGTGCTCTGGATAGGTTCGAGGGGTCAGGGGATGCGGATGCCGGCGAGGAGCTGCTGAGCGACCCCGTCTGCGGTCGGCACCGAGTACACGCGACTGGTTACGGGCGGGCTGCAAGGTGCGGCTTCGTTGTATTCCTCGGCTTCGTGATGTGACCACCAGAGGTCAAAACCGTCCGCGGCTTCCCGTAGGAGCTCACCGAGCGGGGAAGGTGAGCCGCAGAACGATCTCGCCGTCGTCGATCTCCCCGGTGGGCTCGAACCCGAACTTCTGGTAGAAGGGCCATGGTTCGCCGTCGCCGGGCTCGTAGCTGGTCAGCAGCTCGGTGGCGCCGTCCGCGCGAACCAGGGCGGCGATCTGCGTGAGCGCCTCTCGGCCGATCCCTCGCCTCTGGTACCGCTTGTCGACGAGGAGGCGCCAGAGGAAGTGCTGCCCTTTGAAAGGACCAGCCGGCGGTTTCCACGACAGCATCACGAAGCCGACTGGCTCGTCGCCCCGGTACACGGCGCGGTACCAGGGATTGGCCTCCGGCGTCTTCGCCGCCTCCTTGAGCGACTTGGACACCGAGGCGACGAACTGCTTCTGGTCACGTCGGACGCGGAGGGCACGTACGGCATCCCGGTTGTCGTCGGTGATCTCCCGTAGGTGCACGCCTGGGGACTTCATGCACACCCCTTCCTGTATCCGGCAGCTGCGCCGTCCGGGCCGACGCGGAGGGCCGCCACCACGCGGCATTGCCTTTTGCGTACGCGTTGTCATGGACGCCAGGTCGGACGTCTTCGCAGCGTATTCGACGCAGGCGATCCGGAGCGGGACTGGCACGCCCGCCAGGTCGGCCACTGCTTTCCCGACGGGGTCCGCACGGGTGGCGACCTCCAGGGCGGTTCCGGCGACCCGCGAAGGATCGTGGAGGAGACACTGGCCGGATCCCCCCCGGGAGCGCGAGGAGTTCATCAGCCTGATCGGCTGGATGCGCGAGCACAACCGCCGCCACCCCGACCACCGGGTCCACTTCATGGGGGACGACCTCGGGGCGCCGAAGCTCGGCGAGCACATTTTTCCCTGCCCACCCTCGCCCTCGGCCGGGCCTACGACGTCCTCATCCACCTCCACCAGGTCCGCGCGACCGACAAACTCTGAACCGCACCCGCACCCGCACCCTCACCCGGACCACCGCGTCAACACCCCTGAATGACCCGGCGACCACACCCACGACCGGTCCCCAACCACGCCGACGGTGGCACACTGAACAGACAACGGAGCCCCCTCGATGCGCGTTCGTTTGTACGTGGTCGTCATGTGCGCAGGTCGAGCAGCATGACGTCATAGAGGTCCCGGCCCTCCCACGGGCGCGCCTCGCCGATCTTGCGGTAGCCCCACGCCTGGTAGGCGGCCGACGCTGCCTTGCTGTCCGGGTGGACGTTCAGCAGCACCCGTTCGGCCTCGATGACATCGAGCAAGGCCTCGTGCAGACGCCGCGCGACACCCTGCCCGCGCCAGGGTCCGCGTACGGCAAGTTCCATGAGACCGAAGGTGCGGTGCCCGTCCTCGCGCCGCATGTCGTCGGGCACGGGCTCGGTCAGTTCGTCCCACCACCCTGTGTCAGCCTCGACCGGGTACCCGTATGCCATGCCGACCGGCTCGCCGTCCTCGGTACGGGCGAGGGCGGCGCGAAAAGTGCGCTTGCGGGTCTGGGAGCGAAAGCGCCGGGAGGTGGCTGCGACATCGTCAGCGGTCTCGTTGTACGGCGGTTCCGCGAACACGTCGGCATAGATCAGCCTGAACGCCTCCTCAGCCTGTGCTGCGGCCGAGCCGTCCATGTGCTCTACCGTGACGGTTCCCTGTGGCGTCATATGGTGCCCCTTCGGACTGTTCTCGCGGATGCAGCTTCTCAGCCCGCTGCACGTGCGAGCCGCCGGTCGCGGCATCGGCTGTTGGAGCCGGGGGCAGAGCGGGCGCTCCTGGCTGCCGAGTTGGAGCGTCTGGATGCCGCTCTGCGGTCTCTCGCCCTGGAGGCGGTCGAAGTCGGCGTCCCGTACAGGCGGATAGCTGAGGTGACGAGCATCCCGCGCGCCACTGTGGTCCGTTGGAGCAGGGCCGAACCCGTAGAGACGTTAGGGCAAGTTGCGACGACCCGCACCCGGTGATTGCGGGCGCGGCCTTTGGGCGGCGGAAGTTGGCACCCGGCCCTGACATCTGACGCCGGCCGAGACGCACGGCCCGGGACCGCCGTGCCCGCCATGGGCGACAACCCTGATGGGCCGTTACATACCTGCGCACGGCCGCCGCATTTCCCTCACGTTCCTGCCTCTACCCTTGAGGACTCGGGTTGATGGTTCGCGAACAACAACGGAACGGAGCGTGCGGTGACGGCGGGGGAAGCGAACGGCGGAGAGCTGATAGGCAAGGTACTCGGCGGGCGTTACCGGGTGACCTCCGTGATCGGGCGCGGCGGTATGGGAGTGGTCGCCCGGGCGGTGGACGAGCTCCTGAACCGAGAGGTCGCCGTCAAGGTCCTGCGGGCTTTCACCGACGCCTCCGGAGCCGAACTGGCCGACCTGCGGACCCGGATGCAGCGGGAGGCGCAGGCCGCCGCCCGTATCCGTCACAGCGGCGTGGTCACCGTGCACGACGTGACCGAGGAGCAGGGCCTCCCGGTCATCGTGATGGAACTCGTCGACGGACCCTCGCTCGACGACGTGCTGATGGAGCGCGGCACACTGGAGCCGCACGAAGCTGCGGCGATCGGCGCCAAGCTGATGGACGCGCTCGACGCCGCGCACCGGGCCGGCGTACTCCACCGGGACGTCAAGCCGGGAAACGTGCTGCTGGAGCACGGTGGGCGGGTCGTACTCACCGATTTCGGCATCGCCAGCATGGAAGCCTCCGGTGACGATGCCATGGCCAAGCTGACCCAGAGCGGTCAACTCGTCGGTTCCCTCGACTATTTGCCGCCGGAGCGCGCGCAGGGCAGGGAGCCCGGTCCCGCGTCGGACATCTGGTCGCTCGGCATGACGCTGTACGCGGCCGTGGAGGGCACTTCGCCGTTCCGCCGCACGTCCGCGTGGTCCACCCTGTCGGCGATCGTCACCGAGCCCCTGCCGGAGCCCCGCCGGGCGGGACCGCTCACGCCGGTGCTCCAGGCGCTGATGGCGAAGGAGCCGGAGAGCCGGCCCACGGCGGAACAGGCGCGCGGCATGCTGGAGCGCGTCGCCTCGGGCGGGACGGTGCACCTCGCATCCGCCGCTCCGACGCCGACGCCGACACCCGCCCCCGCTCCCGCTCCCGCTCCCACGGTGGGTCCCGAGGCTGCGGCCGCCGCCGCACCGGCCCCCGGGTTCGGTCCCCCGCTGTTCCCCCAGCCCGCCCCGCAGCCTCAGCCTCCGCACGCCGGCTACGCGCAGCCCGACCTGCCGTCGACGCTGCCGCAGCACGGCGCGCCGGTCGCGAGCCACGCCGGAGTCCCCGCTCCCGAGACGAGCCGGACGGCAGCTCGTCGTGCACAGCGCCGCAGCAACCGCACCGTCGTCGCGGCAGCGGCCGCCGTCGTGCTCATCGCCGCAGGCGCCGGCATCACCTACGCCCTGACGTCCCAACGGGGCGGCACGACCACGGACGGCGCACAGGCGACGCCGCCCGGCGTCGCCTCCTCCACGGACAGCCCCTGGCCGACCGGGGGCAGCACCCCGTCGTCCGCCGGTTCTCCCAGCGCCTCCTCGAAGCCGTCGACCTCGGAGGAGCCGGACGGTCACGAGGACGAGGAGCTGGGCCCCACGAAGAAGCCCGGCGGCGAAGGCGACAAGCCGACCGCGAGCCCGTCGGCCTCCCCAGAGACCAAGCCCAGCCCGACGGTGAAGGAGCCCACCCCGGTGTCGACGGCCTGCACCGGCTGGGCCCACGAGAACCGCAGCGACGGCTACGGCTACCTGGCCGAGACGTCCCACCTCTACACCGGGCCGTACGCGGAATGCCAGTACGTGACCGTGGTCAAGACCGGTGTGAAGCTCTACTACCACTGCTACATCACCAACGCCTACGGCAACAAGTGGATCTACGCCCGTATCGAAGGGACGAACACCGAAGGCTGGGCCTCCAGCACCAAACTCACCAAGGAGAGTGGCACCCTGTCCCGCTGCTAGGCCCTGTCCGGGCGATCTTGTCGGGCCCGCGACGCCAGCTACTCCAGGCCGGTGCTGCGCCCACCTGCCGCGTGAGTCCGTCGGGATTCGCCGGTGATCGGCCGTGTTGGTGTCATCCGCTGATGTCATCGCCAGACAGCTGTCTTGACACGCCTTCGGTCGCCTCTGCTTCCTCTTCCTCGTAGCTACCCATGCCGTCGAGCAAACGTTGCCGCACCTGCTCCAGACGACCGGCATTGTCAGGCATGAAGATCTCGACAAGCGACGTCTCCAGGGTGCCGGAGATCGCGTAGATCCCTGACCGGACGGCGCGGTCCGGGACGATCGCATCGAGCTGGTCGGACTGCATCATCACCTCGTAGAGCCAGTCCGAGAGTACGAACGTTTGGTCGTGCGTGAGCTTGATGACCACCGGTTCTTCGTCCACGCGGTCAAGGTGCGCGACGGTCGGGCGGGGCTACGTGGCTACGCAGTGCCGGCGCTTCGGGCTTCGGAGCACCAGTGAATCGAACCCGCGCTCTGAGCTTGGGAATCACCGAGCTTCGGCGGTTGAATCTACCCCTGATCAGGCACAACAGGTGCTGGAGCCAAGCCTGAAAGCCTGCCTCAGCACCCGCTGTTGACCGTGGTTCCCCGCCCTAACGGGCACGATTCGGGCACGGCGGACCGCGGTGTGGGATGACCTCCTGGTACGCGGCTGAGGATGTCAGAGCGGGCGGATATGGTCTGGCCGCGACTGGGCGATGCGCTTTGAGGAGGGGCCGTGGGAGCCAAGACCGGTCTGTTGGTGTATGCCGACGGCGATGTGCCAGACCTGCTCCGGCAGGTGGATGCGGCGGACATGGAGCGGACGTTCGCCATGATGCGGCGCCTCTATCCCGACTGGGAGATCGCGGAGGCGGTGGGCTCGGATCTTTGGGACGGTGTATATCCCCCTGACGGGACGGCCTACGCAGCCAGCTGGCCCGGGGTGGAGGTCGTCTGTGATCGGCGTGTGATGATTGATTTCCCGTCGCGGCTGCCGAGGCACCTCGTCGAGGCGAGTGCCGGCCGAAGGCTGGTCCTGCATGCCATGCACAGCGTGGTCGACTGGCTGGCGTTCTCCATATGGGAGGACGGCCACCTCATCCGCTCCCTGAGCCTGTCGCCGGACGGCGGGATCATGGAGAACATCGGCGAACCGCTTCCCTTCGAGCTCCCCTACTGGGCCGGGGACCGCCCCGCAGACGTCATCCTCTGGCCGGGCGAGGACGAACAGTCGTACCCGCTGCCCTTCCACCCCCTCGACCTCGGTGAAGACGCACTGCGTGCCCTCTGCGGGTTCGTCCAGGAGGGCCGACCCGAACCCGACGACGTCGACGCCGGCGGCATAGACCTCCACGGCTTCCTCGTGCGGGACCCGAACGGTCCCGATCCTGCGGAGAAGGAAGCAGCGTTGAAGAGGGCCATGGAAGCCATGGGACCTCCACGCATTTACTCGATGGGGCCCGACGGCTCCCTGATCGAGCGCGAGAGCCTGTAGCTCGTGTCCTCGGCTCAGCCTTCCGGCGGAGCCGACGACATCTGCTTTACAAGTTCGATCGGGGTGTGGCCGTTGTGGGCTTCGGACGCCCGATGCTTGCTGTTGCGAGCCGTCCGCTTCCGCCGTCGTGCACTGCTGTTGATATCAGTCGTGGATGTCAACGAACTCGACAGCGCTACCAGGCCGGTCGCGGATCCCGAAGAGCAGGAGGGGTCTGCTCAGGGAGACCACGCCCCGTGTCTGTTCGCAACAAAAGTCCAGGGTCTGGCGCGTAATCTTCGTTCGGCGGAGCCGGATCATGGAACCGTTGCGTGCGCGGCAGAGGGATCTCCACAAGCTTGCCGTCGTGGATCATCCACAGGCCGAAGCAATCGTCATCCTGGTCGCGAATCAGGACCTGCACGCTTTCCGGCCAGGGCCAGGGAAGTGATTCCAGATGCTTCAGCAGCCCGGACCGCGAGTGCATCCGCTCGAACTCCGTGGCCCATCCAATGCCGAAGGAGCCGACCCATTGGCTTTCGACCGGTACAAACCGGCCCCGCCAACTGCGCTCCTCGTCATCGCGGGTGAGAGGCTCCATGACCTCCTCTGCGTACGGCGCGAGCACGATGACCTGTGCGAATCTGCTCATGCCGAAGTATCACGGCACGCCCGGATGCCTTGCCGCGCGCCGAGGTTCGGCCTTGCCCGCTGTTGTTCGTGCCAGTTGGTGTCAGCCATTGATGTCAGTCGCCATTGTCCCCCTTGACAGCCTGGTGGAGGCAGAGGGTCACGGGCGGTTCAGACCCCACGTCTGCAAGGCGTAGGGTCGTCCCTTCTCCTCACCCGTGATCAGCGGCACGTCGAGCAGTCGGAAGCCCGCCTTGGTGGCCACGGCGACGCTGGCGGCATTCTCGGCCTCCAGCTCCAGGATCACCTGTCCCGCGCCCAGCTGCTCGAAGGCGTACGCGGCCATCACCCGCACCGCCCGCGCCGCCAGCCCGTGGCCGCGGTGCGCCGGGCCGACCGCGTAGCCGAGCTCCGTGCCCTCGGAGGCACGCCGCAGCATCACCTCGCCGAGCGGTGCGCCGCCGTCGACGGTGATGGCGAGCAGGATGGTTGTGCCCTCCGCCCGTAGCTGCCGGTCCCGGTCCAGCCGTGCGCGGGCTGCAGCTTCGTCGAATGGGGAGACGATCGGTGTCCAGTACGCGATGTCGGGGTGGTCAAACAGCTCCGGCATGGCGGCAAGGTCCGCCTCTGTCCAGTCGCGGAGGACGAGCCCCTCACCCGAGAGCTCGATCCGCTCGGGAAAGGACGACGTCGTGGTGCTGCTCATGGTGAGGGACCTCCCTGGCCTGTTTAGGACGAGGCAGGATAAGCAGGGGGAGGCAAAGGCTCACCAGTAATTTCCGGGCACGTAGGCGAAAACGAAGATCCGAAACGCATCAGGCCAGGCTGGAGGATGAACCTCCGACCTGGCCCTGAGCCATGTGGAGCGGGCGACGGGAATCGAACCCGCCTAGCTAGTTTGGAAGACCCCGTACGTGGCTTCCGGTTGACCTGCGCGTTCGCTGACCTGCGGGGGAGCGGTGCCCTGTCTGTCCTTCCCCGTGGCTCCCTCCTCTTGCCCGTCGGATCGGGCACGCAAGGGGCGCGCGTGCCAGGTTGCCGGGATGGTGCAATCACAAGCCGCGTGGGAGAAGCGCGTACGGGGCCTCGTCGAGTCCCTCATGGGTTCCGACTCAGAACCCCTGCGTGGCCACGTGCTCGACTTCCTCAGGGCCGGTGAGCATGGACTCGCCGTCGAAACGTTGGCCGACTGGATCGGCGATCTCGAAGACCCCGCGCTCGTTGCGCCCGCCGATCGCGTACGGGTGCTCGACCTTGCCTCGGACTTCCCTGAGGAGACGCGGATTCGTGTGAGCCGCGCTCTGGGTGATCCCGCCGACGGATGACGCACGAGGTCGGTGGAGTCTTAATGGCCGAGTCAAGGCTCTGCCGACTGTCGGTGCGGTCAGGCGTCAGTGTCGGCGGCCTTGGCGAGCAGGTCCAGGGCATCGTTGTGGAACCGGCGTTCGGCGTCACGGCATGGGGCGCTGAAGAAGGCTCGTTGGGCTTCGGCAAGATCGCAGCTCAACAGGCCCATGGTGACGAAGACGGCTTCCACTCCATGGCACCCGTGTTGGCCCATTTAGGGGGCGTGAGCTGCTGGAGGTCGGAGGGTGAAGAGTCTGCCGTCGCGCAGGGAGGGCCCACAAGACATCGACGCGTCGGCGGGCAAGTGCGATGACGGCTTGGACGTGCTTGCAGCCCTCGGCTCGCTTCTTCAGGTAGTAGTCGCGGCGTCCTCCGAGCGGGCCGCGCTGATCTATCAGCACTCGAACCTGGAGCGGCAGAGGGAGGTGGCCGGGGGTATCGACGCCCGCGTCCGCGCCGAGCGTGAGAAGGCCCACGTGCCCGACGATCAGGGATCGGGCACGGAACGGGCACACGAAGCCTGATCCGGTCTAGACAACAACAAAGCCCCGGGCCGATGGCCTGGGGCTTTCGCGTGGAGCGGGTGACGGGAATCGAACCCGCGCTCTGAGCTTGGGAAGCAACGGTGCGCGGGGCGCCCTGTGGCCTCTGACCTGCTGCTATGGCTTGGTTGGGGGGCCTGTTGCGAGGGCCCTGGCGCACCGGTATTGACCGCTGTTCACCGCTCCGAAGGGCACGGATCGGGCACGCGACGGTGGGGGGTGCGAGCGGCAGCCACTTCTGTGGGCCGTCCGTGGGTACGGGAGCCCGCGTCCGCTTGTGCCTGCCACCAGATCACCCACACCACGCTGAATAGTCACCAGGGGCAAGACGTACGGACGTGTCTCAGCGGCATCGAGGGGAACGACCGATGGACAGCGCAGGACAGCCGCATCGGAGGGCTTTGCTTGCCGGCGGCCTCGCGGTCGCCGCAGGCGCGCTGACGGCGTGCTCATCGACGAGCGCATCCCCGGGGGCGACGACCGCCCCGACGACGGATGCGCGGCCGACCACGCCGGAGGCAGCCTTCGCGAGACTGGTGGACGGCAACAAGCGTTGGGTGAGTGGAGACCTCCGGCATCCCGACCGGGATCCGAACCGGCGCCAGCTCGTAGCCGAGAAGCAGGAACCTCACGGGGTGATCCTCTCGTGCATCGACTCCCGGGTGCCGCCTGAACTCCTCTTCGACACCGGGCTGGGTGACCTTTACGTGATGCGCACGGGCGGGCAGGCGGTCGGCCCGGTGGTGATCGGTTCCGTGGAGTACGGGCCCATGACGAGTGGCACCCCGCTGATCGTGGTCCTCGGGCATCAGCGTTGCGGCGCCGTCGAGGCGGCGTACCAGTCCATCCGTGACGGCGAACCGCTGTCCGGCAACCTGGAGGCGATCGCCAAGGCTCTGCGGCCGGCGTACGAGCAGGCAGTCAAGGAACGCGGTGCCGACCCGGTCGAGACCATGGCCCGCGCCCAGGTCAGGCTGACCGCGGCCGATCTACGCTCCAACCAGGACCTCGCCCCCCTCGTGAAGAAGGGTGCCCTTGCCGTGGTCGGCGCCTACTACTCGCTCGACACCGGCCAGGTGGAAGTCCTGACCGGCGCGCCCTCCTGAACCGGTCGGATGACCGGGACGGCCGCGCTCCCGCAGCCAGCTCGGTGCGGGAGCGCGGTCGGGTCCGTGTCTCGACCTCGCCTGGGCCGATGCCCAGCTCCAGGAACGATCCGGTGAGGTTGCGGATGAAGAAGATCACCGCGTATCCGATGAATGCCAGGCCGGCGAGCGCCATCAGGCCGGAGCCGAGACGGAGCGCGCCCGGGCTCGTCGTGGCCGGGGTCGTGGTCTGGTGGATGATGTTGGTCATGGCTGCCTCCTCGGCGGTCGGTCGGCGGAAGAAGTGGTCCACGGCCCGGGTTGGCCGCGAGCAGCGAGATGCTTCTGACCCCGCACCGAGCGCGCGCCCCGCGCGCCCGTGAGGAGAGGAAGGCGTACGGGATCTTGCGGACCCTGAGGACCTTCAGTCCTGCGTCCTCGATCATGTGACGGTAGGCGTCCTGCTGAGCGGCTCCGCCGATGCACGAGGCCCACAGGTCGGCGTCGTCCGTGGGGCCGCTGCAGGGTTCGGTGCCGAGGCCCAGTCCGGCCGGCCGTCGCGCTTTGCGGAGTTGCTCGAGGACGAAGTCGATGCTGATCACCCGGCCCGGTCTGCAGTGAGGCGCAGAAAGCGTCCATTCCTGAACCGCTGCCCGGGTCGATCACGTCTTCCCCGGGCCGGAGAGCGGCAAGGTCGAAGAAATAGCCGACGCCGGCGAAGGATTCGACCGCTTCTGCCGGGACCTGGTCGAGCAGGTCGGCGGGGTAGCCGAGGCGGTCGGCGAGTTGCGGGCCCATCTCGAAGTGACAGGGGCGCTGCGGCTCCTCGGCCACATGCCGGTAGAGGTCCTTGACCTTGGCTTCAAGCGTTAGTACAGGTCGTCGGGGCGGATCGAAGGGAAGGCTTTCGCGAACTGGTGCGAGAGCAGCTTCCCCGCCTCTACTGGGTGGCCCGGGCTCTGGTCGGCGACGATGCCGAGGACGCGGTGCAGGACTGCATGGTCAAGGCGTTCGAGAGATTTGATCAGTTGAACGATCCTTCGGCGGGCGCCGCATGGCTGCGCAGCATCCTGGTCAACTGTTGTCGCGACCGCCTTCGGGCCACTGCCCGGCAGCCGGACTCGGTGGACTTCGAGGAGGCCGAGAAGTTCTCCCTCTTCGGGTCCATTCCCCTACTCGGACTCACTGCATCTGGACTTTCTTGAGGAGTTCGGGCGGGAGGACGTGCACGCTGTGCTGCGCCGGCTGCCCGAGCTCTACCGGGTCCCACTCGTCCTGGTCCACATGGACGGTTTCCTGGTCAAGGAGACTGCCGCGATCCTCCAGGTGCCCCCGGGAACCGGGCTGGCGCGGCTGCATCGGGGGCGGAAGTTGTTCGAGAAGCAGATGTGGGACTACGCGCAGGAGAACGGACTGCTGAAGGAGAGTGTGCGTTGATCAGCTGCTCGGATGCGGTGAAGCGGCTCTGGGAGTACCTCGATGACACGGTCGGCCAGGCCGAGCACGAGGAGGTCGACGAACACCTGTCGCTGTGCCGTCGCTGCTGTGGTGAGCTGGAGTTCGCCGTCGAGCTGCGGCGGCTCCTGGCCGCATCGGGTCGCAGGGACATCCCGGACGACGTCATGCGGCGCCTGAACCAGACTCTGAACGAGCTGGACTGATGAGCCGGGACCTGATGCACAGCGCCGAAGTGAAGCAACTGGTCCAGGACGCCTACCGGAACATCCCCGCCACTACGGCCGCCGTGGCCCACAAGCTCTACAGCGCTGAGGAGTTGGCCCAGGTTCCCCAGCGCGCGATCGACTGTGCCCTCGGCGTGGCCGACCACCTCCGCTTCGCCGCGATCCACCCCGGTGAGACCGTCCTCGACCTGGGCTGTGGCGGTGGTATCGACACCATTCTTGCCGCTCAGCGCACCGGCCCCGCCGGCCGGGTGGTCGCTCTCGACTTCCTGCCCGAGATGCTCCGACGCACCGCCCGTGCGGTGGCCGAGGCGGGCCTGGACAACGTGGAGATGCTGCAGGGAGAGATGGAGGCCATCCCGCTCCGGGACGATCAGGTGGATCTGATCATTTCCAACGGCGTCATCAACCTGTCGCCCAGGAAGGCGAGGGTGGTGGCCGAGTGCGCACGGGTTCTCCGCCCTGGAGGGAGGCTCTGCGTCTCGGACCTCACGGTCGGACAGGACGAGCTCCCGCCGGAGATCCTGACGCAGCCGACCGCATGGGCGGGGTGCGTGGCTGGCGCGCTGGCTGAGGAGGAGTTCGTACGAAAGCTTGAGCGGGCGGGCTGTCGGGACATCCACGTGCCGTACCGGCAGCCGATGAGCGTAGACGACTGCGCGCTGTACCCCCTCTTCAGCCCGGAGACGATCCAGCTGATGAGGGACCTCATCCGGGCGGAGCGGCAGCAGGCTGTGGCTGTCTCGATCGTCGTTCGGGCGGAGTCCGCGGGGAGCGGCCCTCGCCTGCACGTCCATGAGTGACATCCGCGCGCAGTGGGCGGATGCACCTTGATGTACAACACAGTTGATCAGTCTTCAAACGGGTCTTCCAGTTCTTGGAGCCGTTCGGCAATGTCATCGGACCAAGCCTGAGCCCACCGGCGCAGTTCGGTGATTGTGTCGTCGTCGAGTCCGTAGGCAGCGAACTCGGTGTCGTCGATCCAGTCGGCTCCGGAGAGGCGGGCTTGGAGGTCTGTGAGGTCGAAGGTGTCGCGTGCGTGGCGGCGGCCGAGCTCTTCGAGTTCGATGTGACTCCAGCGGTCGGCCGCGGCTCGGACGTCGATGAGATCACGGGCCAGGCCCCGGTCGGCCAGTGCGCGTACCTTCGTGCCGACCACGTCCTCCAGGGAAAGCGCCAGCCCGTGCTCGGTCTCCACAGGGGGACGCCAGAGCGCCTCCTTGAGGATGTCGACCTCGCATTCCTCTCCGGTGGCGGGGTCGGTGACGATCAGCCGCGCGGACAGCGGATCTGCCTCCAACGCCCGGACGCCCCAACCACGTTCTTCCAGCCCGTCACGGACGTTGGCGGCAATGTGCTCCATCGGCTCCGGATTCTCGGTGGCGACATCGAGGTCCTGGCTGAGCCGGTTGACCAGTCCGTGCGCCTGGACGGCGTAGCCGCCGGTGAGTACGAGCGGGTAGGCGTTGCCGACTGCGAGGACGTCCGCGAGCAGGCGGCGGTGCAGTTGCGTGAGGTTCACGCGGCGGCCTGGGCGCTGGACGCCAGCTCGGTGAAGGCGCTCTCCCAGACGTCTCGGATGTCCCGGCTGATCAGCGTGCGCAGGACGGGCCACATGCCGATGAGCAGTTCCCGGTTCAGGTAGCGGACCAGATCATCGTGCTGTCCCTCGGCCAGAACGATCCTGTAGCAGCTCATCCGCAGCCGCGGCTGGTCGATACCGAACTGGGACAGACCGGACCACGCGAGGTGCAGCGGGAGGTCGACCGTGCCGTGTGCGGGGCCGTCGAGTTCTGCGAGCTCGGCGGGAAGTCGCCGGGCGAATCTGGCGCGGCGTAGTTCTGAGACGCTGGGCGTGGCTGCCATGCCTTGATTATTCCGCAGGAGACCTGGCGGCCAGGTGATTCCTGCACAAGGAACGCCGGGCTCAGGGCTTCAGCCTGGTAGAAGTGAGGGCACGGACGGCGTAGGCACAGGTCAGGGGTGCACGCGCGGACGAACCGGAGGGATCAACGCGCAGCTCGTGCCCTTCGCGTGCCCCATCTCGGGGTTGCAAAGGGGGCGATTCCGGCGTTCAAGTGGTGGGTCCACCTGAACAACAAACAAGCTCCAGGCCGCCGACCTGGAGCTTTGTCATGGAGCGGGTGACGGGAATCGAACCCGCGCTCTGAGCTTGGGAATCAACGGATCTGGAAGCAGGGATTCGGCTGCTGACCTGCGGAAACGTGTGCTGCGGAGATGGACGGGGGCGGCCTGGTTGTACCCCTGGTGACCGCTGTAGACCACTCTGAAGGGCACGGATGGGGCACGGAGGTGATGGGGAGCCGGTCTGGACGATTCTGACCGCGTGCGCCTGCGCTGGGCACCCGAGCTGCTGGGCTCCTCCGGCTGGGTTGCTTGTGCGAGCAGTGGAGCCTCAGCGCGCCGACGGCCCTGGTGTGCGGTTTCGACTTGCGCTCCCGGGGCGCCTTCACGAGCTCGGCAGTCCGCGGCATGGTCTGCCAGAGCTTGCGCCGTATGACCGGCCATGCGTGGTGCAGAGGGGGCGTGCCGTATGGGGTCGGCACGCCCCCTGCAGCCTGTGCTTACAGGTCGAACTCGTGGGGCGGAAGGTCGAGGGCGTAACAGGCTTCGCGGACGATGGCCTGCTCGGTCTTGTCGAAGTCGCCGTCGGCGCCGCCGATGACGATCCCTATCTGGATGACGGCTCGGGCCTCGGCCGGCTTCTTCTTGGCCTTGGCGATCTCCTGGAGGACGCTGACCTTGCCGAAGTCGAAGTCGGCGGTGAGCTTGTTCAGGTTCTCCTCGAAGCGCCGCTGAAGGTCGTCCGCAGGGAAGTTCTGCAGGACTTCATTGGTGGCGATGAGCTGGGCGACGCGCTGGCGCTCGGACGGGTCGATCGTGCCGTCCGCGGCGGCGACGAGGGCGCAGATCGCCATGCTGGCATCGCGGAAGGCACCGCTCTTGAGGTCGTTCTTCTTGGCGTTGAGCTGGGTCTGCATCGTCGATGCGGATTCCTTTATGCGGTCCCACAGGGCCATGAGCCTTCTCCTTGGATGCGATGAGTGCGTTGGAGTCGGGTGGGTGGTTGGACGCGTACGCCTGCAGTCCGCTACGCGGGTGGGCCAAGCGGCTTACAGGTGGTCGCTGATCGCGGGCATCAGGTCCTGGAAGGTCCGGCCGCCGGCGGGCGAACCGATGGCGGTCATGGTCCAGCCGGTGCCGGAGCGCTGGACCTTGGCCATGATCTGGGCGGTGTGGCGCCCTCCGCCGCTGAGGGTGTAGCGCGCCAGTTCCTCGCCGGTGGTCTCGTCGACCAGGCGGCAGAAGGCGCTGTCGACCTCGTCGAAGGTCTGGCCGCTGAAGGAGGTGGCGACGAACACGATCTGATCGATGTGGGTCGGCACCCGCTCCAGGTTGACGAGGATCCACTCGTCCTCCTCGCCCTGGCCGGTGCCGCCGGTGAGGTTGTCCCCGCTGTGGTGCACGGAGCCGTCGTCACTGGTCAGGTGGCGGAAGAAGACGACGTCCGTCGGCTTGTCGCCGCAGAAGAGGACCGCGGAGGCGTCCAGGTCGACGTCGCGGGCGGTCAGCCGGGCGAGGAAGCCCTTGCGGACCGTGGACTTCCAGCCGAGACCCATCCGGATGAGGGTGAGAGTGTCGCCGCTGGTCTTGGTCAGGCTGATCTGCTGGCCCTTGGTCAGATCGACGCTCATGCTGATGAGTTCTCCCCGTGAAGTGTCGGGACGGTGGCGTCAGATGCCTACGCCGAAGTCGGAGACGATGCCGGCGAGTCCGGACGCGTACCCCTGGCCGACCGCGCGGAACTTCCATTCGGTGCCGTTGCGGTACAGCTCGCCGAAGACCATGGCGGTCTCGGTGGAGGCGTCCTCGGAGAGGTCGTAGCGGGCCAGTTCGGCGCCACCCGCCTGGTTGACCACGCGGATGAAGGCGTTGCGGACCTGACCGAAGCTCTGGCTACGGGCGTCGGCGTCGTGGATCGACACCGGGAACACGATCTTCTGGACGTCGGCCGGTACGGCGGCGAGGTCGACCTTGATCTGCTCGTCGTCGCCCTCGCCCGCGCCGGTGAGGTTGTCGCCGGTGTGCTCGACCGAGCCGTCGGGGCTCTTGAGGTTGTTGTAGAAGATGAAGTGCTTGTCGGAGGCGACCTTGCCGTTTTCGTTGACCAGCAGGGCGCTGGCGTCGAGGTCGAAGTCGGTGCCGGTGGTCGTGCGTACGTCCCAGCCGAGCCCGACGAGCACTGCGCTCAGTCCCGGGGCCTCCTTGCTCAGTGAAACGTTGCCGCCCTTGGCGAGGCTCACACCCATGTTGTTGCTCCTCATCTATACCTGTGTGCGTCGGGCGTCTTGGTGCCCGGCCACTTCGATCACTGCCATCAAAATCTACAGGACTGTAGAAGCCGCGGGGGTGCAGCGCCACGACTCAGTACGATGAGGCCGCGGAACGCGCGGACGAATGCGGAGGGAGACGGAGTTGAGGAACCGGGGAACATCTGGCTCGCTCCCTACGGGCGGCGGGGGCCGCCGACGCGGTCAGGGCGAACTCGAGGCGCAGGTGCTGTCTGTGCTGCGGACCGCACCCGGCCCCGTGACCGCTGCCTGGGTACAGGAGCGCCTGCCTGGAGACCTCGCCTACACCACCGTCATGACCATCCTGTCCCGGCTGCAGGTCAAGAACGCCGTCACGCGGCAGCGGGAAGGGCGGTCCTTCGCCTGGCAGGCGACCGCCGACCAGGCAGGGCTGGCGGCCCTGCGCATGCGCCGTGTCCTGGACGGGGAGAGAGACCGGGAAGCAGTGCTGACCAGTTTCATCACGTCTCTGTCGCCCGAGGACGAGCAGGTGCTGCGCGAACTGCTCAGCCACACGGACGACGAACCGGAGGAGTGACCGGGTGGGCGTCTTCGTCTTCCTGCCGCTGGTTCTGCCCTTAACGGCATGGCCGATAGCGCGCCTCGCCGAGCAGCACCTCCATCCGCGCACCGCGACCCGGCTCCTCGCCGGGGTGAGTGCGGTGATGGCCCTGTGCAGCACGGTGTGCCTGGCGCTGATCATGGTGGTGGGAACCGCGCAGCTGCCGGGAAACCCGCTGCCGGACAGCTGGTCCGACCCCGAGGTGCGCGAGGCGGTTCCCTACGACGAGGTCGCCGGCAAGGCAGCGATCCCCGCGCTGATCGCCGTCGCGGTGGCCGCCGCCCGGACGGTGTGGCGTCACCACCGGATCCGCCGCCGCGCCGAATGCGCCCTGGACGGACTTCGTCCGTCGCCCGTGGCGGTGCTGCCCGACGAGGAGCCGTACGCCTATGCCCTGCCCGGTGGCCGCCGGGGCCGGATCGTGGTGTCCACGGGCATGCTGGCCCGCCTGGGCTCACGCGAGCGCCGGGCGCTGTTCGCCCACGAGCGCGCCCATCTGGCCGCGCGCCATCACCGCCACCTCCTCGCGGCGCAACTATCGGCGCAGGCCAATCCGTTCCTGCGCCCGCTGTACACCGCGGTCGCCTACAGCGCCGAACGCTGGGCGGACGAGGAGGCCGCCGAGGCGATCGGCAACCGCAAGGTGATGGCACGTGCTGTTGGCAAGGCCGCCCTGGTCTCCCGGGGGACCCCTTCGCCGACCCTGGCCGGTTTCGCGGCCGGGCCCGTTCCGCGGCGCGTCGCGGCCCTGCTCGGCCCCGTGCCCCCGGCTCGGGCGTGGCCGCCCGCCTTCACCGTGGCCGGCGCTGCAATCTGGACGGCCGCCGCCGGAGCGACGGCCTCGGCCCTGTCCTCGGCGAACTCCGCCGTGGCACTGTTCCTCGTCCTCAAGGCGGCGACGCCGTTGTAGGCAGGTCCCGCCCTTGTGTTCCGGGGAACGTGTCTCGTGCTTCTACGCGTGGCTTGGGCCGCATCGATTCTTGCCGTGCTGACGCTGTGAGCGCGGGCGGCGATGGGAGTTCGCGTGCCAGCCCAGGATCGGTCAGCGGGCGACGACTTCGAAGGTGTCGGCCAGACGCCGGCCTTGAAGGTCGGCGCCACGAAATACCGTCTTGCCCTTTCTGTCGAGAAAGACGTACGTGTTCTCTTCCGCGACCTTGAACCGTTTGCGGATCTCGTGGCGTGCATCCACGAGGTGCGGGAAGTCAGCAGCGTTGGCCGAGGAGACGAAGTCGCGTAGGTGCTCCCTGCTGCCCGGCTCGGTCACCCCGACGACGTTCACCGCTCCCAGGTACTGGTCGGCCAAAGTCGCGATCTCGGGTGCATGCTCGTGACACTTGGCGCATGACGGTCCGTAGAACCACAGAACAGCTGGTTTGCCGGCGAGAGTCGTGCCGTCGAACGGCTTGCCGTCCAGGGTCGTGGTCCTGAAGCGGAGAACGTCCGGTACAGCGGCCGGTCCCGCGCCGCCGATGTCCGGTCCGTACGCTCCCGGGGCCGTGTCAGGCGTCCCGCGGTCCGATCCACAGCCGGTCAGCGCGAGGGTGACGAGCAGAGCTGCGGCAAGGGGGTGGGCTCGCATCGTGTGCTCCTTGGCGAGGACGAAACCGGCTGTGGGAGCCGGCGGCCGCCTGTCGGCCCGGAATCCCGGGCGCTCGCGCCCCAGCCGGCACCGTTCCTGGTGACGGGTGGGCGCAGGCTGGGGCAGTGCCTTCCGCTCGTCCCGGAAGGCGAGCGCCTCGGAGCTCAGAATCTACGCATATGTAGAAGTCGGCTGGCTGTGACATGCCGAAGGGCCGACCGGGGTCATTCGAACGCCAGCGGCCCATGCTCTAGTCCTGCGCGATAGGTGACCACCGCCAGGCTTGCGACGGCTTGGCGGGAGGTGTCAGGGCCGGGAACGCCGGCCCTGACGGCTGCTGGGGCCGGCGCCCCACAGGCGCTCTAGCCCTCGTCGCCTTCTTCTTCGCCTTCGTCCTCGCCCTCGAAAGCGTCGCCGATCTCATCGACGACCTCAGCGGCGACCATGCCGCCGACGACGCCGACGGCGACACCGGCCGCTCCGGCGGCGACGGCCGTGCCCATGCCGGGGCCGGAGCCATGGCGGCCGCCGTGATGGCTGTCGTGGTGATGAACGTCGTGGTGGTGGCCGCCGTGGCCGTGTCCCGAAGCGTGCGGGTCGCCGTGGCCGTAAGAGCTGTGGGTGCTGTAGGAGGCGCGGTGCTCGATCAGTCGGCGTACCCAGTTGTCGACCTCGGCGTTCCAATTGATGTGCTCGACGCCTTCCTGGCCCACGGTGAAGCGGGTCAGCGCGTCGTGGCCTTCGGAGAACAGGCCGTCCCGCTTGTCGGCCTCCAGGACGACCTCCATGCCGCCGGGGAGGGCGAGGAACGTCACCTCCAACTCGCTGATCGCATGCGCATACTGCGGAGCCGCCGTGAGTTCGATCTCTTGGTAGAAGGGCAGCTGCTGGCCGGTGCCGCCGATGCGGCCGTACTCGAGGTCGGCGGACTTGAACCCGAACCCGAGCTGCCCGAACGCCTCCAGGACCGCCTCCTGCACGGGCAGTGGTCGCACGGCGAGCATGTCGAGGTCACCCTTGTCCTTCGCCCCAGCCACGCCGAGCTCTGTGCGTACGCCGAGGACGATGCCGAGCGACTGGCCGTGCAGCTCCGTCACCGGGGTCTCCCACGGCAGCGTCACCGCGAACGGCACAGCCCGCTGTTCGTCCTCGGCGAGGCGGAAGCCGCCGCCGACGGTGAACCGGTCGAAGAGGACGACGCCTTCGTGCTCCCCGTCGTGTGTCTCCGCCTCGACGCGGGCGACGAGTTCCAGGGTGATGTGCTCGATGTCAACGGCGGCGTCGCCGCCCTTGAGGTGGATCTCGCCGGTGAGGCTGCCGCCGGGCTGGACGGCTCCCGGGGCGAGGATCGTGTCCACGGCGGGGCCGCCGACGCCGAGTGAACCGAGCAGTCGTTTGAACACCATCGTGGCGTTCGCTCCTTCTTTGATGCGCGCGGGTAACAGCCGGGAACATCCCGGATGGCCCTGGCGTTATCTACAGGCATGTAGAAGCATAGGGGCGGCGCGCTCCCCGTGGGCGGCCGACTCGGGGGTCGAGCGGGAAAGTCCGAAAAGCTCTCGGGAGGACCAGCCAAGGGGGATGGCCAGGTACTTTACCGACCCTTTACCATAGTTTCGCGGACACTTCTCCGCCACGAACCAGCCACCTGGACCGCCGCGTCCACCTCACCACCAGTCACGAAGGAGCAGCAGACCCGCAATGGGTGAACCTCCCAGTCCCAGCCGTGCCACATCCCGCCCGCTCACCACTGAGGGACCGGGGGTGGCACGGTGACCGAAGTGCTGTTGTTGCTCCTCGCTCTCGCGCTCACGCTGGCGTGTGCCGTGTTCGTCGCGGCCGAGTTCTCGCTGACGACGGTCGAGCGCAGTGAGCTGGAACGCGCCGCCGAGGCCGGCGAGCGCGGCGCCGAGAGTGCCCTGAAGGCCGCTAAGCGGCTGACGTTCCAGCTGTCCGGTGCCCAGCTCGGCATCACCGTGACCTCGCTGGTCATCGGCATGCTCGCCGAGCCGTCGGTGGCGGCCCTGCTGCGCGGCCCGCTCGAAGCCGTGGGTCTTCCCGCGGGGGCTGTCTCGTCGGTGGCCACTCTCCTCGGCGTCGCAATATCCACCGTGGTGCTGATGGTGGTCGGCGAGCTGGTGCCGAAGAACTGGGCGATCTCCCGTCCGCTCGCCGTGGCCAGGGTCGTCGCCGGTCCGCAGCGCGGTTTCACGGCCGCGTTCGGACCGCTGATCCATCACCTGAACAACACCGCGAACCGCCTGGTGCGCCGCTTCGGCCTGGAGCCCGCCGAGGAGCTGGCGTCGGCCCGCACTCCGGAAGAGCTGGTCGCCCTCGTGCAGCACTCCGCCCGCGAGGGGGCGATCGAGGCGGACTCGGCCGAGCTGTTCGTCCGTACTCTTCACCTGGGCGAGCTGACCGCGGAGAACGTCATGACGCCCCGCGTCGACGTCCAGGCGCTCGAAGCTCACGCAACGGCTGCGGACGCCGCGAACCTGACGCTGGCCACGGGCCTCTCCCGCTTCCCGGTGTACCGCGACAGCCTGGATGATGTGATCGGCACCGTTCACGTCCGCGACGTACTCGCCCTGGACGAGGCCAAGCGTTCGCTCAGTCCGGTCACCGACCTTGCGACGGAGCCACTGCTGGTGCCGCACTCCCTGCCGGTGGACAAGCTCCTCGGCCGGCTGCGCAAGGCCCGCACGATGGCGGTGATCATCGACGAGTACGGTGGCACCGCCGGTGTGGCCACCGTGGAGGACATCGTCGAGGAGGTCGTCGGCGAGGTTCGCGACGAGCACGACCCCCACGAGATACCCGACTTGGCTCCTGCGCAGCCCTCTCCGGACGGGCGTGCGGTGTGGGAGGCCGACGGCAGCGTCCGGCTCGACGAAGTCGAAGAGATCGGCTTCACCGCCCCCGACGGCCCGTACGAGACTCTCGCCGGCCTGATCGCCACCCGCCTGGAGCGCATCCCGACCGTCGCCGACCGCCTCGACGTCGACGGCTGGCAGCTGGCCGTCCTCCACGTTCAGCACCACCGCGCCGACCGGATCCGCATCACCGCACCTGCCGCCACCACGGAGACCGTGGAGGAGACCCTGTGACCACGCTCCAGCTTCTGATCGGCGCCTTCACCCTCGTCACCAACGCTTTCTTCGTCGGCGCCGAGTTCGCCCTGATCTCCGTACGCCGCAGCCAGATCGAACCGGCCGCGCTCAAGGGCAACCGGCGCGCCAAGGCCGCGCTGTGGGGCCTGGAGCACCTGTCCGCGATGATGGCCACCGCCCAGCTCGGCATCACCGTCTCCTCCCTGGTACTCGGCGCGGTCGCGGAACCGGCCATCGCGCACCTGCTGGAACCGCCCTTCCACGCGATCGGCGTGCCCGACGCATTGATCCACCCGATCGCGTTCGTCATCGCCCTGACGCTGGCCACGTATCTGCACATGCTGGTCGGCGAGATGGTCCCGAAGAACATCGCGCTCGCCGCCCCGGCACCGACCGCGCTGCTCCTCGGCCCGCCGCTGGTCGCCCTCACGCGCGCCCTGCGGCCCGTGATCTTCGGGATCAACGCGTTCGCCAACGCCCTGCTGCGGCTGATGAAGGTCGAACCGAAGGACGAGGTCGCCTCCGTCTTCACCGACGACGAACTCGCCCGGTTGGTCAAGGACGCCAGCGCTGCTGGCCTGCTCGACCCCGACGACGGCGAACGGCTCCAGGACGCCCTGGAACTGGGCACCCGCCCGGTCGGCGAAGTGATGGTGCCGCTCGACAGGGTTGTCACCGTCGGCCACGACATCACGCCGCAGGGTCTGGAACGGGTGGCGGCCACCAACGGCTTCTCCCGACTCCCGGTCGTCGGAGCCGGCGAGGAGATCCTGGGCTACCTCCACATCAAGGACGCCCTCGGCGCCGCCGACCGTACCCGGCCATTCCCGCGCGAAGCCCTGCACGCGATCACCAAGGTCGCCATCGACACTCCTCTCGACGACACCATGACCGCCATGCGCGCGGCCGGCACCCACCTCGCCGCCGTCACCGGCAACAAGGGCACTGTCATCGGCTTCGTCACGATGGAAGACGTCCTGGAGGAACTCGTCGGCCCTACCCCCGGCACCGTCGCCTGACACGCCAGGAGCCAGAGCAACGGCCAGCACCCGTCTCCGGGTGCCGGCCGTTGCCGTGCGGGCCGGCCCGCCCCCGCCTTCGCCCTCACAGCGCGGCGATGGGCGGGTGCAGGACCTGACGATGCCCTCAGTCGCGCGAGGGGCTGTCGGGGCGGGCGATGGTCTTGCCGTCGATGACATGGGGCGACGCTGGGTTCGCAGTGCCGGCGTCGTCGGCCTTCATGGCCTGCTTCTCGCTCTTGAGGATCCTGGCTGCCTTGCCCGCGGACCGGGCTAGATCCGGGAGCCTCTTGGCCCCCAGCAGCACGATGACGACGATGAGCAGCAGCGCGAGCTCACTTATCCCGAACATCGACCCTTGCTTTCTGTCGCGCCCGGCAGGGCAGCAGCGGTTGGCAAACGCGCGTAAAATCTACAGGACTGTAGAGTGCTCGCGCTGCTGGATCGCCGCAGTCCGACGCGTCAACCGGCACCTGGCAGGCGCGGAATGGCGGCGGCTGCTGACCCGACCAGCGTGATGAACCGCGACTCACGCGCCCCGCGACCGGAACTGACCCTGTGCCCTTCAATGTGCCCATGGCCTCTCAGTGCCCTCTGCGCCGCTGCCGGTGCTTGAGGAGCGATGGGCTACGACAGGTAGCCCAAGCCGCAGCGACTACCGGTACTGGCCTGCGTGGGCTATCGGGTGATCTGGTCCCTGCATAGGTCGCTCGAAGGATTACAGGGGTATTTACCGACTGCCTCAGCAGAAGACCGCCTCTGCGCTGTCGCGGCATTGACGAGGTACCGGAGGAACGTCGCGACGTCGTTGAGTGCGGAGAAGGCTCCGGCGATGCCGCAGACGCCGTCGAGGAGGCGTGCGGAGAAGTCGTGGACGGTGCCCCGCAGGTGGGTGCCGGTTGCCTCGTCGAGTTCTGTGGGCGCGCAGCGCGCGGTGGTCTCGGCTGGGAGGGGGCCAAAGCGGGTCTCGGCCATGCCGAGCGGCTGCCATACGCGGGTGGCAGCGAACTGGTCGAGCGTCTGGCCGACGAGATGTTCGGCGAGGTACCCGAGGATCAGGGCGGCGCGGTCGGTGTATTCGACGGCTTCGCCGGGCGGGCGGTGGAGGGCTTCGTGGAGGACACCGTCGCGGATGTCCTGGGGGTCGGTGCCGTAGAGGGCTTTGAGGTTGGCGCGGAGCGGGACGCCGGCGGTGTGGGTGAGCAGGTGGTGGGCATTGACCTGGCCGAGGGGGTAGCTCTCGACTTCGGGCCAGAACGTTCCCAGTGGTACGTCGAGCTGGAGTTTGCCGTCTTCGACCAGAGTGCCGATGGTGGACCAGACGGCAAGGACCTTGGTGAGACTGGCGACGTCGAAGACTGTGTCGAGGCGCATCGGTTCGTCGGGCCGGGTGGGGTCGAGAAGGCCGACAGCGCCGCTGGCGTGGGTGCCGTCAGCGTCTCCGACGGCCCAGACGGCACCTGGGTAGACCTTGTCGCGCACGCCGTCGCGGAGGAGCTTCTCGATGAGGTCCGTGTTGAGCGTCATGGTCTCCCGATCGTGTGGCGTGCGGTGTCCCGCCGGTCAGGGTAGTGATCCGACCGGTAGCGACCTGGCTGCGCCATGGGTGTGTCAGGTGAGCTGCTTGCTGAGGTCGGCCAGGCCGGCCGCGGTGGTGCTGAGGGGGTAGCGGGCGGCGTTCTTCCGGCCTTCCTGCTGGAGGGCGCTGAGGAGCCCCGGGGTCGTGCGGAGACGGTTGAGGTCCCGGGCGAGGGTGGCGGGGTTGGTGAAGTCGGTGACCAGGCCACTGCAGGCGAGGGCTTCGGTGAGGCGTTGGGGTTGACCTGTGCTGTGTCGAAGGGGGCGATGTGCAGGCGTCCGTCGCTTGCGGCCGTGGCGATCTCGGGTCCGGTGAGGATCACCGTTTCTCTCCTTCGGTCAGGACATGCTGGAGGGCTTGGCCGAGGCGAAGGGCTGCCTGGTGGGTGCGGCCGCCGAGGAAGGTGTCGGCGAGATAGCCGGTGGTCAGTACGGTGCGGATGCCTGTCGGTAACGGATGAGGCGCCATGACCAGGGGCCCGACCAGCTCGGTCAGGTGCCTGAGCAGGGCATCGAGGTCGGCGTGGCCCGGGGGCAGGTGGGCGTGGACGAGCTGGTTGCCGAAGGGCTCGATTGCCAGCAGGCTGCCGAGGGTGAGGGTGTCGCCGAGCCGGGTGGATCGCAGGCTGGTCTCGTTCAGGACGACCGCTTCCGCGCCGAGGCCGGTGTGCAGCCGGGTGGCCACTTCGGTGAGCACGTCTCGGCGGTCGGGGGACCGGTGGCGGTAGGTGTCGGCCATGGTGCCGAGCTGTGCGGCCAGCTGTTCACCGATGGTTCTGATGTCCTCATGCAGGGCTCCGAGTTCGGCCGAAGGTTCGGCGTTCACGCGAGGGAACGCATCGGCGCATTTCGGGGCGGCGGCCTGCCCTGCGCGACGCGTGTGGTGCGCCGGTGCGCCTCCAAGCAGGGCATTCGTGCGAGTTGGGGCACGCGGAGGGCACGACAGGGCTCAACAGGTCTGGACAACAAACAAGGCCCGGGTCTGTGACCTGGGCCTTCGTCGTGGAGCGGGTGACGGGAATCGAACCCGCGCTCTGAGCTTGGGAAGCTCATGTTCTACCATTAAACTACACCCGCGTAGCGGACCGGTTGATCAGATCCGCATCGTCGCACACTGTACCCCATCAGAGGCCCTCGGTGTATTTACCCCGAGGGTCTTCGTCGTGCGCGGGTGGCCGGATCCGACTGCGGGGCGGGGGTGGGAGGCGTAGCTTTGGGGGCGGAGTGCCGCGTGGAGTGGTGTCCTGTTCATCCCCTAATGTGGCTATCTCGTCCACGCTTGTTGGGGAAGGGACTTGATGGACTCGATGGACTCCATGGACCGCGGCGACTCGCTGGAGCGCACTGCGGTCCGCTGTGCCGAAGGGCATGTCTTCACTACCTCGTCGTTCCCGATGCAGCAGCTCGGTGCCGGGCGGATCGGGCCCGGGCGGCTCATCCGGTGCCCACGGTGCGCGCGGCTGCGGCATGCGGTGCCGGTGGAGCCGGCGAAGCGATAGCGGTGCGATCGGCGTCCGCCGCATGATCGGCACGATCAGCGAACGAGACCGGTGAGATCGGTGGGATCAGCGGTAGCGGCATGATCGGCACGATCGGCAAGCCGTGTCGGCAAGCCGTGGGGGAGGCGCGCGGGATCCGCCCGATTGGGGCGGGCCCGCGCGCTCTGCGTATCCTCGGGGCGTGCTTCTCTCAGACAAGGACATCCGGGCCGAGATCGACGCCGGGCGGGTCCGTATCGACCCGTACGACGAATCGATGGTGCAGCCCTCGAGCATCGACGTGCGGCTCGACCGCTACTTCCGGGTGTTCGAGAACCACCGCTATCCGCACATCGACCCCGCCGTCGAGCAGGCGGACCTGACGCGGCTGGTCGAGCCGGAGGGGGACGAGGCGTTCATCCTGCACCCCGGCGAGTTCGTGCTCGCGTCGACGTACGAAGTGATCACGCTGCCCGACGATCTCGCCTCCCGGCTGGAGGGCAAGAGCTCCCTCGGGCGGCTCGGGCTGGTCACGCACTCGACCGCCGGGTTCATCGACCCCGGGTTCTCCGGCCACGTGACCCTGGAGCTGTCGAATCTGGCGACACTGCCGATCAAGCTGTGGCCGGGTATGAAGATCGGGCAGCTGTGCATGTTCCGGCTCACCTCGCCGGCGGAGCATTCGTACGGCTCGGAGAAGTACGGCTCCCGGTACCAGGGGCAGCGCGGGCCGACGGCCTCCAGGTCGTTTGTGAATTTCCATCGGACGCAGGTGTGACGAGCCATGGGTGAAGCACGAGAGAACCTGACGTACGAGAAGTTCGGCGGCGCGATCCGCGAGCTCGCGCAGACCATCGCCGATGACGGGTACGAGCCGGACATCGTGCTCTCCATCGCCCGCGGCGGGGTGTTCGTGGCCGGCGGGCTGGCGTACGCGCTCGACTGCAAGAACATCCACCTGGTGAACGTCGAGTTCTACACCGGGGTCGGCACCACCTTGGAAATGCCCGTCATGCTCGCGCCGGTGCCCAACGCGATCGACTTCTCGGACAAGAAGGTGCTCATCGCCGACGACGTCGCCGACACCGGCAAGACGCTGAAGCTCGTGCACGACTTCTGCGTCGACCATGTCGCCGAGGTCCGCAGCGCCGTGATCTACGAGAAGTCGCATTCCCTCGTGAAGTGCGAGTACGTCTGGAAGCGCACCGACGAGTGGATCAACTTCCCCTGGAGTGTCTTGCCTCCCGTGCGTAAGCCGGGCGAGCCTATTACGCCTTCCCGGGAGGCGCTGTAGCCGCTGAGGGGCGGCGGTCAGCTTCCGGCGAGCGCAGCGCTGGGCACAGGGTGTAGCCCTGTGAACCCTCCACGTACCCGTTCCGTGCCGGCTGCTGGTCGCACGGCGAACGAAGCGTTCTAGCTGGTGCCGGGGGCCCCGTCGGCCGGGTGCCTGCCGCCGTCCCCGTTCTCGTCCCCGTCCCCGTTCTCCCGGCACCATGCGTGGTACGCGGCCACCGCCGTCGGCAGGGTGGGAAAGATCCGGTCCTCGCCCACGGACCGGATGAGTCCGTACGCGTCCAGTTCGTCGCGCAGGTCCTGTTTGACGCGCGCCATGGCGAATTCGATGCCGCGGCCGGTCAGTTCCCGTCGCAGTGCGTCCAGCGCGTCCAGCGCGGTGATGTCCACCTCCACGTTGGCCTCCGCGTTGAGGACGAACCACCTGACGGGGCCCTTCTGCTCGGCCACCTCGGCCACCTCGGCCAGGGCTCGGCGCCTGAAGTCCTCCGCGTTGGCGAAGAACAGCGGGGAGTCGTAGCGGTAGACCAGCAGTCCGGGGACGATCCGCGCCTGCGGGTAGTCGTCCACGTCGTGCATGCCGGCCAGGCCGGGCACCAGCCCCTGGACGGCGTCGTGCGGTCGCGCCACCCTGCTCAGCAGCTCGACGACGGACAGGCCCACGGCCACGAGCACGCCGTAGAGGATGTCCAGGACGAGGACCCCCAGGAGACAGCCGAGGGCCAGCAGGAGTTCTCTGCGCCGGAAGGAGGCCAGCCGGCGGAAGCCCGCCAGGTCGATCATCCGTACGGCGGCGTAGACGACGAGTGCGCCCAGTACGGCCGTGGGTGTGCTCTTGAGCAGTGGGCTGAGGAACAGGAGCACCGCCACTACGGCGGTGCCCGCGACGAGCGTGTACCCCTGGGTGTGTGCTCCGGCCGACTGGGCGAGCGCGGTCCGGCTGGCGCTGCTGCTCACCGGGAACCCCTGCAGCGTGCCGGCACCGAGGTTCGCGGCGCCCAGGGCGAGGAGTTCCTGGTTCGCGTCCAGGCGCGGCCCGCCGTCGTCGGTGCCGAAGGCACGCGCGGTGAGGATGAAGTCGGTGTAGCCGACGAGCAGGACACCGACCGCGGGCAGCAGCAACTGGGGCAGGTCGACCAGTGCCGGGAACTCCGGGCCCGGCAGCCCGGCCGGGATCTTCCCGATCACCGGGAGGCCGCGGTCCTCCAGGCCGAACGCCGCCACCACCGCCGTACCGAGAACGACGGCCAGCAGCGGACCGGGGACGGCGCGGGGAAGGCGGGCCGCCAGGAAGAGGAAGAGCACGGCCGCGAGGCTGAAGATCACCGTCGCCGCATGTGCCTTGCCCAGGTTCCCCAGGAAGGACAGCAGTTGTGGGAAGAAGCCGGAGCCCTCCGTCGGGACACCGGTGAGCTTGGTCAGCTGGTCGACGATCATGATCAGTGCGACGCCGGCGAGATAGCCGATCAGAATGGGCCGCGAGAGCAGATCGGCCACGAAGCCGAGCCGCGCGGCCCACGCCACCAGGCACATCAGGCCGACCGCGACGGCGAGCGCCGATGCGAGGACGGCGTACCGCGCGGGATCACCCCCGGCGAGCGGCCCCACCACCGTGGCGGTCATCAGCGCGGTCGTCGATTCGGGGCCGACCGACAGCAGCCGTGACGAGCCGAGGAAGGCGTAGAGCACGATGGCCGGCAGGATCGCCCACAGCCCCACCACCGGCGGCAGACCGGCGACGCTCGCGTACGCCATGACCTGCGGCACGAGGTAGGTCGCGACGGTGACCCCGGCCACGAGGTCGCCGCGCAGCCAGTCACGCCGGTATCCCTTGAGGACGACGAGGCCCGGCGCACGGGGCAGGGCAAAGCGACGGGTCACCCTGTGCCCCTCGACCGGCGGGCGAGGAGCTTGCCCAGCTCCCACAGCACCAGGAGCACGACGGCGGACAGCAGCGCCCAGCCGAACTGGCGAGCGTTGATCTCGGTCGTCCCGAGGATGCGGCGGAACCCGTCCATCTGGGTCACGGCCACCGCGAGCACGAACTGTCCCACCGCCACCCAGTTCATCTGCTTGCTGTCGAAGGTGGACGTCGTCAGCACTGAATCCGTCTCGCTGCGGCATTCGAAAGCGGCCACGATCAGACAGAGCGCGAAGGCCGTGAACGCGATCGACTGACCGACCCCGGTGCTGCCGAAGTGGGCCTGACCGAGCTCGACCGCCGCGGCCATGAGGACGATCTGCATGGAGCTGCGGTACTGATTCAGGAACCGGCGCGAGGCCGGAGTCCGTTTCTCCTCGGGCAGTGCGTTCGGGCCGTGCGCGGCGAGGAGTTCGGCGGCCCGTGCCGTGGGGAGGCCGACCGCCGGATCCACGCCGAATGCCGCCACGACCTCCTCGGGAGAACGGGCGTACCAGCCGTCCTCCGGAGCTGTGGGCCGCTCTCCCCCGGCGTCTGACTGCACCGTCATCGTCGTGCCTCCGATCCGGTCCGGCCGGTCTCGGTCTGGCCGGTCTGGCCGGTCCGACCGGGGCGACCTGGCCGAGCCGCGCTGCCGTCGGGTCTGCGCCGGTCCGTCGGCCCCCGCCGGTCCGCCGGGTCCTAGCCGCGCTTCTTCTTCGCCGGCCGACCGGCGCCGTGTGCGCGCGTGCCACCCGCCGGCATGTCTCTCCCGGCCCTGGCGGCCGCCGGATGCCGGGAGGCATACGGGTCGGCCGGGGCCCCTGCGGGGGCCTCCTGCTCCAGCTCCCGCTTGGCTGTGAGCAGATCCCTCCGGGTCTCCTCCCCGACCTCGGGGTACTGGGGGTCGATGTCCATCAGGGTGTGCGCGAGCACCGCCGCCGCGCATACCCGCGCGAACCACTTCCGGTCCGCCGGCACGACGTACCAGGGCGCCCACTTCGTACTGGTTGCCGACAACATCTCGGAGAACGCGTGCTGGTAGTCGTCCCACCGGCGCCGCTCCCGGACGTCGGCCGCGGAGAACTTCCAGTTCTTCTCCGGCAGGTCGATCCGCTTCATGAAGCGGGTGCGCTGCTCCTCCTTGGAGAGGTTCAGGAAGATCTTCACCACCTTGAACCCGTTGTCCGTGAGGTAGCGCTCCCAGTTGTTGATCTCCCGGTAGCGGCGGTCCCATACGTCCGGCCCGCGCGCGTCGTCCGGCAGCTTCTGCCGGACGAGGTTCTCGGAGTGCACACGCACCACGAGAACCTCCTCGTAGTGCGAGCGGTTGAAGATGGCGATCTCTCCGCGCGCGGGGAGCCGGCGGGCGTAACGCCACAGGTAGTCGTGGTCGAGTTCCTCGTTGGAGGGCACCTTGAAGCTGCTGACCCGCACGCCCTGGGGATTGACGCCGCTCATGACGTGGCGGATCGTCCCGTCCTTGCCCCCGGCGTCGAGCGCCTGGAGACAGAGCAGTACGCCGTATGTGTCCTGGGCGGCCAGCCGTTCCTGGTACTCGGCCAGGAGGGACACCCCGGTCCGCAGCAGCTCGACCGCGTCGCGCTTCTTCAGGCCGGCCTTGTAGCGGGGATCGAAGTCCCGGCCGAGGTTCACCGTCGAGCCCGGTTTCACCCGCAGTGGCCTGATGAACTCCGTGATGCGTTCGGCTCGTTCGTCCGCCATCACCGATCAGCCCTTCTCTCCGGTCACGGTGAGCCCCGCGCCTCCCGGGCCCTCACCACCGTCGCGGACGCGCGGCAGGCGGCGTCGTCGAGCACCGTCCGGGCCCGGCGCTCGACCAGGTCGGGACGCAGGCTCTGACCTCGGAGTGGACGCAGGCTCTGACCTCGGAGTGGACGCAGGCCCTGACCCCGGAGTGGACACAGGCCCTGACCCCGGAGTGAGGGAACGAGCCGTACGCGGTCCAGACCGTCGCCTCGACGATGGCGGCCCGGGGGCATGCGGCTCTCAGCCGCGCATCGTCGGCCGTCATGGCCGTGCCGGTTCGGCATCCGGGGCTCCGTTCGGGAATGTCACAGACTGCATGGCCCACGACCTCCAGACCCCGGAACCTCGGAGCACGCCGTCGCCTGAGAGCGAGTCCGCCACGCCCATTCTCCGGCCGATGGGTCAAGATCGCCCCTGGGCCTCTCACGCCGGCGCTCAATCTGCGAGCGAGCGCCGGCAGGTGTGCGTCGTGCCCTGGAAACCGGGTTTCCAGCGGTTGCCGGTTACTGGTTGCCGGTTGCGCTGCCCGCGGTTCGCCGACGCGCGACGCCGAGCATGCCCCTCTCCCGATCGTCCCGAGAGTTTCGGGACGCAGCCCCGTGCGCGTGGAACACGCATATGAAAAAGGGCCCCAGCCTTGCGGCGGGGCCCTTCCGTCGTTCTCCGGCTCAGATCGTGCCGAGCTTGATGATCGACAGCAGCGCGATCAGCTGGAGCGCCGACGCGCCCAGCGCCTTCGGCCACGGCAGGTCGTGCGACTTGCTCACCATCGACGTGAACAGCGCGCCCGCCGCCAGCCAGGTCAGCCAGCCCACCACCTGCACCAGCGAGTTCTCGCCGCCCAGGAAGAGGGCGAAGAGCAGCCGCGGGGCGTCCGTGAGGGACATGATCAGCATGGAGAGGCCGACGGTCGGCTGCCAGGCGCCGTCGCCGCCGAGCTGGCGGGCCAGGGTGTGGGTGACCGCGCCGAGGATCAGACTGCCGATGACGAAGGCCACGCCCGTGACGAGCACGGAGACGAGCGCGGTCGAGAACGGCGCGTTGATCGCCTCCTCGCGGGTCTGGTCGAAGCCGAAGATCGCGAGCAGGCCGTAGACGAACGTGACGACCAGCGCCGGACCCCAGACCGGGTAGTCCCGCATCTGCAGGAAAGTGGGGCCCGGGCGCAGCACGATGCCGCTCAGCAGCTCCTTCCAGTGCAGGCGCGGCCCCGCGGGCGCGGGAGCGGTGCCGGCGCGGTAGGTGGAGCCGCCGCCGTAGGGGTCCTCGTCGATGCTGAAGGCCTGGGTGTGACCGGGGTTGTTGGCGTACGGGTCACCGGGGCCGGGGCCGTACGGGGCGCCGCCCTGCGGTCCTTGGTGCTGCGGGTACGGGTCGCCGAAGTACTCCGGCTCGCCGTGGGGTTGCTGCTGCCCGCCGCCCGTCTGTGGCCACTGCTGCTGCGGTGGGTACGGGGGCGCGGCCTGGCCGCCTCCGTACTGGCCGTACTGTCCGTACGGCGGCGGAGGCGCTGCCTGCTGCGGTTGTTGTTGCGGGTGCGGGGTGCGGTTGTTGTCCCGGCCGCGTCCGATCCTGAATCCAGCCACGCATTCGAACGTACCCGTTCCCGCGGTGTCCGGTGTCCGGGGCCGGGGAAGACGGGGGCCTTTGCGGCCGACCTGTGACATCCCCTAGGGGAACCCTGGGGGGTCAGCCGGAGGCCGGCGCGAGGAAGATCGACGTGCTGAAGGTGATCAAGGGGTGGGTGCGGTCTCCGGACGCCGGGTAGACCGCGATGACGTCGGCGTTCTCGCCCCTGTGCGTGCGCGTCACGACATCCGCGCGCTTGTCGCCGTCGAAGTCCGCGTACCGGAGGAGCTCGGTGACGGCGGCGGCCTCGCCGGCCGGGAGCGGGGGCGCGGGCGGCAGGCTGACGGCCCGGAATCGGTACGTACCGCCGGGGCGGCCGGGGCCGTCCGGGCCGCCCAGCAGCAGCTTGCCCCTGGCCGCCGTGCCGGGGGTGAGGGGGCGGGTGGAGTGGACGAGGTCGTCGTAGCCGTCGCCGTTCGGGTCGGCGTCGGGGGCGGGCGCGGCGAGTACGGGGCCGGCGCCCGGGACCGGGGGCTCAGCGGCGCGCGGGGAGCCGGCGCGGGTGAAGGGGCCGCGCAGATAGCTGACCTGGCCGCCGCTCGCGGTGACCGCCAGGTCCTCGGCGCCGTCGCCGTCGTAGTCGCCGCACACGGGGTGGTCGGGCCATTCGTTGCCGTACCGCGCCTGCTCCGGGATGCGGAGGACGACCGCCTTGCCGCCGAGGCCGGCCGGGCCGCCGAAGAGCAGCTGGAGGGGGACGGGCGGGCGCCCGATGCCGTTGTACGGGGGGTCCGTGGCCACGATCAGGTCGCTGAAGCCGTCCTTGTCGAGGTCGCAGGAGGTCGCGGCGTCGAAGGCGGAGGGGAGTGTGCCGGTGACGCGGGCGCCGTTCGCGCGGGGGGTGAGGAGGCGGCGTACCGAGGGGGTCGGGACGCCCTTGGCGGAGCCGTAGACGATTCCGATGCCCGCGTCGTCGTCGTGGCCCGCGCCAGGCGCCTTGACCAGGTCGTCGAGGACGAGATCGCGGTGGCCGTCGCCGTTGAAGTCGTCCGGGACGCGGCTGCCGTCACCGTGCGGCACAGGGAGGGCCGGCGGGGCGGCCTTGCCCGCGAGGGAGGAGACGCCGGGAGCGGTCGTCGTCCGCCCGGCGCCGTGCTCCCCCTGGGGCCCGCAGCCCGCCAGCGGCGCCAGCACCAGCGCGCCCACAGCGACCAGCGCGAAGCTGCGTATTCGAGGCACCACCGCGGCACACACCCCATCCGTATCCATCGGTATCCCGGGAACCAGCCGCCTCATCATGCTCCTGTCAGGCGCATGGGCCAATGGTTGCGCGGTGCGTAATGGCCCACGTGCTCGTAGCTTCGTGCAGGCAGAGCCGGTGACGACAGAACAGACGGGCCCGGTGATGACAGAAGCGGCCGGTCCTGCCCCCGAGGCAGATCCGGCCGCTCACTGGTTTTCTACGAAGACGACTACTTCACGGGTTCCGGTTCCGGAGCCGGCTCGGCCTCCGTGTCATCGGACCCCGGGTCCACGGGCGTCCTGACCGAGTCGAGCAGCAGCTGCGCCACGTCCACGACCTGGAGCGACTCCTTCGCCTTGCCCTCGCCCTTCTTCCCGTTGACCGAGTCGGAGAGCATGACGAGGCAGAACGGGCAGGCGGTGGAGACGATGTCCGGGTTCAGGGACAGCGCCTCGTCCACGCGCTCGGTGTTGATGCGCTTGCCGATCCGCTCTTCCATCCACATCCGCGCACCACCGGCGCCGCAGCAGAAGCCGCGCTCCTTGTGGCGGTGCATCTCCTGCTGGCGCAGGCCGGGGACCTTGTCCATGATCTCGCGCGGCGGCGTGTAGACCTTGTTGTGGCGGCCCAGGTAGCAGGGGTCGTGGTACGTGATCAGGCCCTCGACCGGCGTCACCGGGACGAGGCGGCCCTCGTCGATGAGGTGCTGGAGCAGCTGGGTGTGGTGGATGACCTCGTACTCGCCGCCCAGCTGCGGGTACTCGTTCGCGATGGTGTTGAAGCAGTGCGGGCAGGTCGCCACGATCTTCTTCGAAGCCTTCGGCTTCTTCGTCGACTCGTCCTCGTCGTCCTCGCCGAACGCCATGTTCAGCATCGCCACGTTCTCCTGGCCGAGCTGCTGGAACAGCGGCTCGTTGCCGAGGCGACGGGCGGAGTCACCGGTGCACTTCTCGTCGCCGCCCATGATCGCGAACTTGACGTCCGCCATGTGCAGCAGCTCCGCGAAGGCCTTGGTGGTCTTCTTGGCGCGGTCCTCCAGGGCGCCCGCGCAGCCGACCCAGTAGAGGTAGTCGACCTCGGACAGGTCCTCGACGTCCTTGCCGACGACCGGGACCTCGAAGTCGACCTCCTTGGTCCACTCCAGGCGCTGCTTCTTGGCCAGGCCCCAGGGGTTGCCCTTCTTCTCCAGGTTCTTGAGCATCGTGCCCGCCTCGGACGGGAAGGAGCTCTCGATCATCACCTGGTAGCGGCGCATGTCGACGATGTGGTCGATGTGCTCGATGTCGACCGGGCACTGCTCCACGCACGCACCGCAGGTGGTGCAGGACCACAGCACGTCCGGGTCGATGACGCCGTTCTCCTCGACCGTGCCGATCAGCGGGCGCTCGGCCTCGGCCAGAGCAGCAGCCGGGACGTCCTTCAGCTGCTCCTCGGACGCCTTCTCCTCGCCCTCCATCGTCTTGCCGCCGCCGGCCAGCAGGTACGGGGCCTTGGCGTGCGCGTGGTCGCGCAGCGACATGATGAGCAGCTTCGGGGAGAGCGGCTTCCCGGTGTTCCAGGCGGGGCACTGCGACTGGCAGCGGCCGCACTCCGTACACGTCGAGAAGTCGAGGATGCCCTTCCAGGAGAACTGCTCGACCTGGCTGACGCCGAAGACGTCGTCCTCGCCCGGGTCCTCGAAGTCGATCTCCTTGCCGCCGCTGGTCATCGGCTGGAGCGCGCCCAGAGCGGTGGAGCCGTCCGCGTTGCGCTTGAACCAGATGTTCGGGAAGCCGAGGAAGCGGTGCCAGGCCACACCCATGTTGGTGTTGAGCGAGACCGTGATCATCCAGATCAGCGACGTGCCGATCTTGATCATCGCGACGAAGTAGACCAGCGTCTGGAGGGTCGGGACGCTCAGCCCGTTGAAGGCCAGGACCAGCGGGTACGAGGCGAAGTACGCCGCCTCGTAGTGCTCCACGTGGTGGAGCGCGCCTTCCAGGCCGCGCAGTACGTAGATCGCCAGGCCGATGGTGAGGATGACGTACTCGACGAAGTACGCCTGCCAGGCCTTGGAGCCCGCGAACCGCGACTTGCGGCCGGCGCGCGAGGGCAGGTTCAGCAGCCGGATCGCCATCAGGACGACGATGCCGACGATCGTCATCACGCCGATGAACTCGATGTACATCTCGAACGGCAGGAAGCCGCCGATGATCGGCAGGGTCCAGTCGGCCTGGAAGAGCTGGCCGTACGCCTGTGCGAGCGTCGGGGGCAGCGTCAGGAAGCCGATGGCGACGAACCAGTGGGCGAAGCCCACGATCCCCCAGCGGTTCATCCGGGTGTGGCCGAGGAACTCCTTGACCAGGGTGACCGTGCGCGCCTTGGGACTGTCGGTCCGGCTGCCTGCGGGTACGGGCTGACCGAGCTTCACGAACCGGTAGATCTGCGCGACGGCTCGGGCGATGAGCGCAACGCCGACCACGGTCAGGACCAGCGACACGATGATCGCGGCGAGTTGCATTGGGGGCTCCTCGGGCCTGCGAGGTGGGGAATCAGCACTTACTAAGCGGTAACTTATTCAGTCCGTGCTGAGACTACCCACTTATTCCGCCGCACTGTAGCCAGGCGAGCGGTGATCTGCGTCGCTCAGGTCACCCTGACTGCGAGCCGGTCGCAGGGCTGGAATGGTACGCAGGAGAACGGCCAGATCCAGCCCGATCCAATAGTGCTCCACATAGTGCTGATCGAGCAGTTCGGACTCGTCCCACGGGAGCGTGGAATGGCGGCGGAGCTGTGCGGGGCCGGTGAGGCCGGGCTTGACGGTCTGCCGCCAGGGCCGTGCCGCGCGAGGGTCGTCGGGCGCC
Organism: Streptomyces sp. NPDC053673; assembly: GCF_055585225.1. Lineage (NCBI taxonomy): Bacteria > Bacillati > Actinomycetota > Actinomycetes > Kitasatosporales > Streptomycetaceae > Streptomyces > Streptomyces sp. NPDC053673. Next base: position 80,536 of record NZ_JBVJKN010000020.1, on the reverse strand, counting down.
AGCGCCGCCGGGCCGACCAGGGACATCTCGCCCCGTACGACATGGGGCAGCCGGGACAGCAGATCCAGCCGGAGGCGGCGGGTGCGCAGTGAGCGGACCGTGAACGGGTAGCCGTGCTGTCCGGTCTTGAGTTCCCGTACGAACACGCCGCCGGGCCGGCGCTTCAGGGCCGTCGAGCAGGCCGCCGCGGCCAGCAGGGGTGCGGCGAGCATCAGCAGGGCGGTGCCGAGGGTCAGATCGAGAAGGCGCTTGGGCTGCACGGCGTGCACGGCTCTCACCTGACCGTTCTGTCGTTCTCTGTCGATATCTGCCGCGTCTGTGAACTTTTCGCGTGCTTTGTAGAACGATGGCACGGTGGGGGCGGGGGAGAGCGCAGGCCGCGCCGGGCAGGTGCCTCAGAGGCGGCGCACCATAGTTGAGTCGCCTTGACTCAGGTCTGTTGACTCGATGAGGTCTGTGATGCATCCTTGAGCGTGTCCCGCTCAGGTTTATCCCCGGAAGGCCGGGTGGGTGCCTCAGCCGCAATGTCTTTGCCGGCTGGGGTCCGGGTGCCGGCGGCGAAGTCGCCGATGTCACGGTCCCCGGGAAGTGCAGTTCTCAAGTCCAGCCCACTGGAGGAATCGAAATGGCACGTGCGGTCGGCATCGACCTGGGCACGACTAACTCCGTCGTCAGCGTTCTGGAGGGCGGTGAGCCCACCGTCATCACCAACGCCGAGGGCGCCAGGACCACGCCGTCCGTCGTCGCCTTCGCCAAGAACGGTGAGGTGCTCGTCGGAGAGGTCGCGAAGCGTCAGGCGGTCACCAACGTGGACCGGACCATCCGGTCCGTGAAGCGCCACATGGGTACGGACTGGAAGATCGAGCTGGACGGGAAGAACTTCAACCCGCAGCAGATCTCCGCGTTCATCCTGCAGAAGCTGAAGCGGGACGCCGAGTCGTACCTGGGTGAGAAGGTCACGGACGCGGTCATCACCGTCCCGGCGTACTTCAACGACTCCGAGCGTCAGGCCACCAAGGAGGCCGGCGAGATCGCGGGCCTCAACGTCCTGCGCATCGTCAACGAGCCGACGGCCGCCGCCCTGGCCTACGGCCTCGACAAGGACGACCAGACCATCCTCGTCTTCGACCTCGGTGGCGGTACCTTCGACGTCTCGCTGCTGGAGATCGGCGACGGTGTCGTCGAGGTGAAGGCCACCAACGGTGACAACCACCTCGGTGGTGACGACTGGGACCAGCGCGTCGTCGACTACCTGGTGAAGCAGTTCGCCAACGGTCACGGCGTCGACCTGTCCAAGGACAAGATGGCTCTCCAGCGTCTCCGCGAGGCCGCGGAGAAGGCGAAGATCGAGCTGTCGTCCTCGACCGAGACGACGATCAACCTTCCCTACATCACGGCGTCCGCCGAGGGCCCGCTGCACCTGGACGAGAAGCTCACGCGCGCCCAGTTCCAGCAGCTGACCGCCGACCTGCTGGAGCGCTGCAAGACGCCGTTCCACAACGTCATCAAGGACGCGGGCATCCAGCTCTCCGAGATCGACCACGTCGTTCTCGTCGGTGGTTCGACCCGTATGCCGGCCGTCGCCGAGCTCGTCAAGGAGCTGACCGGCGGCAAGGAGGCCAACAAGGGTGTGAACCCGGACGAGGTCGTCGCCATCGGCGCCACCCTCCAGGCCGGTGTCCTCAAGGGTGAGGTCAAGGACGTCCTGCTCCTCGACGTGACCCCGCTGTCCCTCGGTATCGAGACCAAGGGCGGCATCATGACCAAGCTCATCGAGCGCAACACCACGATCCCGACCAAGCGGTCCGAGATCTTCACGACGGCCGAGGACAACCAGCCGTCCGTGCAGATCCAGGTCTACCAGGGCGAGCGCGAGATCGCGGCGTACAACAAGAAGCTCGGCATGTTCGAGCTGACCGGCCTTCCGCCGGCCCCGCGCGGCGTCCCGCAGATCGAGGTCTCCTTCGACATCGACGCCAACGGCATCATGCACGTGACCGCGAAGGACCTGGGCACGGGCAAGGAGCAGAAGATGACCGTCACCGGCGGCTCTTCGCTCGCCAAGGACGAGGTCGACCGGATGCGCCAGGAGGCCGAGCAGTACGCGGAGGAGGACCACCGCCGCCGCGAGGCCGCCGAGACCCGCAACCAGGCCGAGCAGCTCGTCTACCAGACCGAGAAGTTCCTCAAGGACAACGAGGACAAGGTCCCGGGCGATGTCAAGACCGAGGTCGAGACGGCGGTGACCGAGCTCAAGGAGAAGCTGAAGGGCGAGGACACCGCGGAGATCCGTACCGCCACCGAGAAGGTCGCGGCCGTCTCCCAGAAGCTCGGCCAGGCCATGTACGCCGACGCGCAGGCCCAGCAGGCCGCGGGCGGTGCCGACGCACCGGGCGCCGGTGCCGGTGCGCAGGCCGAGGACGATGTCGTCGACGCCGAGATCGTCGACGACGAGAAGCCGAAGGGCGGCGCTGCCTGATGACGGAGGAGACCCCGGGCTTCGAGGAGAAGCCCGACGTCCCCTCCGGCGCCACTCCCGACGAAGCGGCGCAGGCCGCCTCCCCCTCCGTCGAGGAGGGGGCGGCCCCGGCCGGGGACGCAGCACAGACCGCAGCTCAGGCAGGCCTGACGGCCCAGCTGGACCAGGTCCGTACCGCGCTCAACGAGCGCACGATGGACCTCCAGCGGCTCCAGGCCGAGTACCAGAACTACCGTCGCCGCGTGGAGCGGGACCGGATCACGGTCAAGGAGATCGCCGTCGCGCAGCTCCTGACCGAGCTCCTGCCCGTCCTCGACGACATCGGCCGCGCCCGGGAGCACGGCGAACTGGTGGGCGGCTTCAAGTCGGTGGCCGAATCGCTGGAGACGGTCGCCGCCAAGATGGGCCTGCAGCAGTTCGGCAAGGAGGGCGAGCCCTTCGACCCGACGATCCACGAAGCCCTGATGCACTCGTACGCGCCGGACGTCACCGAGACGACCTGCGTCGCGATCCTGCAGCCGGGGTACCGGATCGGCGAGCGGACCATCCGCCCCGCCCGTGTCGCGGTGGCCGAGCCCCAGCCCGGGGCCCAGCCGAAGGACCAGGCGGAGCAGGCGCCGGACGAGGAGAGCGGTGGCCCGGACGAGGGCTGACGCAGTGACGTACCGGAAGGAGGGACGTCGATGAGCACGAAGGACTTCGTCGAGAAGGACTACTACAAGGTCCTCGGCGTCCCCAAGGACGCCACCGACGCGGAGATCAAGAAGGCGTACCGGAAGCTCGCCCGCGAGAACCACCCGGACGCCAACAAGGGCGACGCCAAGGCCGAGGAGCGCTTCAAGGAGATCTCCGAGGCCAACGACGTGCTCGGCGACCCCAAGCGGCGCAAGGAGTACGACGAGGCGCGTTCCCTCTTCGGCAACGGTGGCTTCCGGGCCGGGCCCGGCGCCGGCGGCAGCTTCAACTTCGACCTGGGTGACCTCTTCGGGGGCACCCAGGGCGGAGGGGGCGGTGCCGGCGGCTTCGGCGGCGGACTCGGGGATGTCTTCGGCGGGCTGTTCAACCGTGGTGCCGGTACCGGGACGCGTACGCAGCCGCGCCGTGGCCAGGACATCGAGTCCGAGGTGACGCTCAGCTTCACCGAGGCCGTCGACGGGGCCACGGTCCCGCTCCGGATGTCCAGCCAGCAGCCCTGCAAGGCCTGTTCGGGCACCGGCGACAAGAACGGCACACCGCGCGTGTGCCCGACCTGCGTCGGCACCGGCCAGGTCTCGCGCGGCGGCAGCGGCTCGTTCTCGCTGACCGACCCGTGCGTGGACTGCAAGGGCCGCGGGCTCATCGCCCAGGACCCCTGCGAGGTCTGCCACGGCAGTGGCCGCGCCAAGTCGTCCCGGACCATGCAGGTCCGCATCCCCGCGGGGGTGAGTGACGGCCAGCGGATCCGGCTGCGCGGCAAGGGCGCCCCGGGCGAGCGCGGCGGACCGGCCGGCGATCTCTACGTCGTGGTCCATGTCGACTCCCACCCGGTCTTCGGCCGCAGGGACGACAACCTCACCGTGACCGTGCCGGTCTCCTTCGCGGAGGCGGCGCTCGGCGGCGAGGTGAAGGTCCCGACGCTCGGTGGCCCCCCGGTCACGCTGAAACTGCCCGCCGGTACGCCGAACGGCCGTACGATGCGGGCCCGTGGCAAGGGTGCGGTCCGCAAGGACGGCACCCGCGGCGATCTGCTCATCACCGTGGAGGTGGCGGTGCCGAAGGACCTCGGGGACGAGGCCCGTGAGGCGCTGGAGGCCTACCGCAAGGTGACTGAGGGCGAGGATCCGCGGGCAGAACTGTTCCAGGCTGCGAAGGGAGCATGACGCGATGGACGGTCGACGTCGACAGCCCGGATTCGGTAGCAGGGCCTATGAACTGACCGACGAGACGCCGGTGTACGTCATCTCGGTCGCGGCTCAGCTGTCCGGTCTGCACCCGCAGACCCTGCGGCAGTACGACCGCCTCGGTCTTGTCTCCCCGGACCGCACCGCCGGGCGCGGCCGGCGCTACTCGGCCCGCGACATCGAACTGCTCCGGCAGGTGCAGGCGCTGTCGCAGGACGAGGGCATCAACCTGGCAGGTATCAAGCGCATCATCGAGCTGGAGAACCAGGTCGCGGCGCTCCAGCAGCGCGTTGCGGAGCTCTCGGCGGCGGTGGAGAGCGCGGCGGCGGCGATGCAGCAGCGTGAGGCGCAGGTGCACGCGTCGTACCGGCGCGATCTGGTGCCGTACCAGGATGTGCAGCAGACGAGCGCACTGGTGGTGTGGCGGCCGAAGCGCGACCAGTAGCAGTCCGGTCGGACGACGGCCCTCCCCGCGATCGCGGGGAGGGCCGTCGTGCTGTGTGCCGTCCGGCTCATTCCTCCGGCGCCGGCTCCCCGGGCTCGGTGGCGGTGACATAGCCGCCGGGGACGGTCTGCCAGGGCTGTGGCGAGTCCGGCAGTGGCCGCGCCGATGGCGGCGGCCGTGGCGCAGACGGCCTCGTCCTGCCGGGCCTCTCCGTCAGGCCTCTTCCGGGCAGGGGGTGGACTGGTCCTGCTCCAGGATTCCGGACTGGGCGATGAGATAGCCGAGTTGCGCGCGCGAACCACTGCCGAGGGAGGAGGCGAGCTTGGCTATGTGGGCGCGGCAGGTGCGGACGTTCATGCCGAGGCGGCGCGCGATCGCCTCGTCGACATGGCCTTCGATGAGCAGTTTGGCGATGGAGCGCTGGACGCCGCTGATGCCGTCCGGGACGGGGGCGTACGCGACGACTTCCTCTTCCCACGGTATGCCGTGCAGCCAGAACTGGTCGAAGACGCCGACGAGGTACTGGACGAGGCCCTCGTGTCGTAGTTCGAGGGCGACACGGCGGTCGCTGCGCGCGGGTACGAAGGCAACTTTCCGGTCAACGATGATCAGCCGGTCGATGATCTCCTCGAGGGTGCGCACCTCGAGGCCGAACGGGGAGATCCGTTCCACATAGGCCAGCGTCGAGGAGTGGTGGCGGGCCGTGTGCTGGTACAGGGTGCGCATTCGGATGCCACGGTCGAGCAGGGGCTCGACGCGGCGGAGGGCCTCCTGCAGGATGTGCGGTCGGCGACCGCTGCCCGGCTGCACCGTGAGCATCTCCTCGGTGCACTCGGACGTCACGCGGTCGAGCGTCGCGTTGATGAGTTCGAGGCCCTCGAGAACGGTGATCGCGCTGGTCGAGGGCGGATCCTGGGCGGTGATGGCCATGAATGGCTCAAACGTGTCGGCCAGCGCAATAGTGCGCTGTCGCCGCTGCTGGATCTCCCGCTCTATTGGGTGTATCAGCTGATTGAGCGCGATGGACGGAGCGACCGGCCGCAACAGCTCCGGATCGTCCGGATCCGGGTGCAACAGTGCGAGATCGACGAGGCAGGGAGCGGCCCCGATCTCGGACCGGGTTGTCCGTCCCGTGCGCAGAGCGGCCGCGTAGAGGTCCTTGCCGGCCGGGCAGAGCTCATCCGGACCATGCTGATGTCGGTGATCGCCCCTCTTTGACATCATTTGCACCCCCCTCAGGGTCCTGAATTACAGGAACATGATGCCTGCCTCCGCTGGTGGAAGCGTTCTGAGTGAGCCATCGTCTTAGGCGCGGGGGAGGAGGTAAGGACCAAAAGAGGTGGAGATCGGTCATGACCAGGATGGTTCGCGCACTTAGCGCTATAGCCGTTGCGGCTGCTCTCGGTGCTCTCGGTGCTCTGGGCGGCAGCGAGGAGCCCTCGTGGGACACTGCACCGGCGCTCAAGGTGATCGCGGCTCCAGGTGAGCCTTCATGGGACATCGCTCCGGCTGGTACCGACGCATGAGCGTTCCCCCGGACGACCGTGTCTTCCGGCGTGAGATGGCGACCGCGTACCGATCCGGGTGGCACTTCATCGATCTCGTCACGGCCATCCCCCACCGTGGTGATTCGTTGATGGTCACTCTCTTCGGGGAGCCGATCGTCGTCGCCCGCGAGGACGACGAGGACGTCCGCGCCTACCGGTGCCTTCGCCGGCCCCGGGGGGCCCCACGACCCGTTCGCTGCGCCATCAGGTACGGAATGATCTTCGTCAATCTCGATCAGCGGGACCACCAGCTGGTCGAGCCAGAGACCACCACCGCCACCCCCCGCAGTGCCTGAGCGGTTCCCCCGTCGTTCAAGATCGCTCAGGCGCTTCCCCCACACAGCGGCGCCATCGTGGACCTGAAACACGATGGCGCCGCTGTGCTTTGCGCTTTCTCCGGGGCCCCGGGTCAGGCCCGGCCCATCGCGCGGGTGAGCGCGATCTCGATGACCACCCGGTCCGGGTTCGGGGCCGGGGTGCGTCCGTAGCGATCCGCGTAACGGGCGACGGCGTCCGCGACCACCTCCGGCTCCGTACGGACCGTGGCGCGCCCCTCCAGGGTCGCCCAGCGGCCCTTGTCCACCTGGCAGACGGCGACCCGTGCCCCCTCCGGGCCCGCGGCCAGGACGTTCGCGACCTTGTGGCTGTGCTTGTTGGTGATCACGCGGGCGATGCCCTTCTCGCCGCCCTCCGGGTCGTAGGTGACACCCACCGCGACGACGTGCGGGCTGCCGTCGGGGCGCGGGGTCGTGAGCGTGCACATGTGGTACTCGCGCCAGAAGCTGAGATAGGACGTGTCGGGGTGTCGCGGGTCGATGGCCATGCCCGGAACCTACCTGCGGGCGGCTTCGGCGTACTACCCTGGACAGCGCCTTGAGTGGAATAGACTCAACTTTATGTAGGTTGTGTGAGTCAAAGGCGATTCGGAGGAGGAGAGACCGCACGTGGACGCAGAGCTGACCAACAGGAGCCGGGACGCGCTCAACGCCGCCACCACCCGGGCCGTGTCCGAGGGGCACCCCGACCTGACCCCCGCGCATCTGCTGCTGGCCCTGCTCGCGGGCCAGGACAACGAGAACATCACCGATCTGCTGGCCGCGACCGACGCGGACCAGGCCGCGGTACGGTCCGGGGCGGAGCGGGTGCTCGCCGACCAGCCCAGCGTGACCGGGTCCACCGTCGCCCCGCCGCAGCCCAACCGCGAGCTGCTCGCCGTCATCGCCGACGCCGCGCAGCGCGCCAAGGAGCTCGGCGACGACTACCTCTCCACCGAGCATCTGCTCATCGGTGTCGCCGCCAAGGGCGGGCGAGCGGGCGAGGTGCTGTCCCGGCAGGGCGCCACCGCGGAGAAGCTTCAGGAAGCGTTCGAGAAGGCAAGAGGAGGGCGCCGGGTGACCACACCCGACCCCGAGGGGCAGTACAAGGCCCTGGAGAAGTTCGGCACCGACCTCACGGCCGCGGCCAGGGACGGAAAGCTCGACCCCGTCATCGGCCGTGACCACGAGATCCGCCGCGTCGTCCAGGTCCTGTCGCGCCGCACCAAGAACAACCCCGTGCTGATCGGTGAGCCCGGCGTCGGCAAGACCGCCGTCGTCGAGGGCCTCGCCCAGCGGATCGTGAAGGGCGACGTCCCCGAATCGCTGCGGAACAAGCGACTGGTCTCCCTCGACCTGGGTGCGATGGTTGCGGGTGCGAAGTACCGGGGCGAGTTCGAGGAGCGCCTGAAGACCGTCCTCTCCGAGATCAGGGAGAGCGAGGGCCAGATCATCACGTTCATCGACGAGCTGCACACCGTCGTCGGCGCGGGCGCCGGCGGCGACTCCGCGATGGACGCGGGCAACATGCTGAAGCCGATGCTCGCGCGCGGTGAGCTGCGCATGGTCGGCGCCACGACGCTCGACGAGTACCGCGAGCGGATCGAGAAGGACGCGGCGCTGGAGCGGCGCTTCCAGCAGGTGCTGGTCGCCGAACCGACGGTCGAGGACACGATCGCGATCCTGCGCGGACTCAAGGGCCGTTACGAGGCCCACCACAAGGTGCAGATCGCGGACAGTGCCCTGGTCGCCGCCGCGACCCTGTCCGACCGGTACATCACCTCCCGCTTCCTGCCCGACAAGGCCATCGACCTCGTCGACGAGTCCGCGTCCCGGCTCCGTATGGAGATCGACTCCTCGCCGGTCGAGATCGACGAGCTGCAGCGCTCCGTCGACCGCCTCAGGATGGAGGAGCTCGCGCTCTCCAAGGAGACCGACGAGGCGAGCAAGCAGCGCCTGGAGAAGCTGCGCCGCGACCTCGCCGACAAGGAGGAGGAGCTGCGCGGGCTCACCGCACGCTGGGAGAAGGAGAAGGAGTCCCTCAACCGTGTCGGTGAGCTGAAGGAGAGGCTCGACGAGCTGCGCGGCCAGGCCGAACGTGCCCAGCGCGACGGTGATTTCGACACCGCGTCCAAGCTGCTGTACGGGGAGATCCCCACGCTGGAGCGGGAGCTGGAGGCGGCCAGCGAGGCCGAGGCCCAGCACGAGGCCGCGAAGGACACCATGGTCAAGGAGGAGGTCGGCCCGGACGACATCGCGGACGTGGTCGCCTCCTGGACCGGGATCCCCGCCGGCCGGCTGCTGGAGGGCGAGACCCAGAAGCTGCTCCGCATGGAGTCCGAGCTCGGCAAGCGGCTCATCGGCCAGACCGAGGCCGTACGGGCCGTGTCGGACGCGGTGCGCCGCTCGCGGGCCGGTATCGCCGACACCGACCGCCCGACGGGCTCCTTCCTCTTCCTCGGCCCGACCGGTGTCGGTAAGACCGAACTGGCGAAGGCCCTCGCGGACTTCCTCTTCGACGACGAGCGGGCGATGGTCCGCATCGACATGAGCGAGTACGGCGAGAAGCACAGCGTCGCCCGCCTGGTCGGCGCGCCTCCCGGTTACGTCGGCTACGAGGAGGGCGGCCAGCTCACCGAGGCGGTGCGGCGCCGGCCGTACAGCGTGGTGCTGCTCGACGAGGTGGAGAAGGCGCACCCCGAGGCCTTCGACATCCTGCTGCAGGTCCTCGACGACGGCCGGCTGACCGACGGCCAGGGCCGGACGGTGGACTTCCGCAACACCATCCTGATCCTGACCTCCAACCTCGGCAGCCAGTTCCTGGTCGAGCCGCTGACGAGCGAGGAGGAGAAGAAGCAGCAGGTCCTGGAGGTCGTGCGGGTCTCGTTCAAGCCCGAGTTCCTCAACCGGCTGGACGACATCGTCGTCTTCTCGGCCCTGTCGAAGGACGAGCTGGTGCACATCGCCGAGCTGCAGATCGGGCGCCTCGCGAAGCGGCTCGCCGAGCGCCGGCTGACCCTGGACGTCACCCCGGAGGCACTGGAGTGGCTGGCCGAGGAGGGCAACGACCCGGCCTACGGCGCGCGGCCCCTGCGCCGCCTCGTCCAGACCGCGATCGGCGACCGCCTCGCCAAGGAAATCCTCTCGGGCGAGATCGAGGACGGCGACACGGTCCGTGTGGACCGCTTCGAGAACGGCCTGATCGTGGGCCCCGCACAGTGACGCCCCGGGGCGCGGGGCTCCGTCCCGCGCCCCGGCCCGGCGCAGAGATCCGGACACGTCGTGCCGAAGGCCCGGCGGGGGTTGCCACCCCCCGCCCGGGATGGGGGAGGATGGCCGTATCCGTACGAAGGGAAACACCCGGTGAGCATCGACCCGTCCTCGATTCCGAATTTCGGGGGCCAGCCCCAGCCTCAGGCCGCAGGACCGGCGGGCCCGGTCATCCCCGACCAGGACCTGGTCAAGCAGCTTCTCGACCAGATGGAACTGAAGTACGTCGTCGACGACGAGGGTGACCTCGCGGCGCCGTGGGAGGAGTTCCGTACGTACTTCATGTTCCGCGGCGAGGAGGAGCAGCAGGTCTTCTCGGTGCGGACGTTCTACGACCGTCCCCACGCGCTCGAGGACCGGGCGAAGATCCTCGACGCGATCGACGACTGGAACCGCCGCACGCTGTGGCCGAAGGTCTACACGCACACCCACGAGGAGGAGGGCGAGCCCGCCTCGGTCCGTCTCATCGGCGAGGCCCAGATGCTGATCGGCACCGGCGTCAGCCTGGAGCACTTCGTGTCCTCGACGGTCAGCTGGGTGCGCGCGGCGATCGAGTTCGACAAGTGGCTGGCGGAGCAGCTCGGTCTGGCCACCGCCGAAGAGAAGCCGGCGGACGAGAAGCCCGCCGACGAGGCCTGAGCGGGCCGCGAAGCCCTCAGCAGCACTCACAGCGCCATCGGGGCGAGCGTCAGGACGTACGCCCCGTAGCTGAACGACAGCCCGGCCAGGGCGACGATCACCGTGATCGCCGCCCTGGGCCGGGCTTTCGTCAGTGCGGACGCCAGGGGCAGCAGCAGCGGGAACGCCGGCAGCAGGAAACGCGGCTTGGACTCGAAGAAGCCGGATCCACCGACCGTGATCACCACCAGTACCGCGGTGTACACGAACAGCGCCGGCGGCGGCCGGTCCAGCGTGAACAGGGCGAAGAGCAGCACGCCCGCACCGGTGATCACCAGTGCCATCGGGAAGCCGAAGTAGGCGGGCTCGGTCACGATGCTGCGCACCACCTCCAGCGAGCCGCGCCCCAGGTCGAACCGCGACGTCCAGCCGCTCTGCACCGCGAAGTACCCGCCGAGCGGATCGCCCTTGCGCACCCCCACCCACAGCAGATAGCCGAGCCACCCGGCGGGCGCCAGCACGGCAGCCGCCCAGATCCTGGCCCGGCCGGCGGCCGTGCCGCGCCGCCGCCACAGCTCGCGCCCCGCCATGACGCACACCGCCGCCGCGACCGCGATGCCGTTGGGCCGGGTCAGTCCGGCGAGCGCCGCCAGCGTGGCGGCCCACATCCAGCGGCCCGTCAGCAGTGCGTACAGCGACCACGCGGCGAACGCCGTCAACAGTGGCTCGGTGTACGCCATGGACAGCACGATCGAGTGCGGCAGCAGCCCCCACAGCAGCACGACGAGGGTGGCGACGGTCCGGCCGTGCAGCCGCTCGACGACCGCGTAGATGCCCCACGCCGCGGCCCCCGCGGCGATCCACGACAGCGCCAGACCCGCCGTGCCCCCCGCCACCGGGACGAGCGCCGTCACGGCCCGGACGAGACCGGGGTAGAGCGGGAAGAACGCCAGGTCGGACTGGACGGCGCCGTCCGGCCAGTACAGCGTCCGCCCATAGCCGTGCGCGGCGATACGGGCGTACCAGTCGGAGTCCCAGGAGGTGGCGAGCAGCGCCCGGGGGGACTGGCCGATGTGCCAGGCCCACAGAGCCAGCAGCACCATCCCGGTGAGCCGGGCCGCCGCGAACAGCCCGAGCGCGGGGGCGGCCCGGAGCAGGGCGGCACGCAGCGGCGGAACGGACCGGGAGGCGTCGACGGGCGGTGCTGTCTTGTCGCAGGTCTCGGCGGACAGGGGGCACCTCCGTGCGCGCGCGTGATCGTTCAACCCGACCATCGTCGGCGCATGTACGCGGCGCGAGCGCTGGGCAGCCGCCCGGGTGGAATGCGCCCGCGGGCCGCCGCGTGCACGCGTGTCGCCGTGACAGCGGCCTGGTCGGCCGCTACGGGTGCCGGTGCGGATCGCGCCGGGCCGATCCACAAGGCGCCCCGGCCCGGAGTCCCTGCCTGGCGTCCTTGCCTGCAGCCCCGGCCCGCCCGGTCCCCGCCCGCAGTTCCGGCCCGCAGTCCCGGCCCGGGGCCCTCAGCCCGCCGTCAGACCCTTCAGCCGGGAGACCGCCTCCTCCAGCACCTCCACCCGCTTGCAGAAGGCGAACCGCACGAAGGGCGCGCCCTGTTCGCGGTGGTCGTAGAAGACGGCGTTCGGGATCGCGACCACCCCGCAGCGCTCCGGCAGGGCGCGGCAGAACGCGAAGCCGTCGTCCTCGCCGAGCGGGCGGATGTCGGTGGTGACGAAGTACGTCCCGGCCGGCCGGTAGACCTCGAATCCGGCCGCCGCGAGCCCCGAGGCCAGCAGATCCCGCTTGGCGCGCAGATCGTCCCGGAGCCCGTCGAAGTACGTCTGCGGCAGCGCGAGCGCCTCGGCGACCGCGTACTGGAAGGGTCCCGACGAAACGTACGTGAGGAACTGCTTGGCCGAGCGCACGGCGCCCACCAGCGGAGCGGACGCCGTCACCCAGCCGACCTTCCAGCCGGTGAACGAGAACGTCTTGCCGGCCGAGCCGATGGTGACCGTGCGCTCGCGCATCCCGGGGAAGGACGCGATCGGTGTGTGCGCGCCGTCGAAGACCAGGTGCTCGTACACCTCGTCGGTGACGACCAGCAGATCGCGTTCGACGGCGAGCGCCGCGACGGCCGCCAGCTCCTCGTGGGTGAGGACGGTCCCGGTCGGGTTGTGCGGGGTGTTGAGCAGGATGAGGCGCGTGCGGTCGGTGACGGCGTCCCGCAGCTCGTCCAGGTCCAGGTGGTACGCCCCGTCCCGGGGGCGGAGCGTCACCGGTACGCGTGTCCCGCCCGCCATCGCGATGCACGCGGCGTACGAGTCGTAGTACGGCTCCAGCGCGATCACCTCGTCGCCGGGCTCGACGAAGGCGAGCAGCGCGGCCGCGATCGCCTCGGTCGCGCCGGCCGTGACCAGCACCTCGGTGTCGGGGTCGTGGCCGAGGCCGTACCGCTCCTGCTGGTGACCGGCGATCGCGGTGCGCAGCTCGGGCACGCCGGGGCCGGGCGGGTACTGGTTGCCGCGGCCGTCGCGCAGCGCGCGCACCGCCGCCTCCCGCACCTCCTGCGGTCCGTCGGTGTCCGGGAAGCCCTGCCCGAGGTTGATCGAGCCCGTCCGCACGGCCAGCGCGGACATCTCCGCGAAGATCGTCGTCCCGAACTCGGCGAGGCGTCGGTTGAGGAGGGGGCGCGCGCTGGAGGTCATGGCGGCCATCCTGCGCGCAACCTCTGGACTTGCTCAAGTCTGCTTTGGGCCCGGATGGCCGAGGGCATCCCCCAGGCACACCAGAAGCAGCCTCGCTTCGGGGGACGAAGGAAAGGTGAGGTCGATGGAAATCATTCTCATCGCGCTCGTGCTGATCACGATCGTCGTGCTGGCGAACGCCGCCTCGGTCAGGAGCGCCCGCCGGAAGAGGTCGGGGCGGCGCAGCGGAGGCAGCGGGAGCAGCGGGAGCAGCTGGTGGGCCGGGGGTGGCGGCGACGGTGGGGGTGGCTGCGGCGGTTCGTCGTCGTGTGGTGGCGGCAGCAGCTGTGGCGGCGGGGGCGGCTGCGGCGGGGGCGGCGGCAGCTGAGGCAGTGGCGGAGGCGGCTGACACGGGGCAGCCGGTCCGCCCGACCGAAGGCGCCCGACGGGACGAACTCCCGTCGGGCGCCTTTCTGTTGACGCGCGATGCACGTATCAGGCGCGGTTGTGCACCGTCTCGATGGGTTTCTGTTGAACAGTTGAACCGTCAGGCCCCCGAGGGGATGGAAAGCACGTCAAGTTGGGTAAAAGCGCTGTGAGCGCCGCGCACTTCATGATTCCCTCGCTGTTGAGAACATCCAGCCCTCGGGCCTCCAGTGGACCCGAGCAGGCGATCCCCATCTCCTCTGTGCATCCTCCGGGGCGCCCCGGATCGCCCTGTCAATCCCGTTACGCGTGCTTTGCGGAGCCGACCCATGCTCACGACCCTGAAGACCTCCTACACCGATACCCGCGCGGCCGATCTGGCCTGGGCGCTGGGTCGGGAGCCGCTGCCCGCCCTTGCCGCGCTCGACCTCGAACTGGCGGGTGCAAAGCTGCAGTTGAGACTTCTGGGCGCCTCCCATCAGGTGCTGCTCGAGGAGGATCACGGCACCTGCTCCGAGACCGTCGCCTGCATGCCGGGCAGCAGCACTCCGCTGCCGCTGGGGATCGCCAAGCGGCTCGGGGAGTGGGACTACGAGTTCGCGGCGCGCGTCGAGATGCTGTCGAAGGGCTCGTTCGCGGGGCGCGCGCAAGAGCTCCTCGCGCTGGTCGCGGACCATCCGAACGGGCTCGCCGGTACGTTTCCCGGCTCGCCGCACGCGTTCACGGCGATGGTGGCACAGCGGCTCGAAGGCCAGGTGCGGTGGCGGACTTGGCACGCGTATCCGCAGGAGGGTCAGCTCGTCGTGACCCGTACACGCGTCGGCGCACGAATGCCCGCTGCGCGCTGAGTCCATGCATCTCTGCGGCATTTTGCGGCAGTTGCACCCGTGTGGGTGACATGATGCGACGGATATGTGACGTAGCGTTACGACATGATCGACCCGCCAATGACAAAACCGGTCCAGGGCGGGGTGCGGCTGCCCGTCCGTCCGGGGGCGGGCCGGTTCCTCGTCCTCCTTGTGGTCTTCGTCTGCGCCGCCTGCGGACTGGTGTACGAGCTCGAACTCGTGGCCCTCGCCTCGTACTTGATCGGTGACTCGGTCACCCAGGCCTCCGTGGTGCTCTCCGTCATGGTCTTCGCGATGGGGCTCGGCTCCCTGCTCGCCAAGCGGATGCGCTGCCACGCGGCCGTCGGCTTCGGTCTGGTGGAGGCGGCGCTCGCGCTGATCGGCGGCTGTTCGGCGCTCGTGCTGTACGCGGCGTTCGCCTGGCTCGGCGAGGCGCGGTACGCGCTGGTGGGGTTCTCGCTCGCCATCGGCGTGCTGATCGGCGCGGAGATCCCCTTGCTGATGACGCTGATCCAGCGGGCCTCCCGGCGCGGCGGCCGGGCCGACGAGGATGCCGCGGGCACGGTCGCGGATCTGTTCGCGGCGGACTATGTGGGCGCGCTCGTCGGCGGGCTCGCCTTTCCCTTCCTGCTGCTGCCGTGGCTCGGCCAGCTCACGGGCGCACTGCTCACCGGCGCGGTGAACGCGGTGGCGGGCGGGGCTCTCGTGCTGTGGCTGTTCCGGCGGGATCTGTCGGCGCGGGAGCGCTGGTGGCTGCTCGCGGCGAATCTGACGGTGCTGGCCGTCCTGGCCACCGCGACCGCGCTGGTCGCCGAATTCGAGGCGGCCGCGCGCCGGGCGGTGTACGGCGAGCCCGTGCGGGTCGCCGTACGGACCGAGGTGCAGGAAGTCGTGCTGACCGGGGCGGAGCACGGTCCGGTCGATCTCTTCCTGGACGGCCGGCTGCAGGTCAGCGGGGGCCGCGAAGGCCGGCACCACAGGGCGCTGGTGAACCCCGCGATGAGCCGGGGACCGCACGCACGCGTGCTGATCCTCGGCGGGGGTGACGGGCTGGCGGCGCGCGAAGTGCTCCGGCACCCCGGAGTGCGGTCGGTGACCGTCGTCGAGCTCGACCCCGGCATGGTGCGGCTGGCCCGTACGGACCCGGCGCTGGCGGCGCTCAACGGGCATGTGTACCGGGACCCACGGCTCAAGGTCGTGTACGCGGACGCCTTCCGCTGGCTGAGGGGACCCGAGGCGGCGCAGAGCGCGTACGACGTGGTGATCTCGGACCTGCCCGACCCGGGCGAAACAGCCAGCACCAAGCTGTACTCACAGGAGTTCTACGGGCTCGCGGCGGGTGTCCTCGCGAAGGGCGGGCGGCTCGCGGTGCACGCCGGACCGCCCGCGGAGCGGTCGCGTACGTACTGGACCGTGGAGTCCACGATCCGCGCGGCCGGGTTCGCGACCCGCCCGTACCGCGCACCGGGCCGGCCCGACCGGGGGTTCGTCCTCGGGGTCCTCGCGGTGCGTGGCACCCCGTCGCCGGCGCCGGGGCCCGGGGTGGTGGGCATGGAGCACGAACGGCCGCGGGGTGTGCCGCCGTCGACGCTGCTGCGCCCGCGGTACGCCGAGTGAGCGCCGTGAACTGTGCCGGTTCCGCGCAGAAGGGCGCCGTCCGGGCCCGGGCTGAGTAGGCTCGGTTCCCATGGAGCATGAGGTGTTCGTTCCGGTTCCGGCAGAGACCCTCCGGCAGACGCTGGCCGACCCCGCGCGCGTCGCGCGCTGCGTGCCCGGGCTCCAACAGGACGCCGACGCGTCGGCGGGCCCGCTCGCCGGCCGGCTGAAGATCCGCGTGGGCGGCCACACCATCACCTACCGCGGCGCCCTGCGGATCACCGAGCAAGGCGGCGACTTCGCGGTCGAGGGCGAGGGAACCGAGGCCCGCGGTTCGGGCTCCGCCAAGCTCGCCCTGACGCTCCGCCTCACCCCGGTCGAGGGAGGCACGACCCTCACATTCACCGGAACGGCCCACGCCGACGGCCGCCTCGCGGAGGCCGCCCCCGCCACGGCACAGCAGGCGGCGACACGTCTCCTCGACCGTTTCACCTCCTCCCTCGTGTCCGCGGGACCGGTCCCGGACGCGGGCGGTGGCGACGAGGCACCCGACGTCTCGGGCACGCCCGAGGGCGACACCTCGACGCGGGACGCGGAGCCCGGCCCCACCGGAGGGACGGCGGAGCACGGGGCCGGTGCCGACGCTACGACGGAGGCGCAGGGCGACCTGCCCGGCTCGTCCGTGGGTGACTCCGGCGCGGAGACGGCGGAGGCGGCGGAGGCGATGGACGCGACGAACGAGTCGGCGCAGGCCGGCGACACGGCGGATGATGCGGCTGCGGCGTCGGTGGACGGCACGTCCGGCGACGCAGGCGACGAGGGCGACGAGGACGACAGCGCCGCGTCCGTGTTCGATGTGGACGTGCCGTCGTCGGCGTTGGATCCGCTCGCCGATGAGGGGTTCGGTGCGGGCGACGAGCCCCCGGCAGAGGCGGCACACGCGCGGCGGACGATGATCGGGCGGAGCGCGGAAGAGGTCGACCACGCGCCGCCGCGCGGGCGGTACGCGCCGGTTCCGCCGCCGCAGGCCGCCGCAGCGGGCGGCACGCTGCGCTGGGTCGCGCCGGCCGCCGCGCTCGCGATCGCCTCCGCCGTGGTGGTCGGACGTGCCCTGCGACGCCGCAGGTAGCGTCCACAGGGCCAGTAGGGTTCGGGTGTGAGTAGCGAAGAGAGCGTCCGGCTCACCGCCGGAGACGTCGAGTTGACCGTGAACCCGGCGAACGGCTGCCGCATCAGCAGTCTCCGTATCGGCGGGACCGAGCTGCTGCGGCAGGGCGAGCACTACGGCTGCTTCCCGATGGTGCCGTGGTGCGGACGGACCGCGAACGGCCGCTTCAGCACCGGCGGCGTCACCCACGAGCTGCCCGTCAACTCGCCGCCGCACGCCATCCACGGCACCGGCCGCGACGCTTCCTGGCGTACCGCCCGCACCGGTCCGACCGAGGCCGTGTTCACCTACGTACTCGGCGATCCCTGGCCGTACACCGGAATCGTCACCCAGATGTTCGTGCTGACCGAGGACTCCCTCACGCTCCAGCTCGGCATCGAGACGTACGACGTGTCGTTCCCCGCCCAGGCCGGCTGGCACCCCTGGTTCCTGCGCAACGCCTTCCCCGGCGGCAAGCCGGTCCGGCTGGACTTCATCCCCGACTGGCAGGAGGAGCGCGGCGAGGACCACCTCCCCACCGGGCACCGGATCGGTCCCACTCCCGGGCCCTGGGACGACTGCTTCGGCATGGAGGACGGCGTCGACGTCACCCTCACCTGGCCGGAGCACCTGGAACTCACCGTGAAGAGCCGCGCCCAGTGGGTCGTCGTCTACGACGAGCCGGAGGATGCGGTCTGCGTCGAGCCGCAGTCCGGCCCGCCGAACGGGCTCAACACCCTCCCGCGTCTGGTCACGCCCATCGACCCCCTGGAAGTCGCCACGACGTGGAGCTGGCGGAGGCTCGCCTAGGTGTTCTGTCCGGGGAGGTTGGTGCCACGGCCTTGATCACTGGCTCTCCGGCCGGACTTCGGGAGCCTGCCCGCTCAGCGATGAGCCGCCGGTAGTTCGGACACTGGGTGACGTCCTCGTACTCGCAGCTCAGACCGCCCTCGATGAGATCCAATGAGGCCTGGGCCGCTGCGATTCTCGACCGGAGCTCCTCGGCCGCAGGACGCAGGATCTCGTGCCGGGTGGCGCGGTCGACGGTTGCGGACAGGGTCCTGATGGTGTTCAGGCCAAGGCCGGCCTCCTTCAGGATGAGGATCGTCGCCACGCGGGTGAGGTCGTCCGCACCGTAGCGCCGGCGCCCGCCGGCGTCCCGTCCTGGGTGCAGCAGGCCCATCGCCTCCCAATGTCGCAGCACGTGCGTGGCCAGGCCGAACCGTGCCGCGACGGCGCCGATGCTCAACGTGCCGGCGCCGCCGTCTTCGCTTGACTTCATGCCGACATTAAGTCGCAGCATGAGGTCCATGTCCAAGGATCACGAAGCGGTGGAAGAGCACCGCGACACCGAAGACTTGCTGGCCGTCCTCGACGCTGCGGACCGGATGCCGAGCGCCACTCGGCTGCGGGCCCGCTCCTACGAACTGCTTTCTCTCGTCCCGGGCTCGACCGTCGTGGACGTCGGCTGCGGCGCCGGACGAGTCGTCGCCGAGCTGGCCGAACGCGGCGTCCACGCGGTGGGCGTGGATCCCAGCCCGTGGATGCTGGCGGCGGCCCGGGAGCGGTGGCCGGAGGCCGAGTTCCGGGAGGCGGGGGCGGAGGATCTGCCGTTCGCCGACGGAAGCGTGCGCGGCTACCGTGCCGACAAGGTCTTCCACGTGCTTCAGGAGCCAGGGCGCGCGGTGGCGGAGGCACGACGGGTCCTCTGCCCGGGCGGCAGGATCGTCCTGGTCGGTCAGGACTGGGACGCCATCATGATCGACTCCGATGACGCGGCGCTCACCCGCACGATCGTGCACGCCCGCGCCGACCTCCTGGGCACGCCCCGCGCCGGCCGTCAGTACCGCAGTTTGCTCCTGGCCGGCGGCTTCGACGATGTCACGGTCGAGGTGCACACCAGCGTGTTCACCGACCCCGCGAC
Source organism: Streptomyces sp. NPDC053673 (assembly GCF_055585225.1). Lineage (NCBI taxonomy): Bacteria > Bacillati > Actinomycetota > Actinomycetes > Kitasatosporales > Streptomycetaceae > Streptomyces > Streptomyces sp. NPDC053673. Next base: position 61,361 of record NZ_JBVJKN010000020.1, on the reverse strand, counting down.
GCTGTCACTGCTCGCGAGGCTCGCCGAGCCGGCCTGCGCCAGCGGCGCCGTCGGCCGCGACCAGGCGGACGAGTGGCTCGCCGAACAGCGCCGACGCGCCGAGGCCGGCCGCTTCCTCGTCGCCATTCCGTTTTTCGTGGCCTCCGCCTCCGCCTGAGAACTCCTGACGAAATGACCTTCAAAGGAGTTGGATCACTCCGAGACTGATGACAACACCCCATCAGGACTGGCGTTCTAGTCTGGCCGTCGATCGAAGGAGGCGGCACATGGCCGACGTCGTAGAACTCATCTGCTACCCCGTCAAGGGATGTGCGGGCACGTCGACAAGCGATGCGCTCCTCACCCCGGCGGGACTCGCGCACGACCGCAGTTTCATGGTGATCAGCGAAGACGGGGTCTACCGCACCCAGCGCCGCCATCCCCGCCTCGCCCTGGTCCGACCCGCAGTCAGCGCCGACGGCAGCCGGCTCACGCTCGATTCGACCGACACAACGGGCCGTTACGGCACGGTGCGCCTCAACGTCACCACGTCCGCGCCGCGACGCGACGTCGACCTGTTCGGCGCCGCCTTCCAGGGGATTGACCAGGGCGACGAAGCCGCTGCCTGGCTCTCGGAGGTCCTCGGCACCCCCAGCCGCCTGGTCCGCGTTCCCCCGGAGCACGACCGGGTCGCCGACGGCTTGACCCCTGGCCCCTCCGGCTACGCCGACAGCAGCGCCGTACACCTGCTGTCCCGGTCCTCCCTCACCCTCCTCAACCGGCGGATGGCCGAGCGCGGCTCCCCGCCCCTGCCGATGAACCGCTTCCGTCCGAACATTGTCGTCGACAGCGGCCCCGGCCAAGGCCATGACGGTGGCGACTGGGCGGCCGTACCGCACGCCGAGGACCGCGCGCGCGGCATCAGGATCGGCGGGGCCGAACTGGGTTATGCCAAGCTCGCGGTGCGCTGCGCGGTCACCCTGGTCGACCAGGAGGCCGGGGCGCGGCAGGGGCGGGAGCCGCTGCGTACGCTCGCAAGCTACCGGCGAGCGGCGAGCGGAGGCGTGGTGTTCGGCGCGAAGTTCTCCGTGGTGCGGCCGGGCAAGCTGTCTGTCGGCGACGAGGTGGTCGTCCAGGAGTGGGGCGAGGCCGAACTGTAAGAAGGCGCAGGGTCACGTCCTACTCATCCGGGTCCCAGGCCAGGAGCTGGTCGAAGAGACGCCGGTCGCCGTCGACCTTCAGGGAGTCCCCGAGGCGCAGCCGAGGTGCCCCCTGCGGACTTGGCCGGGGGAGCGTCGGCAGGTCCTGCGGCGACGATGGCGGCCCACTTGCGGCGCCCCTCGCCCAGATGCTGCACCAGATCGAACAGCGTCCACTGGGGGCAGGTCGGCACCTGCACGTCGAGGCTGGGCGCGGAGGCGACCGCGGCTCGGAAGGCGGTCGACCGTTCGTCGATCAGCCGCAGCAGATCGGGGAACTCCAGAGTCTTTCCACTCCGGGTGCGTATCACCGTGCTCCGGCAACCGGACAGCGGTTTTCGCAGCCACGCGGCAAGCGCGACAACGCGGCGAGGTGCGGTGCCAGGGCACGCGAGCCCGGCAAGATCCGGAAGACAGGCCCTAAGCTGCTGAGCATGACTGACGTACGCGCTGAGCTGCTCCAGCAGATCAAGGACAAGGCCGTGGTGCACGGCAAGGTGACCCTCTCCTCGGGTCGTGAGGCCGACTACTACATCGACCTGCGCCGGATCACGCTGGACGGCGAGGCCGCACCGCTGGTCGGTCAGGTCATGCTCGATCTGACCAACGAGCTGGACTACGACTGCGTGGGCGGCCTCACGCTGGGCGCCGACCCCGTCGCGACGTCGATGCTGCACGCCTCGGCCGCCCGCGGTGAGCGCCTGGACGCCTTCGTCGTACGGAAGGCCCAGAAGGCGCACGGCATGCAGCGTCGGATCGAGGGTGCCGACGTCAAGGGCCGTCGCTGCCTCGTCGTCGAGGACACCTCGACGACCGGCGGCTCGCCGCTGACCGCGGTCGAGGCGGTTCGCGAGGCGGGCGGTGAGGTCGTGGCCGTGGCGACCATCGTGGACCGTGGCGCCGCCGGTGCCATCGCCGAGGCCGGGCTGAGCTATCTGACCGGCTACCGGCTCGCGGACCTCGACCTCGACTGACACCCGGCGCCGGTCACAGTTTGACCTGCGGTTTCTCTGAGCGGCGGGAGTTTCACGTGAAACGTCCCGCCTTCACCCCTGGAGCCCCTCTCGGCGTCTGGAAAGATAGGTGCGACGATGACGTCGCCCCCAGGTCAGGGCCAAGCAACTCAAACCGCACATCACAAGGAGCGGACAGATGCCCATCGCAACCCCCGAGGTCTACAACGAGATGCTCGACCGGGCGAAGGCAGGCAAGTTCGCCTACCCGGCCATCAACGTCACCTCGTCCCAGACCCTGCACGCTGCGCTGCGCGGCTTCGCGGAGGCCGAGAGCGACGGCATCATCCAGATCTCGACCGGTGGCGCGGAGTTCCTGGGCGGCCAGTACAGCAAGGACATGGTGACCGGCGCGGTCGCCCTCGCCGAGTTCGCGCACATCGTCGCCGCCAAGTACGACGTCACCGTCGCGCTGCACACGGACCACTGCCCCAAGGACAAGCTGGACGGCTACGTACGTCCGCTGCTCGCGGTCTCGGCCGAGCGCGTCGCCAAGGGCCAGGACCCGCTGTTCCAGTCGCACATGTGGGACGGCTCCGCCGAGACCCTCGCCGACAACCTGGCCATCGGCCAGGAACTGCTTGCCCAGGCCGCCGCCGCCAAGATCATCCTTGAGGTCGAGATCACCCCGACCGGTGGCGAGGAGGACGGCGTCACCCACGAGATCAACGACGAGCTCTACACCACCGTCGAGGACGCCATCCGCACCGCCGAGGCGCTCGGTCTGGGTGAGAAGGGCCGCTACCTGCTGGCCGCGTCCTTCGGCAACGTCCACGGTGTGTACAAGCCGGGCAACGTCGTGCTCCGCCCCGAGCTGCTCAAGGACCTGCAGGCCGGCGTCGCCGCCAAGTACGGCAAGGCCGACCCGTTCGACTTCGTCTTCCACGGCGGCTCCGGCTCCACGGCCGAGGAGATCGCCACCGCGCTGGAGAACGGCGTCGTGAAGATGAACCTCGACACCGACACCCAGTACGCCTTCACCCGCCCCGTCGCGGACCACATGTTCAAGAACTACGACGGTGTGCTGAAGGTCGACGGCGAGGTCGGCTCGAAGAAGACCTACGACCCGCGCAGCTGGGGCAAGCTGGCCGAGGCGGGCATGGCGAAGCGCGTGACCGAGGCGTGTGCGGCGCTGCGCTCGACGGGCACGAAGCTCAAGTAAGCGTTCATGGTCCGACGGGCCCGGCACCACCTCGGTGCCGGGCCCTCGGTATGTCCTTCGGAGGATCATCGTGGAGCACGGCTACGAGTACGGCTACGAGCGCGGCTACGACCACGAGTACGACTTCGACAGTGCTGTCGACCGGCGCGGTACCGCGTCTGTGCAGTGGGACGGTGTCGCCGATCGCTTCGGGGTGGACGGGCTGCTGCCGTTCACCATCTCCGACATGGACTTTCCGTCGCCGCCGCAGGTGCTGGACGCGCTGCGGGAGCGCCTCGCACACGGGGTGTTCGGGTACACGGACTGGCGGCTGGGCGACTTCCGCGAGGCGATACGCGAGTGGTACGCGACGCGGTACGGCACCACGCTCGACCGGGAGCGGATCGTGTACGGGCCGTCGGTGCTCAACCAGCTCTCACAGCTACTGCGGATGTGGACGGAGCCCGGTGACGGCGTGGTCGTGCACACCCCCACGTACGACGGTTTCCGCAAGGCGGTCACCGGTCTCGGACGGGAGCTGCGCGGTGTGCCGGTGGGTGACCCCGTGGGTCTTGAGCGGGAGCTGGCCCGGCCGGACGCGAAGGTCCTGATCCTGTGCTCGCCCCACAACCCGACGGGGCGGGTGTGGACGGAGAACGAGCTGGTGGAGACGGCACGGCTGGCGGAGGCGTACGGCGTCGCCGTGATATCCGACGAGATCCACGCGGACTTCGTGCACGACGGGTACTGCCATCTGCCGTGGACACGGTTCGCGCGTGACGGGCGATGGGCGGTGATCACGTCCGCGTCGAAGGCTTTCAACTTTCCCGCGCTGACGGGTTCGTACGGGATCATCGGCGATCCGCAGGAGCGTGCGGCGTTCATCCGCCGCATGGAGACGGGTGAGGGGCTCGCCTCGCCGTCGGTGCTCTCGCTGACCGCGCACATCGCCGCGTACCGGGAGGGCGCGGCATGGCTGGACGCGGCGCGGGGGTACGTCGCCGGGAATCTGGCGATGCTGGCGGAGCGGCTGGACTCCGCGTTCCCCGCGCTCGGCTGGGAGCCGCCGCAGGCCGGGTATCTGGCGTGGGTCGACCTGCGGGCGCTGGGGGTGAGCGACGACGCGCTGCAGCGGGAGCTGATCGAACGGGAGAAGGTCGCGATCATGCCGGGCGCGGTGTACGGAGCGGAGGGCTTCGTCCGCCTGAACCTGGGCTGCCCCCGGTCCAAGGCGGAGGCGGGCGCGGACGCGCTGATCCGTGCGCTGTCCAGACTGACCTGACGGGGCGCCTCTGCGCACGGTGGCGCCGGGCCCCGAAGCGGTCCGGCGCCGCGGGGGGCTTCTTGTGTACCCGGTGTACCCGGTACCGACGGGTGGGCTTCATACGTACCCGGTACCGACGGGTGGGCCGGGGTGTCCGTCCTCAATCTCCCCCTACGCCCTGCGGCGTGGGGGAACCCCCGGACGGGCTTGATGTGGGCCGTAGCGCGTGCTTGTCCCGGGAGCCGTCCGCGGCCGCGGACGGGCTTGATGTGGGCTGCGGACGGGACTGAGGTGGGCGGCCGGGTCGCCACGGGGCCTGGGGGAGACGATGATCCCCCTATGGACATCAGGCTCGCGTCGGCCACGGGGCGGTGGGTGGTCCTGACGACCGTCCTCGGGTCCAGCATGGCCATGCTCGACTCGACCGTAGTCAACGTGGCCCTGCCTCACATCGGCGACGACCTCGGCGCCGACCTGGCCGCGCTGCAGTGGACCGTCAACGCGTACACGCTGACGCTCGCCGGGCTGATTCTGCTCGGTGGGGCGCTCGGGGACCGGTACGGGCGGCGGCGGGTGTTCGTCATCGGCGTCGTGTGGTTCGCGCTGGCCTCGCTGGCGTGCGGGCTGGCGCCCGACGCGATCACGCTGATCATCGCGCGTGCCCTGCAAGGCGTCGGCGGGGCGCTGCTCACGCCGGGGTCGCTGGCGCTGATCCAGGCGAGCTTCCATCCGGACGACCGGGCGCGGGCCGTGGGCCTGTGGTCCGGATTCGGGGGCATCGGCGCGGCGATCGGGCCGTTCGTCGGCGGATGGCTGGTCGACGGCCCCGGCTGGCGCTGGGTGTTTCTGCTGAACGTGCCGTTGGCCGCGCTCTGCGTACCCGTGGCGCTGCGGCACGTTCCCGAATCGCGTGATCCACATGCGCACGGCCGCTTCGACGTGCTCGGCGCGGTGCTCGGCGCGGTGAGCCTGGGGCTCGTGACGTATGGGCTGATCGACGTGTCGCTGTGGACCGGGCTCGCCGGCGTCGTCGTCGGTGCCGCCTTCGTGGTCGTCGAGCGCCGCCGCCGCGACCCGATGGTGCCGCCGTCGATCTTCGCGTCCCGGCAGTTCACGGCCGTCAACGTGGTGACCGTGTGCGTGTACGCCGCGTTCAGCGGGTTCTTCTTCCTCGCGGCGCTGCAACTCCAGGTCGTCTCCGGCTACTCGGCCCTCGCGGCGGGCACCGCCCTGCTCCCCACCACGGTGCTGATGCTGCTGCTCTCCGCGCGCTCGGGCGAGCTCGGGGAGCGGATCGGCCCGCGCATCCCGCTCACCGTCGGCCCGCTGCTGTGCGCGGCCGGGATGCTGCTGATGCTGCGCGTCGGTGCCGACGCCTCGTACGTCGCCGACGTGCTACCCGCGGTGCTGGTGCTCGGCCTCGGCATGGTGACCCTGGTGGCGCCGCTGACCGCGACCGTCCTGGCGTCCGTGGACACCGCGCAGGCCGGCATCGCCAGTGGCATCAACAACGCCGCGGCCCGCGCGGCGGGACTGCTCGCGGTGGCCGCGCTGCCGCTGCTCGCCGGGACGGGGCCGGAGGCGTACCGGATCCCGGAGGAGTTCGCGGCGACCTTCCGGCGGGCGATGCCGATATGCGCGGGTCTGCTGGTGCTGGGCGCGGCGATCGCGTGGGCGACCGTACGGCGGCCGTCCCCGACCTGCCGGCACCCCGAGTGCAAGGTCCACTGCGGGGTAGGGGCTCCGCCGCTGGAACCGGCGCAGCCGGAGGGCGAGCAGGACGCGTCGGACGAGTCGGCTACGGGCGGTCGATCTGGTTGAAGATCCAGATGAGGTCGTCGCCCGCCGTCTGGTAGTGGAAGACCAGCCGTTTGCGCTGCTCCGCGGAGAGCTGGTCGTAGCGCCGGAAGAGCTCGCCGACCGTCATCGCCCTGCGGGTGCCGGGCGGGACGAACGGGGCCGTGACCGTGATGTGCGCGGCGTCCTCGACGCCCATGGCGTGGTACGTCCCGGTCGGCACCCACACGGCGTCCTCCGGCCCGTCGCCGTCACGGCACTCGAAGTGGCCCTCGCGCACGCTGAGGTCGATCGCATTGCCCTGGCCGCGGCCGCCGACCTGGAGATACGGGCCGTGGTCGGTGGCGCAGAGGTCGCCGTCGTACGGGAAACCGTCCGAGCCGCCCGCCGGGGCCTCCTGGGACGGCGGCGCCGGGGCCGTGGGACGGCCGGGCTCCTCGCCCGAGCCGCCAGGCCCGGTGCCGCCCGAGCCGGTCCCGCCACTTCCCGAACCACCGGTGCCTGAACCCGATCCGGAGCCGTTCGGCGCGGACGGGCCCGGCGCGGCCCCGGACGCGCCGGGTGACGACGGCCGGGACGCCGACGGGGACGAAGACGGCGCCGCGGAACCGGTCACCGACGGCGAAGCCGGGGGCGAGGGTGAGGAGGGAGGGGATGAACTCGCCACTGCGGGCGGCGAAGGCGGCACCGGCGCGCCCCGGTCCGGCCCGTGTCGCTCCCCGCAACCGGTGAGCACCGTCAGCGCCACCGCACCCATGAGCGCGAGAACCCGGCCCCGTCGCACAGAAACGCCCCCGTCCCCCGCTCCCCGTTCACGGTCGTGAGGATGATGCCCGCCGTCCCGACAACCCGCACCGACTCCTCTGATTCCACACCGACCTGTGACACTTGAACCCATGACCATCCACGAGAACCTGCTGGGGGGACCGCCCCCCACCCACCTGCCGGACGACCCGGAGCCGCGGGAGCTGCTCGCGACCGGCACGGCACCCGCCGATGTCGCCGCGAAGTACCCGACCTCCTCGCTGGCCTGGGCCCAGCTCGCCGACGACGCGTTCGAGGCCGGCCGCGTCGTCGAGTCGTACGCATATGCCCGGACGGGCTACCACCGTGGCCTCGACGCGCTGCGCCGCAGCGGCTGGAAGGGGCACGGTCCGGTGCCGTGGGAGCACGAGCCGAACCGCGGCTTCCTGCGCGCCCTGCACGCTCTTGCCCGCGCCGCGCAGGCGATCGGTGAGCAGGCCGAGTACGAGCGCTGCACGACGTTCCTGCGGGACTCGTCCCAGACGGCGGCGGACATGCTGAAGTGACGGATTTCCCTTCTGCGACGGGCGGGCACCCTTTCCGGTGCCCGCCCGTTGGCGTCATGTGCGTGCCATAAGATCTCGCACGGACCGTCGAACAGGCCATCGAAAAGCTCGGGGGGAATACGTGGGCAAGCGTTCAGCGGGCCGGAAACGACCCCGCTTACTCCTGCTCGGCGCCGCGCTGGTCGCCGTGTCCCTCGGCGCGGGTGCGGCCGTCGCCCACTGGGAGAGGACCGCGGCGGTTCCGCTGTCCGAGGCCCTGCTGCCCGCCGCCCCGGACCTGACGCCCGCTCCCCGGCCGACGCCCCCCGCGGGCCCGCCCGCGCCCACAGCCCGCCCCGGCAGCCCGTCCGGAGCCACCGGCGGCAGCAGCAGCGCCGGGGCGGCCCCCGACGCCCCGGCCAAGCCCTCCACCCCACCGCCGCGGAAGCCGACGTCCCCCGCCGCCGTGCCCGTGTCGGGCGCCGGTACGTTCACCACCGCCCGGTCCTCCGGCAGCCCGGTCGGCTCGGGCCCGCTGCGCCGCTACCGGGTCGAGGTCGAGAACGGTATCGACGTGGTCCCCGGCGCGAGCGTCTCGCCGGCCGACGCCGCAGCCGAGATCGAGCAGATCCTCGCCCACCCCCGCTCCTGGGCGGCGCACGGCCGAGGCTCCTTCCAGCTGGTCTCCGCCGGTGCCGAGGCCGATTTCGTCATCCGTATCGCCACCCCGGACACCGCCGACGAGCTCTGTCTCGCCGAGGGGCTGAACACCGGCGGCCAGCTGAACTGCGAAACCACCGACGGCGTCGTGGTCAATCTGCGGCGCTGGGTGCTCGGGTCGCCGACGTTCGCCGGGCCGCCCTCCGAGTACCGGCATCTGATCATCAACCACGAGGTCGGTCACGAGATCGGCATCCGGGACCACATGGGCTGCCCGGGCACGGGCGAGCCGGCCCCGGTGATGATGCAGCAGATCAAGGGCCTGAAGGGCTGCGTGTCCAATGCCTGGCCGTACGACAGTGACGGAAGCTACATCACAGGCCCTGCCATCCTCTGAACTGCGGATTATGATGCCCGCAGGGGACCGGAGCTCCGAGACCACCAACGGAAAGGGGCGGACCGCTACCCGGACACCCGTATCAGGAGACAGCGATGTCGCAGTATCCCGATGCCTCCGGAGCCGGTTCGGTCACCCCGAATCTCGACTTCGCGGGCACCACCCCGTACGAGGACTATGTCCAGGCGGACGTCCTCACCCATCTCCAGCACCCCCTCTCCGACGATCCCGGAGAAATGGTCTTCCTGGTCACCACCCAGGTGATGGAGCTGTGGTTCACCGTCATCGTGCATGAGTGGGAGACCGCCTCCCAGGCTCTGCGCCGCGACGACCTGCCCGTCGCGATGGACGCCCTGAAGCGTTCCGTGCGAGAGCTGGACGCGCTGAACGCCTCGTGGCGGCCGCTCGCGCAGCTCACCCCCATGCAGTTCAACGCGTACCGCAGCGCGCTCGGCGAGGGCTCCGGCTTCCAGTCCGCCATGTACCGGCGTATGGAGTTCCTGCTGGGCGAGAAGTCCGCGTCGATGCTGGTCCCGCACCGCGCCGCCCCGCGTGTCCACGCCGAGCTGGAGAAGGCCCTGCAGGAGCCGAGCCTCTACGACGAGGTGCTCCGGCTGCTCGCCCGCCGTGGGCTGCCCGTGCCGGACGCGGTCCTCGACCGTGATCCCTCGCAGCGCTACGAGCCGTCGCGCGAGGTCGAGGCGGTCTGGGCCGCCGTGTACGCCACCGACGACCAGGACAGCGAACTGGTACGGCTCGGCGAGGCGTTGACCGACGTCGGCGAACTGGTGTGGCGCTGGCGCAACGACCATCTCGTCGCCACCCGGCGGGCCATGGGCGCCAAGGCGGGCACCGGCGGCTCGGCGGGCGTCGCCTGGCTGGAGAAGCGGGCCGCCAAGAACGTGTTCCCCGAGCTGTGGACTGCGAGGAGCCATGTCTGACGTGTCGACGGACCTCGCGGAGAAGGCGGCGGCGCTGGACGCCGCGGACGAACTCGCCAAGCCGCGCGAGCTGTTCGCGCTCGACGAGGGCACGGTGTACCTGGACGGGAACTCGCTCGGCGCGCTGCCGCGCCACGTCCCGGACCGGCTGGCCGACGTCATCACCCGGGAGTGGGGCGAGCTGCGCATACGCTCCTGGGGCGAGAGCGGCTGGTGGACCGCGCCCGAGCGGATCGGCGACCGGATCGCGCCGCTCGTCGGCGCGGCACCCGGCCAGATCGTGGTCGGCGACTCGACCAGCGTCAACGTCTTCAAGGCGCTGGTCGCGGCGGTCCGGATGGCCCCGGACGACAGGGAAGAGATCGTCGTCGACGCGACGACCTTTCCGACGGACGGGTACATCGCCGAGTCCGCGGCCCGGCTGACCGGCCGCCGTCTCGTGCCCGTCACCCCGGCGGAGCTGCCCGCCGCGCTCGGCCCCCGCACGGCCGTCGCGCTGGTCAACCACGTCGACTACCGCACCGGCCGGCTGCACGATCTGCCGGCGCTCACCGCGGCCGTGCACGAGGCGGGCGCCCTGGCCGTCTGGGACCTGTGCCACAGCGCGGGCGCGCTGCCCGTCGGGCTCGACGCGCATGGCGTGGACCTCGCGGTCGGCTGTACGTACAAGTACCTGAACGGAGGCCCGGGTTCACCGGCGTATCTGTACGTCGCCGAGCGCCACCAGGGCCGGTTCGACTCGCCGCTGCCCGGCTGGAACTCGCACGCGGATCCGTTCGCCATGACTCCTGGGTTCGCGGCGGCGGACGGGGCTCTGCGGGGCCGGGTCGGTACGCCCGACATCCTGTCGATGCTGGCACTGGAGGCGGCCCTGGACGTGTGGGACGGGGTCGCGGTGGAGAAGGTACGGGCCAAGTCGCTCGCCCTCACCGACTTCTTCCTGGAGTGCGTGCAGGCGTACGTACCGGACGGGAGGGTCAGCCCGCTCACGCCGGCGGCGCACGCCGAACGGGGCAGTCAGGTGGCGCTGTCCTGCCCGGACGCGCCCGCCGTCATGGAGGCCCTGATCGCGCGGGGAGTGGTCGGCGATCTGCGCCGCCCCGACGTGCTGCGGTTCGGGTTCACTCCGCTGTATGTCGGATTCGCGGACACCGAGCGCGCGGCACGCATCCTCGCGGAGGTGCTCGCGGAGGTTCCTGCCTCGCCGCGCGGCTGATCGCAGGGGGCCGGGCGGGACTTTCGCAGCACGCCCCAGGAGCCTGTCCGGTGGATCTTGCGGGCAGCCTGATCCACCGGACAGGCCCCAGGCCCTGTCCAGCCGATCGGGCCGGACCGGGCCTGGTACCGTCCCCGCTGGTCAGGCCAATTCGGCCCCCTCACCGAAAGGTTGGAGCAGCATGCCGGACTCCGCCGCCGCCCGCGACGCCGCCGAGGAAGCCTCGGCCCTGTCGCATCCGGCCGTTGCCCCTGACGCCTCGGCCTCGTACGGCGAACACCCCGACCAGGTCGTCGACTTCTACGCGCCGCGCGACGGCCGGGACCGGGCGCCGCTCGTGGTGGTGCTGCACGGCGGGGCGTGGCGGGCGCCGTACGACCGGCAGCACATCACCCCGTTCGCGGACTTCCTGGCACGGCGCGGTTTCGCCGTGGCCAATGTGGAGTACCGCAGGGGCAGCTCGCTGCCCCAGCAGCGGGACGGTGGCGACGCGGCCGGCGAGGGCGGTGGTGCGGTCGCGGGCCGCTGGCCGGAGACCTTCGACGACGTCGCCGCCGCGCTCGACGCGCTGCCCGAGCTGACCCGTACGGCGCTGCCACAGGCCGATCCGAGCCGGATGGTCGTCACCGGCCACTCGGCGGGCGGACATCTCGCGCTCTGGGCGGCCGCCCGGCATGTCCTGCCCGCCGACGCGCCGTGGCGGCTGCCGGCACCACGGCTGCTGCGCGGTGTCGTCGCGCTCGCCCCGATCGCGGATCTCGGCCGGGCGGCCGAGCTGTCCGTGTGCGACGGTGCGGTGTACCAGCTCCTCGGCGGTGAGCAGGGATACGAGGAGCGGGCAGGGCACGCGGACCCGGCGCTGCTGCTGCCGACCGGTATCGCGACGACCGTCGTCCAGGGCCGGGAGGACACCGTCGTCCCCCAGGCCGTCGCCGAGGCGTACGTCGACGCGGCGGCGAAGGCGGGCGAGACGGTCGGGCTCACGCTGCTGGAGGACGTCGGCCACTTCCCGCTGATCGATCCGGCGGCGGACGCGTGCGCGGTGGTGGCGGAGGAGATCGCCCAGCTCGCCTGGTGAGACACCCGGGGCTCCGCCCCAGGGAGTGTCTTCAAAGCAGCGTCGTCCGCCCGAAGGGCGGGCCCGGCGGCGTCTGGTGCTGGGGGCACCTCCCGTGCCCGAAGGGCTACGGGGGAGATCGCAAGGCGGAGGAAGGAGTCCATGCGGAGCATCGGCGACTGACGACAACGCAGCGTGGGGGCACCTCCCGTGCCCGAAGGGCTACGGGGGCGTGCGTGCCAGGCGTCGCCGGGCAGACGGGACTTTGAAGACACGACCTGGCCCCGTCCGGGAACGCATCAGAGCCTTGCGGACAGAAGCTGACCGCAAGGCTCTCTACCGTCGTCCCCATGACGAACACCCAGAAGGTCCTTGTCACCGGAGCCACCGGAACCGTCGGCCGCCAGGTCGTCGCCGAACTGCTCGACCGCGGCCACGCGGTCCGCGCCCTCACCCGGGACGCCACCAAGGCCGCGTTCCCCGACGGCGTGGAGGTCTTCCAGGGCGACCTCACCGACCCCGCGACCCTGGTCCCCGCCCTGGAAGGGGTCACCGGCCTGCATCTGATCACCTTCGGCGGGGCGTACTTCGCCCCGCTGGAGACCGGGCCGCAGATCCTCCGGCAGGCCCACGCGGCCGGCGTCCGCCGGGTCACCGTGCTGCACGGCGGCGGACCCTCCCCGCTGGAGGACGCGGTACGCGCCGACGAGGGCCTGGACTGGACGGTGCTCATGCCGGTCGAGTTCATGGGCAACGCCCTGGAGTGGGCGGACGGCGTCCTGGCCTCGGGCGAGGTCCGCGAGCCGTTCACCGGCCGGCTCAGCGCCATGGTCCACGAAGGCGACATCGGGGCCGTCGCCGCGGTGGCGCTCACCGAGGAGGGCCACGGAGGCCAGGAGTACGTGATCACCGGCCCCGAGCTGCTCACCGTGGGCGACAAGGTGTCGATCCTCGCGGCAGCCCGGGGCAAGGACATCGCGCTTGTCGAGCTGACCCCCGAGCAGGCCGTCGAGCAGTGGCGTGCGGCGGGCCGACCCGAGGACGTGATCGGCTTCCTGCTGGAGGCGTACGGGAACACCCCGGAGGTGGGCCGCACCGTCGCCGGCACCGTGGAGAAGGTCACCGGCCGCCCGGCCCGTACCTTCGCCCGCTGGGCGGCGGAGCACGCGGCCGCGTTCGGGGCCTGACCAGGGCGGATCCGTGTAGTACCTGGGACGGACGTGGAAGAATCCGCATCACAGGTGACGACCGCGTCCGTCCCCGCCCGTACCTTGGCTGCCGTGACCGATTCGCAGAGCACGCAGCGCATACCGCGCTCACCGCGCACCGACGCCGAGAGTCGCAGCCCCGAGTTCCGCCTGGCCATGGGCGCGCTCGGTGGTCTGCGGCAGGACCTCTTCCACGACGCTTTCGCCTACCGTCCGATGGCGCCGATGGCGGCCGACGGACCGGTGACCCGCCTGCTGCCCGAGCGGATACGCCAGTACGTGGGCTGGACCCCGCACGCTCTCATCGTGGCCGTCGCCCTGCTGGTCCTGCTCGGGGGTACGGCCACGGCGGGTATGTTCGGCCTCGGCGCGCTCGTCATCGCCGCGGGCCCCGCGGCCACAGTGCTGATGACGCTGGTCCGCCCGGTGCTGGCGTTCTGGGTCTCGCTCGCCGCCACGTTCGTCTTCTCGGTCTTCGCCAACCCGTGGGACGACTACCCCTGGTCGGGCGTCACGTTCGCCGCGCATCTCGCCGTCCTCGTCTTCGTAGCGGCGCGCACCCGGCCGCGCACCGCCTTCTGGATGTGGCTGCTGACGGGGGCGTACGGAGTCGTCACCGAGGGCGCTCTGAGCGAGCAGTACGGCGGCACCACCGCTCCCCTGCTGGTCCTCTCGGCCGTCATCCTGCTGGTCGTCGCCCTGTTCCAGGTCCGCCGCGAGGCACGACAGGAGGTCGCTGTCCAGCAGAGCGTCACCGCCGTCGAGCGCGACCGCCGCACGCTGCTGGAGGAGCGCACCACCATCGCCCGCGAGCTGCACGACGTGGTCGCCCACCACATGTCGGTCGTCGCGATCCAGGCGGAGGCCGCGCCGTACCGGGTGGAGAACCCGCCGCCGGAGCTGGAGCAGGCCTTCGCCACGATCCGCGAGAACGCGGTGGCCGCGCTCACCGAACTGCGCCGTGTCCTCGGTGTCGTACGCGCGGAGGACTACGAGGCGCCCGACGCGCCGCAGCCGACGCTCGCCGACCTCGACGGGCTGATCGGCAACGTCCGCGACACCGGCCTCGACGTCGAACTCGCGATCACGGGCGCGGTGCGCCAACTTCCGCAGGGCGTCGAGCTGTCGGCGTACCGGATCATCCAGGAGGCGCTGAGCAACGCGCTGCGCCACGCACCCGGCGCGCCCGCGAAGGTCGAGGTCTCGTACGTCCTCGGCGGCCTGGGCCTGCGGATCGTCAACGGCCCGGCGCGGGGCCTGGTCAATCCCGCCCGTCACCCGGCCGCCACCCCTCAACGAGGGCTTCGCCCGCACCTCTCGATGGGTGCGGGTCACGGCATCACCGGCATGCGCGAGCGTGTGACCATGCTGAACGGCGAGATGACCGCGGAGCCGACGGAGGACGGCGGCTACGAGGTCGCCGCGTTCCTCCCCGTCACGAAGGAGGAGACCGCATGACCATCCGGGTTCTGATCGTCGACGACCAGATGATGGTCCGCGAGGGCTTCTCCGTCCTGCTGAACGCCATGCCCGACATCGAGGTCGTCGGCGAGGCGGTCAACGGCCGGGAGGCGATCGCGCAGGTCACCGCCCTGCATCCGGACGTCGTCCTGATGGACATCCGGATGCCCGAGCTCAACGGCATCGAGGCGACCCGCGAGATCGTCGCGGCCGACGCCGACGCGAAGGTGCTGGTCCTGACGACCTTCGATCTCGACGAGTACGTGTACCAGGCGCTGCGCGCCGGGGCCTCCGGCTTCCTGCTCAAGGACGCGTCGGCGCGGCAGCTCGCGGACGGGGTACGCGTGGTGGCGGCGGGCGAGGCGCTTCTCGCGCCGACGGTCACACGCCGCCTGATCACCGAGTTCTCCCGTATCTCCACGGCCCCGCGGCCCCCGGCGCTGGCGCAGATCGGCGATCTGACCGAGCGCGAGACGGAGGTCCTGGTCCTCATCGCGCAGGGCCTGTCGAACGCGGAGATCGCCTCCCACCTCGTCGTCGCCGAGTCCACGATCAAGACGCACGTCAGCCGCATCCTGGTGAAGCTGGGGCTGCGGGACCGTACGCAGGCGGCGGTGTTCGCGTACGAGGCGAGGCTGGTCACGCCGGGGTAGCCGGGCTAGCGTCCGCACATGGCCGAACTCTTCCAGCCCTGGTCGCCCGCCTTCGTCGCCGACCCCTACCCCGCGTACGCGGAGCTGCGTGCCCGGGGGCGGGTGCACTGGTTCGAGCCGACGCGGCAGTGGCTGGTGCCGCACCACGCCGACGTGTCGGCGCTGCTGCGGGACCGCCGTCTGGGCCGTACCTATCTGCACCGCTTCACGCACGAGGAGTTCGGGCGGACGCCCCCGCCGGCCGCGCACGAGCCGTTCCACACGCTCAACGACAACGGCCTGCTCGATCTCGAGGCGCCGGCCCACACCCGAATCCGGCGGCTGGTGACGAAGGCCTTCACGCCGCGTACGGTCGAGGCGCTCGCGCCGACCGTGCGGCGGCTCGCGGCCGGGCTGGTGGGCGAGCTGGTGAAGGCGGGCGGTGGCGATCTCCTCGCGGACGTCGCCGAGCCACTGCCGGTGGCCGTCATCGCGGAGATGCTGGGGATTCCGGAGGCGGACCGGGGGCTGCTGCGGCCCTGGTCGGCGGACATCTGCGGGATGTACGAGCTGAACCCGTCGGAGGAGAGCGCGGCGCGGGCCGTCCGCGCGTCGCTCGAATTCTCCGCGTATCTGAGGAAGTTGATCGCCGAGCGGCGCAAGGCCCCGGGCGAGGACCTGATCTCCGCGCTGATTGCCGCGTACGAGGAGGGCGACAGGCTCAGCGAGCAGGAGATGATCTCCACGTGCGTGCTGCTGCTGAACGCCGGCCATGAGGCGACCGTCAACACCACCGCGAACGGCTGGTGGATGCTGCTGCGCCACCCCGGGCAGCTCGCCGCCCTCCGTGCCGACCACACGATGCTGTCCACAGCTGTGGAAGAACTGATGCGGTACGACACCCCGCTGCAGATGTTCGAGCGCTGGGTACTCGACGACATCGAGATCGGCGGCACCGTCGTCCCGCGCGGCTCGGAACTGGCCCTCCTCTTCGGCTCCGCCAACCGCGACCCGGCCCGCTTCGAGCGCCCCGACGAGCTGGACCTGTCCCGCCCCGACAACCCGCACATCACCTTCGGCGCCGGCATCCACTACTGCCTGGGTGCTCCGCTCGCCCGCATCGAACTGGCGGCGTCTTTCGGGGAGCTGCTGCGCGAGGCACCGACGATGCGGTTGGCGGCGGAGCCGGAGTGGAGGCCGGGGTATGTGATCCGGGGGGTGCGGGAGCTGCGCGTGGAGCTGTGACCGGGGCGCCGCCCCGCCCCCCCGCGCCTGCCGAAGGCCGTACGGGGTCTGGGGAGCGTGCCCCCAGACCCCGTCGCGGGCGCGTCGCGGTCAGGTCGCGGCGTCGCAGGCCCGCCGGGCCCCGCCGGGGGGGGCGTGCCGTGGTCAGGTCGTCAGGTCGCGGCGTCGCAGGCCCGCCAGGCCCGCCGTCACCAGGGCGGCGGCCAGCGCCGTCAGCACCAGCACCGGGGCCCAGCGCATCTCGGGACCCGGCAGCGACGGCAGGTGCTCGAACGGCGACAGGTTCAGCACCGCCTGCGGCAGGTCCAGCGCCGGGCCGATCCACCCGAGCCCCAGAGAGAGGCCCGCCGCCGCCCACGCGGCCACCACCGCCTTCGGGAAGGCGCCGTGCAGCAGCACCGCGACACCCCCCAGCGTCCAGATCGCCGGGAGCTGCACCAGACAGGCGCCCAGGACCGGGCCGAGGTCCTGCCCGTAGCCGATGGCCAGACCCGCACCGGCGAGCAGCATCATCAGCGCCGCCCCGCCGAAGGCGATGAGCAGATGGCCCGCCGCCCACCGCACGCGTCCCACCGCGGCGGCCAGCAGCGGCTCGGCGCGCTGCCCGGTCTCCTCGCCGTGCAGCCGCAGCACCGACTGCACGATGTACAGCGCGGTCACCATGCCGAGCATGCCGACCATGCCCGCGAGGAAGGCGTTGGTGAGTCCCGACTGCCCGCCCATCCGCTCGACGATCTCGCGGGTCCGCTCGGAGCCGCCGACCAGTTCGGTCGCGCCTTCGGTGATCGCGCCGAACATGACGCCGGTGGCCAGCAGGCCGCTGCCCCAGCCGAGCACGCTGCCGCGCTGCAGCCGCCAGGCGAGGCCGCCGGCCGTGGCGATGCGCCCGGCGGCGGGACCCGGGCGGGTCGGCAGGAAGCTCATGCCGATGTCACGCCGCCCGGCCAGGCTGAACGCCACGGCGCCCTGCACCACGACCGCCCCGGCGAACAACAGCAGGATCCACCAGCGTTCGTCGGCGAAGGAGCGCAGGTTCTCGGCCCAGCCGACCGGCGACAGCCAGGTCAGCACGGACGAGCCGTCGTTGGTCCCGGCGTCGCCCGCGGCCCGCAGCACGAAGGCGAATCCGAGCACGGCGGCGGTCAGGCCCTTGGCCAGCCGCGCGCTCTCGGTGAGCTGCGCGACGATCCCTGCCATGGTGGCGAAGAGCATGCCGGCGCCACCGACGGCGAGCCCGAGCGCCAGCGCGCCGGCTCCTCCCTCGCCCCGCAGACCGGCCGCGATGACCAGTGCCAGCGCCGCGTTGGCGATGAGCGCGGTGAGCAGCGCCGCGGTCAGGGGGGCGCGTCGCCCCACCACCGCCGAGGACAGGAGCTCCTGACGCCCCGTCTCCTCCTCCTCGCGGGTGTGCCGGATCACGATGATCAGGCTCATGATGCCGGCCAGCAGTGCGCCGAAGGTGACGTAGCGCCAGGCGACGATGCCGCCGACCGAGTCGCTGAAGGCCGGACCGTACACGGCGCGCAGCGAGCCGTTGCCGGCCATGGTGCTGACGACATCGGCCCGGTCGGCGGCGGTGGCGTAGAGGGTCTTGAGGGAGCTCGGGGCGCCGGCGATCACGCCGCCGGTCACGAGCACCCAGACGGGCAGCATGATCCGGTCGCGGCGCAGCGCGAGCCGCAGGAGCGCCCCCGTGCCGGCCAGCGGTCGTGAGCCGCCGGCCCGCCGGGCGAACGCCGCGGTCCGTGCGACGGCGGTCATCGTGACATCGCCTCTTCCGCGTCCACCGCGTCCACCGCGCGTACGTCGTCCTGGTAGTGGCGGAGGAACAGCTCCTCCAGGGTCGGCGGGGTGCTGGTCAGCGACCGCACGCCCGACTCGGACAGTGTCTTCAGGACTGCGTCCAGCTTGTCCGTGTCGACCTGGAGCCGGACGCGCTTGCCCTGACCCCTCTCAATTGTCTGAATGGCCAGGTCGTGCACGCCGGGCAGACGGGCGAGCCCGTTGGGTGCGCCCACGAGCTCGGCGCTCACGCTCGTACGGGTGAGATGGCGCAGATCGGCGAGCGAGCCGGTCTCCACGGTGACGCCCTTGCGGATGATGCTGACCCGGTCGCACAGCGCCTCGACCTCGCTCAGCACATGGCTGGAGAGCAGGACGGTCCGGCCGCGGTCGCGCTCCTCGGCGACGCACTGCTGGAAGACTTCCTCCATCAGCGGGTCGAGTCCGCTCGTCGGCTCGTCGAGGATGAGCAGTTGGGCGTCGGACGCGAAGGCGGCGACCAGGGCGACCTTCTGCCGGTTGCCCTTGGAGTACGTACGTCCCTTCTTGGTGGGGTCCAGCTCGAAGCGCTCGATCAGCCGGTTCCGCCGCTGCTTGTCCAGTCCCCCGCGGAGCCTGCCGTAGAGGTCGATGACCTCGCCGCCGGAGAGATTGCGCCAGAGGGTCACGTCGCCGGGGACGTACGCGATCTGCCGGTGCAGCTCGACCGCGTCCTTCCAAGGGTCCTTGCCGAGCAGCTGGGCGGCGCCGGAGTCGGCGCGCAGCAGTCCCAGCAGGACCCGGATGGCGGTGGACTTCCCGGCGCCGTTGGGGCCGAGGAAGCCGTGGACCTCACCGGTCTCGACCGTGAGGTCGAGGCCGTCCAGTGCGTGGGTACGCCCGAACGACTTGTGCAGTCCGGCGACCGTGATTGCCTTCGTCATGATTCTGAACGTACGCTAGATTCACAAAGTTGTGAAGTTAAGGAAGCGTATAAACTCGGGACAGGGTCGTGAGCAGCGGAGAGGATTCGGTGGTGACCGGACAGACCGAGTACGGGCAGGACGAGCGGGACGAGCGGGGTGGGCGGGACGCGGCGGCGGTCTCCGACTTCGTCGAACGCTTCGCCGCGCAGCTCGTCGAGGCAGGCATGACCCGGATGCCGGCTCGTGTCTTCGCCGCCCTGCTCGCCTCCGACTCCGGCACCCTGACCGCGGCCGAGCTCGGCGAACGACTCCAGGTCAGCCCCGCCGCGGTCTCCGGCGCGGTGCGCTATCTGGCGCAGCAGCACATGGTCTCGCGGGAGCGCGAGCCCGGCTCGCGGCGCGAGCGCTACCGCGTACACAGCAACCAGTGGTACGAGGCGATGACCAGCCGTGACGCGGTCCTGAAGCGCTGGTCGGACGCACTGCGCGAGGGCGTCGTCAGCCTCGGCCCCGACACCCCGGCCGGGCGCCGGATGGCGGAGACCGTCGCGTTCTTCGACTTCATCCAGGACGAGCTGGCCGGGATGATGGAGCGCTGGCGCGAGCACCGCGAGCGGACCTTCGGCGCGTCCTGACGGCTCCGGCGAGGCCGGCGATTCCGGCCCGTCCGGTCGCCGGCCACGGCCCGCTCGAAGCCGCGCCGGACCGTATGGATCCGGGAGGCGTGACTGTGGACACGGCCGAAGGCCGTACGCCCCGAACTACCCCGGGTGCCCCGGCTAGCCCGAACTACCCCGGCAGCGTCAGCGACCACGCCTTCGGCCGCAGCGTCCACGTCCGGTGCCTGACCGGGCCCGTGATCAGCGCGTCCGCGCGGTAGCGGAAGTCCGTGCCCGAGACCGTGACGACCTTCGCCAGCGTGCGCAGCGGCTCGGCCGCCGCGTGGCGGTGGACGGTCACCTCCGCGGCCCCCTCGGCCGCGCGTACCCGTACGTCCTCCACCGGATCGTCCAGGTCGCTCAGCACCACCCCGTCCGCCTCCACCCGCAGCCGGTGCGCGCGCACGGCGGACGGGGCGGGCGGCACCTGGCGGACGAGCGTACGGACCAGGGAGCGGCAGGTGTGCCACACCGAGCCCGCGGGCGCCGCCGGTACCGCGGCCGCCGACGAGGCCGGGATGCGCAGGTCCCCCAGCACCACCCCGTCGCTGTCGTCGACGAGCAGATCCAGATGGTGCGCCGCCCCGTCGAGAACCGTCCGTGCGGCCGCCACCGCACCGGTCGGCACGCCGAGCGTGCGCGCGAGCTCCACGGACGTGCCGATGCCGACCGGGACGAGCGACAGCGCCTCGTCCGCGAGCTCGCGGGCCCGGTGCAGCAGAGCGACCGCACGCAGCAGCGCACGGTCGTCACCGACCACGACAAGCCGCCGCGAACCCCTTCTGGCCATGGCCCGGGAAAATTCCTCGGGCCCGTCGGGCAGGCAGATTTTCGCCGCCGACCCGGCACACAACACATCCTTCACGATCCGAACGGACTCGCCGTCGATACGGCGGGCGACCGGGTCGATGACCACCAGGAGCTGGTCGTGAGCCGACACCTCGGTCCTTCCTCGGGTAGCATCTTTGTGCAAGAGCCCCTTGCGCTATTGCGCCAGGGGCTTCGTCTATTCCGGGGCACACCGGGTTGGCGGCTCAGGCCCCCTGACCTTGGACATGCCCCGCCCGGAAGGGGTGTACGCCTGTGCCCGCACTTGTGCTGCTCGGTGCTCAGTGGGGTGACGAAGGCAAGGGAAAGGCCACCGACCTCCTCGGTGGGTCTGTTGATTACGTGGTGCGTTACCAGGGCGGTAACAATGCCGGCCACACGGTTGTCGTCGGCGACCAGAAGTATGCGCTCCACCTCCTCCCTTCCGGAATCCTCTCGCCGGGGTGCACCCCGGTCATCGGCAACGGAGTCGTCGTCGACCCGGCGGTCCTGCTCTCCGAGCTGAGCGGGCTGAACGAGCGCGGCGTCGATACGTCCAAGCTCCTGATCAGCGGTAATGCCCATCTGATCACCCCGTACAACGTCACCCTCGACAAGGTGACGGAACGGTTCCTCGGTAAGCGCAAGATCGGCACGACCGGCCGCGGAATCGGCCCGACGTACGCCGACAAGATCAACCGCGTCGGCATCCGCGTCCAGGACCTCTACGACGAGTCGATCCTGGCCCAGAAGGTCGAGGCGGCGCTGGAGAACAAGAACCAGCTCCTCGCCAAGGTCTTCAACCGCCGCGCGATCGAGGCGGACCGGATCGTCGAGGAGATGCTCCAGTACGCGGAGCAGATCAAGCCGTACGTCGCCGACACCACGCTGATCCTGAACAACGCCATCGACGACGGCAAGGTCGTCCTCTTCGAGGGCGGCCAGGGCACGCTCCTCGACGTCGACCACGGCACGTACCCCTTCGTCACCTCCTCGAACCCGACCGCGGGCGGCGCCTGCACGGGCGCGGGCGTGGGCCCGACGAAGATCAGCCGTGTCATCGGCATCCTCAAGGCGTACACGACCCGCGTCGGCGCCGGCCCGTTCCCGACGGAGCTCTTCGACGACGACGGCGAGGCGCTGCGCCGCATCGGCGGGGAGCGCGGAGTCACCACCGGCCGCGACCGCCGCTGCGGCTGGTTCGACGCGGTCATCGCCCGCTACGCGACCCGCGTCAACGGCCTGACCGACTTCTTCCTCACCAAGCTGGACGTGCTGACCGGCTGGGAGCAGATCCCGGTCTGTGTCGCGTACGAGATCGACGGCAAGCGCGTCGAGGAGCTGCCGTACTCGCAGACCGACTTCCACCACGCGAAGCCGGTGTACGAGTACCTGCCGGGCTGGTCCGAGGACATCACCAAGGCCAAGACCTTCGCCGACCTGCCGAAGAACGCGCAGGGCTATGTGAAGGCGCTGGAGGAGATGTCCGGCGCGCCGATCTCGGCGATCGGTGTCGGCCCGGGCCGTACCGAGACGATCGAGATCAACTCCTTCCTGTAGCGCGCACGGGGTACAGGGGACATACGAGGCGGCCTGTGGGACAGCGTTCCCGCAGGCCGCTTCTGCTTTCCACCTTCACACTCGCTTCCAGTGCCGCTCTCGCACCACCGGCGGGCGCGCTGCCCGCGTTCGGGGCCGGCGGCCGGCCGAGGGGCACACTCTTCCCGCACCTCGAACACCGCCTGTCCTGCGGCTGACCCACCGCGACCGCCCGCGTCAGTCCTCCCCGCACACCCGCAGCCCCTTCGGCGTCGCACACGGCAGATGCCCGTGCGTGCTGATGACGTCCTGCCCGCTGCCCAGCCTCATGTAGCCGAGGAAGCTGGAGGCCAGCGAGTCGGCCGGCGGCTGGCCGTAGGTGTACGCGTACTCGATCTCCCGGTACGGGTACGCGCTCGTGCCGATCGTCTCGACCGACGGGGGCTCGCCGTCGATGTCGACGCGGTGGGCGCCCTTCAGGCCCGTGCCGCCGCGCAGTTCGCTGTAGCCGATGGCGCCCGGGAGCTTGGCCACGGTGGTCAGGACCTGTTCCGTGCTGTCGAGTTCGCAGCGGACGACCTTCGACTCCGGGTCGTCGGTGTGCACGCAGTCGCGGGAGGAGTTGGCGGGCTCGTTGCGGCTGAGGACGCGGCGCTGGAAGACCTCGCGGGTCCCGGAGTTGGCGTCGCGGCTGACCAGCAGGATGCGCAGGTTCGTCCTGCCGTCGAGTTGCTTCCAGTTGGTGATCTCGCCGCGGTAGATCCTGCGGATGTCGTCGAGGGGCAGGTTCCGCACCGGCACCTTCTCGTTGACGACGAGCGCGAAGGCGGAGACGGCGACCCGGTTCTCGCGCAGCTGCGGGAAGCCGCCCGGCTTGGGCCCGTCGGACAGGGCGATCACAGCCGGGGAGCCCTTCTCCGTCCGCTCACCCTTGTCGGCGAGGTCCCGTATCCCGGCCGCGCTGCCGTGGGCGTCCACGGTGATCTTCGAGCCCTCGCAGTCCTTCTGGTACTTCTTCGCCAACTCCCGTACGACGGGAGCGAAGGCGGTCGACCCGGTGATGGTCAGCTCGCCCTTGGCGCAGCCGATCGGCGGCCGGGTGTCGTCCCGTACAACGATGATCGTGGCGAGCGCGACGACGCAGAGGGTCAGCAGCACGGTGACGTTACGGGCCGCTCTGCTGAAGAGCGGGGGCTTGTCGTCGGGCAGGACGGCGCGGTTGGGCATCACCTCGCCGTCCCGGATGCCGCCGGTGATCCTCACCTCGCAGCCGACCGGGCCGCCGGAGAGCAGCACCAGCAGCTTGTAGTGCTCGCCGCGGTTGAGCGGGACGCGGGGGATGTAGATGGTGTTGCCGACGAACCGCAGTCCGGCGGCGGGGGTGAAGTGCTCGGCGAGATGCTCCGCGCCGGACGGCTGGGTCACTGCGAGGCCGCGGACGAAGCGGTCGGTGAAATCCACTGTGAGGCCGTGCAGTTCACGGCCGGTGTAATCGGAGTCGCCGATGCTCTGGGAGCCGTCGTTCTCGATGCGCAGGAGGACGAGCGTCCCGTCGGACATGTCCGGCGTCTCGTTGAACAGCCCGAGCCGGATGTTGGACCGGACGTTGGGACGGCCGTTGCGCGCATTGCTGCCGATCGGGGTGTCCAGCTGGATGCGGTAACCGATCCGTTTCCTGGTCGGCACGCGGCGCTCGTACCAGAGCACGGCGACGGAGGCCAGGACACCGAGCACGGCAGTACCGACAGCCACGACGTTCTCTGCGCTCACCCACTCCACGGAGAGTCACCGTACGTGCGTGCGAAGTGAGTGTGGCCGGATGGACCGTTCCGTCGGCCGATGTTCGTCGCCCGTTCAGACGCTGTCGGCGTCAACCCGGTCTGGGTGCCGGCCTTCGCCTTTCGACAATCATGGTCTAGACCCTTGACAGGTCCAGACCATTCCCGGTTCAGTGCTGTCGCACCCCCGCGGCACTTCCAGCACGGCGTTACCACCCCAACACCCCCCACACGGAAGGCTGATAACGTTGTCTCGACGCATAACGGCTTTGCTCGCCGCCATCGTTGCGATCCTCGGACTCGCGGTGTTCCTGCCCGCCTCCACCGCCGCGGCGGCGGACTGCGCCACCGCCTGGAACTCGTCCTCCGTCTACACCGGCGGCATGGTCGCCTCCCACAACGGCCGCAACTGGCAGGCCAAGTGGTGGACCCAGGGCGAGACGCCCGGCACCACCGGCGAATGGGGCGTCTGGGCCGACCAGGGCTCCTGCGGCGGCGGTGGCGGCAATCCGGACCCGGACCCCTCGGGCTTCGTCGTCAGCGAGGCGCAGTTCAACCAGATGTTCCCGAACCGGAATTCGTTCTACACGTACCGTGGCCTGACCGCGGCCATGAGCGCGTACCCCGCCTTCGCCAACACCGGCAGTGACACGGTGAAGAAGCAGGAGGCCGCGGCCTTCCTCGCGAACGTCGCGCATGAGACGGGCGGCCTGGTCCACATCGTCGAGCAGAACACCGCGAACTACCCGCACTACTGCGACCGGAGCCAGCCCTACGGCTGTCCGGCCGGCCAGGCCGCGTACTACGGCCGCGGCCCGATACAGCTCAGCTGGAACTTCAACTACAAGGCCGCGGGCGACGCACTCGGCATCGACCTGCTGGGCAACCCCTGGCGCGTGGAGCAGGACGCGGCCGTCTCCTGGAAGACCGGCCTCTGGTACTGGAACACGCAGAACGGCCCCGGCACGATGACGGGCCACAACGCGATGGTCAACCAGGCCGGCTTCGGCCAGACCATCCGCTCGATCAACGGTTCGCTGGAGTGCGACGGCAAGAACCCGGCGCAGGTCCAGAGCCGCGTGAACAACTACCAGCGGTTCACGCAGATCCTTGGAGTGGCGCCGGGCGGCAACCTGTACTGCTGATCCCCGCGATCCCAGCTGATCCACGCTGATTCCCGACGGACGGGGACGGGGGTGGTACGGCGTCGGCCGGACCACCCCCGCTCAGCGAGTGAGCTGCGCGCGCGGTGCGTGTCCCTACGTCATCAGGGCGAGCAGAACGCGGCTGCGGCGATATTTCCGGCGGCGCCGGTCGGGTTGTCGCCGACGATGGTCCAGCTGTCTCCAGGGGTATTGGTCGTGGACTGGTCGGAGCCGCCCGGGATGACCCCGAAGGAGGAGGCCCAACCGCCGGAGATCGCTGTCTGGCCGAGCGGACAAACGGCCGTGCTGGAATTGGAACCCCCCGCAGGCACAGCGACGAATGGTCCCTCTACTCGAGTGACGTCGATGGAGCCTGTAGCTCCCGTGTCGCCCGTCGGGCCCGTGTCGCCTGTGGGCCCGGTGTCGCCTGTGGGCCCGGTGTCGCCCGTCGGGCCTGGGTCACCGGTGGGGCCGGTGTCGCCGGTCGGGCCCGTGTCGCCAGTGGGGCCGGTGTCGCCTGTGGGCCCGGTCGGCCCTGTGGGACCCGTCGGGCCTGTCGCTCCCTTCTTGCACTTGTCCTTGTCGCCGCCGGACGAGTTCACAACGGTCATCAGGCTGTCGTGGAGCGGCCAGTCCACGCACCTGTCGTCTCCGCCGCTCGCGCGGCTCGACGCGCTCACCCGTTCACCCATGCCCTGAGCTGCGGCCGTGGCAGCGAAAGGGCTCACCAGCCCGGCGGTCAGGACCAGCGCGAGCGAGGCGATCGTGCCGCTGGTCATCCACTTGTCCCGACGGGGAAGCGGTCCCAGCGGGACCCTGGTCCTGTTGTCGGATCTCATGTATTTCTCCTCGGATCGATCGGTTTGCAAGTCCTTGTCCGGACCCAAGGGCGAGCTTGGTCCGCACGAATCCGATCGACCGTCACGCTGGGCCGGAAACACGCCGATTGTCAGTAAGCCGGACTAATTGATGACGTGCGAGGACGGACTTCAGTCGTCGAGGACCGTCAGGGCCGGCCCCCGCAGCCGCTCCGCGTCGGCATGGAGTCGGGGCCCGGGCCGGCGCCCGGGCCCCGATTACTGATAGGCGCGGCCATCACCGGTCAACGAGGATCATCGCCACATCGTCCGCCAAGTGCCCCTCGGCGTGGCGGATCAATGCCTGGTGCAGCTCGTCCAGGAACTCCGACGGGGTGGTGCTTGCGCGTATCCCCTCCATGGTCTCGGGCAGGGCGAAGAACTCGTCGTCGCGGTTGCGGGCTTCGATCACGCCGTCGGTGTACAGCAGCAGACGGTCGCCGGGTACGAACGGATAGCTCTCGGCCTTGGCGGGAGGGCCGCCGACGAGGCCTTCCAGGCCGAGCGGCGGCAGTGGCGAGGCGGGCATCAGGGCCTGGGTCCTGCCCCGGTGCAGGACCAGTGGAGGCGGATGGCCACGGTTGAAGAGCTGCACCACGGGTTCGTCCGTCACCTGGGCGATGAGCGCGGTGGTGAATCCCTCCATCAGGACTTCCGGGGGGTACGTACCCGGGACGTCGAGCTCCCGTCGCAACGCGGCCGCGCAGTGGTTCATGACCTCCACCAGGTCGTCCTCGTAGTGCGCGGCCTCGCGAAACGCGCCGAGCGCCACCCCGACCGCGCGCATGGCGGACAGCCCCTTGCCCCGGACGTCCCCCACGATCAGCCGGACGCCGTACCGCGTCTCCACGGCCTCGTACAGATCACCGCCGACCTGTGCTTCCGTTCCGGCTGCGAGGCACATGCTCGCCGTCCGCACCGGACCCAGCCGCAGGGGTACGGGCCGCAGTACGACCTCCTGTGCTGCCACGGCGATCCGGCGAACCTGGTCGAGCTCGCTCTGCCTGCGCGCCTGCACGGCGCTGCTCATGATGAATCCGGCCACGGACACCAGGGCCAGAGCCAGGAAGTTCGTGTAGACCTGCAGGGTGCCCCAGGCCTGGTTGTACGTGGCGGTGGCCACGCTGACCGCCAATGCGAGAGCCGCCGCCGCGGCGGTGCCCTTGGGGCCCATCGTCACCGCGGCCAGCGCAGGCATCGCGGTGAGAAGGGGGCCCGTATAGATGAAGTGCGCGGGCGTGAACTCGATGACCAGAATGGCCAGCGCGATCGCGAACGGCACGCACTTCGCCAGCGTGAAGAGGACCCGGCTGTGACCGCCCGCTCCTGGTCGAGGAGGTGAGCGGAAGAGCGACCTCATGGATACAGCGTGCCTCGCCGCAGTCGAGTACTCCACTCAGTGCTCTTGTGCCTCCCGGGGGCCCGGAAGCGTTGGCCTGCCGGCCCCGCCGCCGGTCTCCGACATGGCCTGGTTACGCGGGGTTGTCCTGCAGCCACTCGAGTACCTGTCGGGCGTGCTCGTTCGGCGGAAAGACCGGATAGAAGGCGTGCTCGATCACGCCGTCACGGATGACAAGGGTGATGCGCTTGTAGAGGAGCACCCCGCCGAATTCGAAGGTGGGCAGGCCCAGCATGGCGGCAAGCCGGAAGCCGGTGTCGGAGAGTATCGAGAAGGGGAGCCGCAGCCGGTCGACCACCTCCTTCTGGTAGGCGGTGTCCTGGCTGGACAGGCCGAACACGTGGGCTACGCCGACGGCGGTGAGGTCGTCATGGTGATTGCGGAAGTCGCATGCCTCGGCGGTGCACCCTCGCGCTCCGGGGATGTTGTCCCAGCCTTCGGGCAGGTCTGTGTCGGGGCGGCCGGTGAGCGGGTAGCAGTAGACGATCGACCGGCCCCCGCCCAGGGCATGCAGTGCGACGGTGTCGTCCGCGGTGCTGGGCAGCTCGATGTCCGGCACCTGCCGGCCTGGGAGATGAGCGGCCGCGCCGTCGTCTTCGGGGACAGGCAGATCCGCGGGGAGCTGGGGCAGGTGGCTCACTGTGTTCCCTTCAGCACCGGGCCGGTCGGCGCGGCTGTTGCGATAGGCGGCATCGTGCAGATGCCGGACCAGCACCGCTCGACGGGCGGTGAGTGCCTCGATCCGCAGGGTCAGGTCGTCAATGGCTTCGCGGTAGCCGGCCAGTGAGGACGGGCAGTCGTCCGCGTGCTCCCGGCCGTCGGCCAGGCATTCGAGGAACGGACGTGTCCGCTCGACCGGAATCCCCAACTGGTTCAGCTCCCGGGCTTCGCGCACCATCCGGGCTTCGCGTTCGGAGTAGTCGCGGTAGCCGTTGGCGAGCCGAGCGGGAGTGATCAGCCCCAACGACTCGTAATAGCGAACCGCCTTCGTCGTCACACCCGCGCGTCGAGCGACTTCACTGATCATCATGTTGCGATCAACCTAAACCTTTCCCCCAGGGGCAACGTCAAGTCGCATCGGCACTTCAAGGTCGCTCAAGGAGACGCCGGCGGAAGGCCGTTCTCTCGGCGTCCCCCGGATGCGGCCGTGCCGTTGCAAGCCCGAGGCCAGGCGTCACCCTGAGGGGTGAACGAGGCGAACGGGAACGGGGGTGGTCGTACAGCGTGCGCCGCCCCCGTTTCGCGTGAACTCGCAGGTCGGGGAGGGGAGATGGCAGAGCTGGTGCCCCAACTTCGGCTCTGGCCAATGCCCTTGGCATGTGCTGAGATCACATTGTCAGGCCGTACAGTCATCGCCACCGAGGCGCGCGCCCAGACCCCTTGAAGAGAAACGGAGCGCCGATGACTGTCGTGCTCGAACGCCCTGAGGTGGTATACCGTCGGTATACTTTCGTCATGGCTGACACCACGATCAAGGTCGACCCCGCCGTCCGCGACCGCCTCCAGGAGCTCGCCCGGGATCGCGGCATCACCATGCGCGATCTGGTGGCGCAGCTGGCCGGGGCCACGCCCACGAAGGAGGAGCTGGCGCAGCGCCGCGAGGAGACCAAGGCATACGTCGAAGAGCACTTCCTCGGCAGGCCGTACACCGAAGAGGACGCCAAGGCCGGCAAGAAGCTGTGGTCCGACATCGTGTCCGGGCGCATCGGGGAGGTGCAGTGAAGAAGAGGGGCGACTACCCGCCGCCACGCGCCGTCGTCCTCGACGACACCGCCGCCCTCGCGCTCGGCGCGGGGAACCGTATGACCTCCACCCTCGTAGTGGAAGCGGAGAACGATCCGACGCTACGGATCTACATTCCCGCAGTGTGCCTGGCGGTCGCCGAGAGCGACCGCGCGGGCGTGGCCGAGCATGTCGGCTCGCTTCCCTCCGTGGACATCGCAGAGCTGGACTTCGCCGGGGCGGCCGCTGTGGGCAAGCGTCTCCGTGCCCAGGGTGACGACTGGAGCGGCGCCCACGCGCTGCACCTCGCACAGCCGTCTGTCGAATGGCCACGGGGCCGCCCGATCCTGACCCGGTCGCCCTCGCGGTACGAGGGCACCGGCGTCCGGGCGATCCGGATCGTCGACTGAGCCGGCCCACACACGGCGCGGGGCCCGGATCGCGCCCGGGCCCCGCGCCGCCTGCCCCAGCGGCGCGCGGGTCGACCGGGCCCTGATTCCGCCGGGCCTGGCTGCGTGTCCGAGCGGCTGAGCCGCAGCCAGGCCTCCCCGGGACTCAGCCCCCGGACGGAGACGGCGCCGGGGTCTCGGCAGACCAGAAGTCGGAGCGGATGTAGGGGAGTCCCTTCGCCGCGGGCGAGCTGGGGTCGATCGGCTCCCCGGGGGGCTCGGTGACCTTGGACTCGGTCACGCAGGGCGAGGTGACGTCGATGCTGGCCTGACCCTTGTAGCCGAACTCCAGGACGACCCGGAAACCCTCCGGCGTGGTTGCGAAGATCGCCGGGCTCTCTTTGTGCTTGCGGACCGACGTGATCTCGTACCCGTCCTTCTTCCACTGGCGCTCGACGACCCCTAGGAAGCTGCCGCGGCGCTCGTCCGAGATGATCGTCATGACGAAGCGCCGACGGGTGATGCTCCCGGTCCCGGTGCTGTCGTTCTTGAAGTCGGTGCAGATGGAGTCGCTCGACGGGCCGCGCTGCGTTTCGACACTCGGCTTGATGGCCCCGAAGATGCCATCAAGCATCTGCTCGGCCCGGTCACCGGCCTCATGCATGTTCATGTTCTTCGGTGCCTTCCCCTTAGGTTCCGTGTCCCCGTCGCCGATCAGGCCGCAGCCGGACACGACGGCGACGGTAAGTGCCACTGCGAGCATGCGGTGCTTCATCGGTGCTCCTGCGATGTGACCAGGTCGGGCCGTCCCGCGACGACGGCGGCAACGTTGGCGGCGGACTCGGGGTCCTTTTCGGGGTTGAAGTAGTTGGAATGCGCCGGCGTCGGGCCCTCACCGTCGATGAGCGGCCGTGGCCCGTCGTCGACCTTGAACCGGTGTGCGCCGAAGGCCTCGCTGGCGGGGTCCTTGCCGAACCAGATGTCGTCGTCGCCTTGGTCGGCGATGTCCGCGGCCAGGTACGACAACAGCGGGCCGCCGCCCATGAAGACGCCTCCTGCGATCGCTTCCTTCTTCGACGGCAGCTGGCTCACCGGGTCGTTCTCGGCCGCGCCCACGAACACGTGGTCCTTGCCGACGCCCAGGTCCTCCGCCTTGTCCACGCCGACGCCAGGGCTGCCGAGCAGAACGATGTCGTCCGCGCCTGGAATCCCGCCCCCCTCCTGGGTGGCCGCGCCGACGAGGCGGGAGCCGTAGGAGTGCCCGATCGCGGTCAGATGGGGGTCGCCGTGCTCGTTGGTGGCGCCCAGGCCGCTCATGAACGAGTTGTACGCGGGAGCTCCCCGCTCGGCCCGGTCGGCGGACATGACCTCGGTGTTGGAGAGCAGGGTTTCGGCATCCACTCCGCCGAGCTGGGGCGGGTCGTATCCGAGCCAGACGATGGAGGCGCTCGACGGGTCATGCTTGCGGGCCAGGACTGCGGTGTCGTGCGCCCGCTTGACGTCGTTGCGGGCGAAGCTGTCGTCGAGTGCCGTGCCCAGCCCCGGTACGTATGCCGACACGTTCCGGGAGGTGTCCGGGTTGCCGTAGGCCACGATTGCCCGCCCCGTGCCCTGGTCGGCGATGCCCAGCAGATACATCGGCGGCTCCCTCCGGTCGGTGAGCCGGGCGGTGGAGTTCAGTTCCAGTTGGTGCTGGATCTCCTGCAGACCGCCCAGCCGGGCCTTGGCCACGTCACCGTCCTCACCCGAGAACTTCGCGATCAGGAGCTGCAGGTTCTCCCGGTTCGCCTCGTCGCGCGTCACGGCCGGGATGCCGTCGAGGTTGCCGATGACGTCCGGATAGCTCGCGAGGTACTCCTCGCGCTGGGCGTCGCTCAGGCCGTCCCACCACTTCTTGCGGTCGGCGGGCGACTTGTCGAGCGGTATCTCGCGCTTGATCTGGTCGTCCGCGGCATCACGCACCGCCGCCATGTCGGCTGCCGCGTCGGCCCAGGTCTTGGCGTCGACGGTCAGTCCCGGCGCGGCCTTGAGCTTGTCGAGCGTCCTCTGGTAGCGACCGTCGGTCTCCCGCGCGTCGCGCAGTGCCTGTGCGATGCGGTCGGCGATGTCCTGGGCCTTGGCGTGGTGGGGGTTCGGGTTGATCAGGCCCGGCCCCTGGTAGCCGCTACCGGGGTTGAGAAGACCGTTGTTGCCGGACCCCTGGAGACCGTTGTTGCCGGGCGTGATGAAGCCGTTGTTGCCCACGGCCCTGCCGCCCGGGATCTCCTGTCCCGTCAACTCGTTCTTGCCGCCGGCCGGGTAGCCGATGCTTCCGTCCTCGTGGACCGTGTACGACTGGGCGTCGGCGTCGGCGAGCGCGTCCTTCAGACGGCGCTGCGGCGATGCGAGCTCGGCCGACAGCCCGCTGACCGTGGTGCGTATCAGACCGGTCTCTGTCTTGATGTAGTCGAAGTTGCGGCTCAGCTGCTGGAGGCGCTTCACCGCGGCCCCTGCGGACTCGCTCTCCTGCGTCTTCGACAGGGCACCGCTCATGTCACCGTTGACGCGCTCCTCGGCCGCGTCCGCGTGCCGTGACACGGCGCCCCAACTGTCGGCGGCGTCGTCCAGCTCGTCGAGCTTCAGATCCCGCAGCTGCTGCCAGGTCAGTGACGACGTCACTTGGCGTCACCACCCTGGGGAACCACGGCTCTCGCCTTGGCCCCGACCTCGTGGTCCACCCCGACGATCTCCTTGCTCACCTGCCGCAGCTTGGGCTCCAGACTTCCGCACTCGTCCCGTACCGCGCCCAAGCGGGTCTCCCAGGAGCTCAGCACGCTCGTCAGCGAGGCGAGGCTGGCCAGTCCCGTCAGACCGCCCGCCATTCCCGAATGCCCCGTCGTCAGGTCGGTCTTGGCCTTGCCGGTGCTGGTCCTGAGGTCGCCGGCAGTGCCCGCGGCGCGGTTCCAGGGCTGAGCCGAGTGCTTCAGCCCGTCCTTGCCCGACGCCCCGCCGGACGGGGCATCCCCGCCGCGATCGGCCGGGAGCTGGTTGAGCTGCATTGCCGTGGTGTGCCGCTCGGCCGCGGAGGCCTTGAGCTCCTCCCACTCGTCCCACGCCACCTGTGGTCCCTCCCCCGTGTGCACATGCGATGAGCGCCCAGACCGTCTGGGATCACCGGGGGCAGGCTACCGAACCGAACCGGGACACCGCCTCGGCGGCCGGTACCGGACAACTGAGTACGCGTACTCATCTTCGTGTGTGAGCAGGCGACGTCTGGGCGGCATGCCGCTCGACGACTACGGAGTGCGGTCGGGAACTTTGCATCGCCACTTCCGGGACGAGCCCGACACGCAGGGCGGTTGGTTCCACGTCAATCTTGAGGTCGATGCGCCCACCGCTGCCGGCCCGTGGGTCCCCGGGCGGACGCGGCTGCGCCGGGCGGCTGCGCCAGGGCCGGGTGCGCCGGGCCGGGTGGGCTCGCGCGACCTCGGAAGAATTCGCCTACCCCGACGGAACGTTTCGCGTGGACGGGTCCTCTGGAGGGTGACGGATTCCCGAAGTCGCCGCAGGAGGCCACATGTCGTACCGGCCCGACGCCCCCGCCACCACCCCCGCCCCCACCCGCGCCGCCGCGCTCGTCGCCTCGGTGCTCACCGTGGACGCCCTGCTCCACCTGTACTGGACGACGGGCGCCACCTGGCCCGCGGCCGATGACGGGAGCCTGTCCCAAGCGGTTCTCGGTACGGACGTGCCGTTCACACCGCCGGTCCTGCTCCCTCTCGTCGTCCTCCTCCTCACCGCCGCCGCCTTCGTACTCGCCCACTCCCGCCGCCCCCGCCACCTGGTCCTCCGTCTCGGCACCCTGGCCGTGGCCGCGGGCCTCTCGCTGCGCGCCCTCGCGGGGAGCTACTGGTTGTTCGCCAAGGAGACCGGTACCGCTTTCTACTGGCTCAACCTCGTGCTCTACACCCCGCTGTGCGCCGTCCTGGCCGTCGCCGCCCTGCGCGTGGCGCGGTGGAAGGATGAGGCCCGTGCCCGATGAGCGATCCGTTGACCGAACGGTCCGGCTCGTGCGAGCCGCCCAGCGCGGCGACACCCTCGCCATGGCCGAACTCCTGGACCTCCTCGCCCCGTACGTGGGCCGCGTCTGCGCGCCCATCGCCCTGGACCAGGGGGCGGACGCGGCGCAGGAGGCCCTGGTGGCGGTCTTCAAGTCGCTGCGCACCCTGAAGGACCCGGCCGCCCTGCACGGCTGGGTCCGTGCCATCGCCGTGCGCGAGGCGGTCCGCACCGCGCACCGCGCCGCCCGCACCGTACCGGCCGATCTCAGCGCGCTCCCGGCCTGCGGCGACCCCCAACTCTCCGCCGACATCAGGGACGTACTGGACCGGCTCTCCCCCGAGCACCGCGCGGTGCTGATGCTGGCGTGACGTGGAGGGCCTGGACGAGCGCACCGCCGCCGCCCTGCTCGGTGTGCGCACGGGCACCATCAAGTCGCGGCTGCACCGGGCCCGCGACACCTTCCGGAAGGCGTGGACGTCATGAACGAGCTCTGGCCCACCACCGACCTCGACGCCGTACGCCGCCTGCACGCCCTGGCCGCCGGCATCCGCGGTGCCCACGTGACCGAGGCGCACGTCGACGCGCCCTTCGAGCGGGTCTGGTCCGTGCTGGGCGACCTGGAGGGCGGGTTCGGACAGGTCGTGACCGACATGGAGCGGCTGCGCGTCGTCCGCCGACAGGGCGAACGCGTCGAGGCGCTGGCGCGCAGCAGGTACGGAATGCGCGCCCGGCTGCGCGGGGTACAGCGGCCGGGCTGGTGCTGGCTGCAGAGCCGGTTCCTGCTGATCGGCGTGGCGGCGACGCCCGAAGGCCCGGGCACGCGGGTGGCGTTCACCGGAGGCGTGCGGCTGCCGTCCCGCGCCGCCCTGATCCCCCTGGGCGTACGTCGCGAGGGCAGCCGCAGCGTGGAGAACCTGACGGCCCTGCTGTGAGCCGGACGGGGACCTCTTCGGGGCTACCGACGAAATTCGTCTACCTGCGGCTTCGTGGCTCTGACTCTGTGGGAGTCCCGTGTCGAGTTCGTCGGATTCCCAGAAGGGGCGTTGCGCCGCGAGCAGAGGGGCAAGGCAGCAGCGCAGGCAGGGCTGGGCCCCGGTTTCAGCCGCGGGTGAAGGGATCCACGGCTCAAAGGGGCGTTGCCGAACCTCTGCGATGGCGCGGCAGGTACCGGGGGCTGGGGTGCAGTTGGTACCGGCCGCGCCATGAGGCCGTGGGTCTAAATGAGGCCGCCGTGCTATGGGGTGGTGTCAGCGCACACTACCTGCGCAAAGATCGTGACGTCGCCTTCACCAGTGTTGTTTACTGTCACATCCCAGCCCACCGCCACGTCCCCAAAAGTGCCTGCAGTACTCGCGAGGTTGTTGGGCCATGGACCGTCGATGCCGACCCCGCCGCCGGTGGCGACGTCTCCGGGGTCGCAGAGCACACTGGAGCTGCCGAACTGCCCTGGGGGTACTGTTACCGATTCCCCTTGGCGTACGTAGGTGGTCGTTGGTCCGGCCGGTCCGGTGTCGCCCGTGAGGCCGGTGGGTCCGGTGTCGCCCGTGAGGCCGGTGGGTCCAGTGGGTCCAGTGGGTCCGGTGTCGCCCGTGGGGCCAGTAGTGCCGGTGGGGCCAGTCGGTCCGGTGTCGCCCGTCGGTCCGGTGGGGCCGGTCTTGACTTTGCACCGGTTTCCGACGATGCCTGCTACCACGTCGGCCGCAGGGGCGCCGTAGGGGTACCTGTCACACCTGTCGTCCACTGACGCCGGGGCCCCGCTCGCCCCGGCTGTCGTCCGTTGGATGGGGGTGGTGGCCAGGGCGGGGGTGGTGAGGCCGAGGATCACCAGGGCCAGTGACGCCGTGGCGGCGCCTGTGAGCAGTCTGGCGCGATGGGGAAGTGGACCAAGTCCATGTTCAGGACGCACGAATGCCCTGCTTTCTGGGTCGAGTGGGTCATTCCAAGGTCGGTGGAGCACCGAGTCCCCCTGCGGGACTTCCTTGGCCATGATTCGCTCGAGTCCGGAAGGGCCATGAAGGCACGCTCAGTCATCGACTCAACGGCCCCGTAAGAAGATCCGGCTGGGCTACGCAACAGAGTGACTGAGCTCCCCGGCTCAATGCACAGGCTGCCTACATGAGTCTGGCGTGCGCCCAGGCAGTCGAACCGCGGTGATTCCGACGTCCATTTCGTCACCCCCAACCCTCGCATTTCGTCGCTTGCCCCCTCGGGGCGGGGGTGGTACGGCGTCGGCCGCACCACCCCCGCCCGGCGGGGAGAACTGCTCGCGCGCTACGTGTCCCTACCCCATGCGCCCACCGGGCGGTGCCGCTTGAGGTGATCGCCCGTCACATGCGACGCGCGCACGACCTGAGCCACGCTCAGATGCGATGTCTCAGACGCGATGTCTGCGATCCACTCCCGTGGCGGCGGCGGCGGTCGGCCAGGACAGGACCTGGCCGACCGCCGGGCTGTTTCTCTCCCCGGCCCGAGCTCCCTACTGGTCGCCCAGGACCGTCAGGTCCAGACTCCGCAGGCGCTCCGGGTCGTTCAGGATGTCGAGCTGGACGATCTTGCCGCCGGAGATGGTGAAGGCCAGGACGGCGACCGGCTTGCCCTCGGGCAGCGAGACGAGGCCCGGCAGCCCGTTGATGAGGGCGAGACGTCCGTAGGGCGCGAAGCGCTGGTACATGAGCGCCTGCCCGGCCACCGACTCCGCCCCGCGCACCAGCTTCGTCGCGCCCGCGGCCAGGACGCCGCCGTCCACGCGCAGGACGACGTCCGGGTCGAGCAGCGAGAGCAGGGCGTCGAATTCGCCACCCTGTGTGGCGGCGACCCACGCGTCCACGACCTCGCGCTGCCGCACCAGATCGGGGTCCGGCGCCGGCGCCGCGCCCACCCGCCGCCGGGCCCGGCTCGCGAGCTGCCGGGTCGCCGTCGGGGTGCGCCCGACGATGGGGGCGATCTCGTCGAAGGACACGGCGAACATGTCGTGCAGGACGAAGGCGAGCCGCTCGGCGGGCGACAGCGTGTCGAGTACGACGAGCATCGCGAGCCCGACGGAGTCCGTGACGAGGGCCTCCTGCTCCGGGTCCGTGCCGCTGATGCTGCTGATGATCGGGTCCGGTACGTACACCTCCAGCGGATCCTCGCGCCGTGCCGTACGCGACCGCAGCATGTCCAGGCAGACGCGGCCCACGACCGTGGTCAGCCAGCCGCCCAGGTTCTTCACGTCGCCCGTGTCCGAGCGGCTGAGCCGCAGCCAGGCCTCCTGGACGGCGTCGTCGGCCTCGCTCAGCGAGCCGAGCATCCGGTACGCGACCGACCGCAGGTGGGTCCGATGGGTCTCGAAGCGCTCCGCCAGGTCCGTCAGGTCCGTCAGAAATTCGTTGTCGTCCATCGGTCACATTCTCCCGTTGCGATCCGTCAGTGCAGTAGACGAACCAAACCCGATCAGATGTGACTCGATTCCGAGGAGAGAACCATGGAAGCACGGATGAAGCACCCCGCCTTCGTCGTCCCGTCCGCCATGCAGGCGCTGCTGGCGCTGGGCAAGTCGACCAAGTCGACGGGCCTTTCGGACGAGCTGCTGGAGCTGGTCAACCTGCGGGCGAGCCAGATCAACGGCTGTGGCGTGTGCCTCCACATGCACGCCCGCGACCTGCGGAAGACCGGTACGAGCGACGAGCGCATCGACACCGTGGCGGGCTGGCGCGACGCCCCGTACTTCACGGACGCCGAGCGCGCGGCCCTGGCGCTCACCGAGGCCGTCACCCGCATCGCCGACTCCTCGGACCCGGTGCCGGACGAGATCTGGAACGAGGCGGCCAAGCACTACGACGAGGCGCAGCTCAGCGCGCTGCTGCTGGCGATCGCGACGATCAACGTCTGGAACCGGCTCAACGCGGCGACCCGGCAGGTCGCGGGCTCCCTGGGCGCCTGACGCGTTCGATGCGGTGCGGGCCCGGCGCACGGCCGGGCCCGCACTGCCGGCTCATTCCGCCCAGGCGAGGAACGTCGTCCAGGCGGCGGATGCGACCTCGACACACACGCCGCCACTCTCCACACAACGGACCGTCCGGCCGGGTCCGGTGGTTGACTGGGCACCATGCCGCTCGACGACTATGGCGTGCTGTCGGGAACACTGCATCGCCACTTCCGGGACGAGCCCGACACACAGGGCCGCTGGTTCCACGTCAATCTTGAGGTCGATGCGCCCGCCGGGCGGTATCGGTGTGCCGTCGACGTGGACAGCAAGCAGTCCACCACCGGCGTCCAGTGGAAGGTCTTCACTCTGGACGCCTCGGTGCTCGGCCCGGTGGCCGGACTGGCACCGGGATACCACGACCTCGCCCGTATGCCCGGCTCGGGCGCGCTCGACTACATTCGTCATCCGGCCCTGGTGCGCCGCGGCTGCCTCTTCGTGCGCAGGCCACCGGAGTGGCTGCAGACGATCCTTGACTGGCTGAACCTGCCACGGCCGTGGATCTCGGGTTCCAACCTTGACGCCGCCCAGGCCCTTGAGCCCATCCTCGTTCCCGGTCGGGAGATCCTCGTCTTCGGTGAACCGTTCGACAACGGCCTGGGCATGCACAACATCCACCAGAACCAGGGCGACCCCTACGGCAGCCAGTGGTGGGACGAGAACGGCATCTGGCAGGACGGGGCCACGCTGACGCGGAGGGGCGACGGCCGGTTCGACGTGTTCCTGTCCAAGTTCTCCAGCCAGGCCGACCGGACCGACGGCGACGGCCACCCGGCATAGGCGGCAACGGCTTCGGGGCCCGGCTCACGGCCGGGCCCCGCGCGCCGCGAGGTCATTCCGCCCAGGCGAGGAACGTCGTCCACGCGGTCGGTGCGACGGCGAAGGTGGGGCCGTCGGTGACCTTGGAGTCGCGGATGTGGACGGTGTGGGGGCAGGTGGCGACCTCGACGCAACTGCCGCCGCTGTCGTCGCTGTAGCTGGACTTGCGCCAGTCGAAGGCCACTTCGATGCACTCGCCGCCGCTGGCGTTGCTGTAGCTGGACTTGAACCACCGCAGGGTGCTGGTCATCTCTGCTCTCCTGCCAACCGCTCGACGAGGCCCAGCGATTCACGTGGATCCAGGGCCTGTGCCCGGATCCTCGCATACCGCTGGGTGTACGTACTCACCTTTCCCGGGTCCTTGATCAACAGGCTCTCGCCCTGGATCTCCAGGTAGACCAGGCGGTCGTGCTCCGGTGTTTCCACCAGCTCCATCCCGCCGCGTGCGCCCGCGTACTCACCGCTGAGACCGCAGTCCAGCGGTAACACCTGAAGCGTCACGTTACGCCGCCGCGCCCACTCCGCAAGGTGCCTCATCTGGCCACGCATGATCTCCTCATCGCCGATCGGTCGCCGCAGCACCGACTCCTCCAGCACCACCTCGATCAGTGCCACCGGCTCCCGATCGAACAGCGCCCGCCGCGCGATCCGCGCCTCAACCAGCTCCTCCACCCTCTGCTCCGGCAGCGGCGGATACCCGCCGCCGATCAGCGCCCGCGCGTACTCCTCCGTCTGGAACAGCCCGTGCACAACGATCGTCGCGTACAGATGCAGCCCCACCGCTTTCTGCTCCAGCAGCGCGTAGTCCTTGAACTGCGGCGGATACTTCTCCATCCGGATGTACAGCCGCGCCTGCTCGAAGATCTCCAGCCCGCCCCCGAGCACCCGCTCCAGCTGCACCAGCATCGCGTCGCTCGCCGGCTGCGCGCAGGTCTCCATAGCGCTCACCGCCGCTCCTGAGAAGCCGAGCTCCTTGCCGAGTTGTTCCTGCGTCCACCCTTTCCTTACGCGCAACTTGCGCGCGACATCCGCCACCAGCCGTGCCGTCGGACCCGCTGTTCCCTTGTTTTCCGCTCGCGCCATTTGCGATCACCATTCGACTCAACCGGTCTCAACCGGTCACTACTCGTCCCCGCCGAATTCGACCCGACTCAAGGCGCGTTTACGCAGGTCAACCGACCTGCGACACCTCCGGCCCGGTCATGGAAAACGCTAACTGCAAGCGGTCAAAGTGGAGTTGTGAATACGCAAACTGGCGAGGTGAACCTCGACTGGGTTCCCGCCTCCGGATTCCAGCTCCGCAAGGCGGGCGTGCATTTCGACGCCGTACGCGTCGACGGCGACGACGGGCGTCGGCTGGCCGATCTGATGGACCGCATGACGGGCGGCGACCCGGGCCCCGTCGTGACCGAGGCGAACGGCTGCCGGGGCGTCTACTTCCTCCTCCCGGCCGCCAGTACGGTGATGCGCCCCTGGCCGCGCGGGGTGACCCGATACAACTCGGTGAGCGGCTCCGCCAGTTACGTACCGGTCCCTGCCTTGGACGGGCCGACCTGGCCGCTCGCCTGGCGCTTCCCGCCCGTCGCCGAGGACCGCTTCGTACACCCGGTCCTCCTGCGTACGGCGGCCATCGAGCTGCTGGACTGAGACACGAAGGCGCCCCCGCCGCTTACACGTGGTCGTGGACGAGGGCGGGGGCGCCGAGCGACGCGGTTGTCAGGCCTGCTTGCCCTGGTTCTTCTTGAACTCGTCGCTGAGGTCGGCCGTGTCGGAGGCCGGGGGAGCGGTCACGGCCTTGGCGGAACCGAACTTGAGGAAGTCCGCCGTCACCTTCATGTTGCCCATCTCCTGGACGAGCCTGACCGGCAGGTCCTTGTCGTCCACCCAGATCTCGACGGTGATGGTGTCGGCGGGG
Source organism: Streptomyces sp. NPDC053673 (assembly GCF_055585225.1). Lineage (NCBI taxonomy): Bacteria > Bacillati > Actinomycetota > Actinomycetes > Kitasatosporales > Streptomycetaceae > Streptomyces > Streptomyces sp. NPDC053673. The sequence goes on along the minus strand of NZ_JBVJKN010000020.1, from coordinate 21,141 downwards.
CCGGTCATGGACTCCAGGTTCGCGGGCATGTCGTCGTTGTCGAGGGTCGCCCGGTAGTGCTTGGTCTCCTTGCCCCGGATCGTCTCCTCTCCGAGGCTTTCCGTGTTCTTCGAGAAGCCGATGTAGCGCAGCCCCGCTGTCGGGTCGCCCTGGTCCTCGACCGTGCGCGCCCCCTCCTCGCCGAGGACCGCGGCGACGTCGACACGCATCCAGTGCTTGCCCTGGAGCGGACCGCTGGGCTGGGGGTCCACGTTGTAGTAGTAGGCGCCGTCGACCATCATGGTCCGCACCTTCGGGTCGTCCTGGACGGCCTGCATCTGCACCGCGGCCGTGTCCATCGTGACGTCGTACGCGACGCCCTTGCCCCAGGTGTACGTGCCCGTCATGGTGACCGGCTTGCCGAGCCCCGGCATGGTGGTGTTGAAGATGACGTCGGCCGAACCGATCTTCTCGGTCCGGTCCGTGACGCGCGCGAGTGCCGCGGCGATGGTGTCCGCCGGGCTCACCGCCTTCGCGGCGTCCTTCGCGGCCTCCCCGGCGGTCTGCGTTCCGCACCCGGCCGTGGCGGTCAGCGCGACGGTCGCCGCCCCCAGCGTGACAGCCGTGCGTATACGTCTCTTCGGACCCATGTCCCACCCCTCGGTATCACGTGATCACGTGCGTGAAGCTGTGACTCTGCTGTGTGCCTTGCGGACATTAGCGGGTGGGACCGACAGCCCTGCCGGGCAGGAGGGCCGTCGGCCAGGGACCCCGGGCCGGAGGCGGCCCGGCGGCGGCTCCCCGGGCGGCGGCTCCCCGGCCGACGGGCGCGTCCCGGCTGACGGCGTCCCGGTCGGCGGCGCCCCGGCTGGAACCGCGCCGCTGGTGGGAAAATGAGTCGCATGGGCGGTCAGGCGCTCGTGACGCTGTTCCTCTGCGGGGACGTCATGCCGGGCCGAGGTGTCGACCAGATCCTTCCGCACCCCGGTGACCCCGCCCTGCGGGAGGGGTACATCCGGGACGCCCGGGACTACGTGGCGCTCGCGGAGGCCACGAACGGGGCGATTCCGCAGCCCGTGGACTACAGGTGGCCCTGGGGCGCCGCGCTCGACGTGCTTGAGGACATCGCGCCCGACGTGCGCGTCATCGACCTGGAGAGCAGCGTCACGACGAGCGACGACTTCGCCCCCGCCAAGGCCGTGACGTACCGGATGAACCCGGACAACCTGCCCTTCCTGGCCGCGGCGCACCCGGACGTGTGCGCGCTGGCGAACAACCATGTGCTCGACTTCGGGCGGCGCGGCCTGGAGGAGACCGTGGAAGTGCTGCGGCGCGCCGGGCTCGGGCCGGCCGGGGCGGGGCGCGACGCGGGCGAGGCACGGCGGCCCGTGGCGGTCGCCACGAAGAGCGGCGGGCGCGTCCTCGTGCTGTCGTGCGGGATGGCGTCCGCGGGGATCCCGTCACGCTGGGCGGCGGGCGAGCACCGGCCGGGCGTCGATTTCGTCCCCGACCTGTCCACCCGCAGCGCTGACGCCCTCGCGCGGCGACTGAGGGCGGTGCGGAAGGAGGGCGATCTGACCGTCGTCTCGATCCACTGGGGGTCGAACTGGGGCTACGCGGTGTCTCAGAGCCAGGCCACCTTCGCGCACCGACTCATCGACGGCGGCGTCGACCTCGTCCACGGCCACTCCTCGCACCACCCGCGGCCCATGCAGGTGTACCGGGGAAAGCTCATCCTGTACGGCTGCGGCGACCTCATCGACGACTACGAGGGCATCTCGGGCTACGAGCGGTACCGCGACGATCTGCGGCTGCTGTACTTCCCGTCGCTCGACGCGGGTACGGGCGAGCTGGAGGAGCTCCGGATCCTGCCGATGCAGGCCCGGCAGATGAAGCTCCACCATGCTTCGGCGGCGGACGCGGGCTGGCTGTGCGAGGTGCTGAGCAGGGCGGGGCGCCCGTTCGGTACGCAGGTGGAGCCCGAGCTCGGCGGGGACGGCTTCCTGACGCTCCGCTGGACCCGTACGGAGACCTGGTCCCGGTAGTGACACCTGGGCCGGGTACTGAGGCCTGGTCCCGGCAGTGACGCCTGGTCCCGGTACCGAGACCTGGTCACGGTACTGACGCCTGGGCCGGGCACTGGGCGTCGTGCGCGGACCGGTGGGACTGGTCTCGGCTCGGCCCGGTGGGACTCGGCTCGGCCCAGCGCCGCTCAGGTCAGTACGCCGGCTGCGACGGCCCAGCTCGCTGCCGTCCGGTTCATCGCGACACCGGACTCGTCGTCCAGCGACAGCAGCATGATCTCCTCGGCCGGCGTGACCGGCACGCGCGGCTTCCTCTCGATGATCTTCGTTCTTGCTTTCGGGAGGACGTCGCGGTGCCCGTGTGGGTTCCCTTGCGCCTGGCACGGTCGGGAGGCGGCTCAGTCCACCTTCGTGTACGTGAGCGGGGCACCGCCCGAGCCGACCAGTTCCCGGACGATCGTGCGGTCGTCCGGCATGTCGAGGCGGCTCCACTGGCCGGGGGCGCAGCTCTGAGGATCACCGAAGGTGACCTGGGTCGGGCCGAGTTCGAGGGGCGGGCCGGGGGCACGCAGCGCGGCGGACCAGCCGCAGTCGTAGGTGGCGCCCCGGCCGGTGAGGGTCATGACTGTGTCGCCGGTCGAGCCCGTGGTGATGGTCATGACGCGGGTGTTGGTGTTGCCGTCGGCGGTGGTGAAGTCGGCCTGCCAGGTGCCGACGTACTCCTGCGGCACGGTCCCGGAGCCGGTGGCGGGGGAGGACGCCGCGGCCGGGCTGCTGCCGGTGGTCGAGGTGGTCGAGGTGTCCGAGGTGCCCGGGGTGTCCGGGGCGGTGGGCTCGGAGGCTCCGGGTGAGGTGGGCCCGGTCGCCGACGGGCCCGCCGCCGGGGTCTGCGTGTGGCTGTTGTCGTTCATGAGCGCGTAGACGGAGGTGCCCGCGGCGATCGCGACGGCGACGGCGACGGCGACGAGGGCCACGGTGCCGCGGGTGTTGCGGCGCGGAGGTTCGGGGGCGGGTGGGCCGAAGGGGGTGTACGGGGGATACGGGGCGTGCGGCGTATGCGGGGCCGGGTGGGTCCACGCCGGTGCGGGCGTCGGTCCGGGAGCCGGTCCCGGATTCGGTGCCGGAGCCGGGCCCGGGGGAGGCGTCGGTGGCGGGGTCGGGGGGCCGGTCAACGTGGGGAGGGCATGCACGCCCGGCGACCCCGGCGACCCCGGCGACCCGGGTGAACTCGGCGGCGCGTCCGGCGCGTTCGGAGCGTCCGCCGCGCCGGACTCACCAGGTGCGTCCGGCTCATCAGCCGCACCAGCCGCAGCAGCCGCGCCAGGCGCGTCCGGGAAGCTTTCCGGATGCTCGACCTCCAGCAACTTCACCGCGTGGCTGCCCAGTTGCGCGATGAGCGGTCCGGGCAGCCAGGGGAGCGTGGGGTCCTGCCCGTCCGTGCCGGTTCCGGCCTGGGTGCGGGCGAGGATCTGCTCCAGGGTGGGTCGGGAGGCGGGATCCTTGTGGAGGCAGTCCCGGATCAACTCCACCAGCCTGTCCGGGACACCGGTCAGATCCGGCTCCTCCTGGGCGATCCGGAACATCATCGCGTGCGCCCCGCTGTCCGCCGAGCCGAACGGGAGCCGGCCGGTCGCCGCGTACGCGAGCACCGAGCCGAGGCAGAAGACGTCGCAGGCCGGGGTGATGCTGTCGCCGCGCAGCTGCTCGGGCGCCATGAATCCGGGCGAGCCGACGACCGCGCCCGTGCGGGTCAGCCCGCCGGCGTCCGCGACGGTCTCCAAGGCCTCCAGGGCGCGGGCGATACCGAAGTCGATGACGCGCGGCCCGTCGATGGTGACCAGAATGTTGGAGGGCTTGAGGTCGCGGTGGACGATGCCCGCGCGGTGGATGTCCCGCAGGGCGTGGGCGAGTCCGGCGGCGAGGGTGCGTACGGAGTGCTCGGGCAGCGGGCCGTGGCCCTGACCGCGGCTGTGGCCGTTGCTGCCCGGGACGCCCCGGACGCTTCTGCCCGGGACGCCGGAGACCACGGAGTGCAGGGACGGCCCGGCCACATAGCCGGTCGCGACCCACGGAACCTCCGCCTCCGTGTCCGCGTCCAGGACCGGCGCGGTCCAGGCCCCGCCCACTTTCCGGGCCGCCGCCACCTCGCGGCGGAAGCGGCTGCGGAACTCCTCCTGCTCGGCCAGCTCACGGCGGACCAGCTTGACCGCGACCGTACGGCCCCGGTCGGAGCGGGCGAGATAGACCTGGCCCATGCCGCCGGCCCCCAGGCGGGCCAGCAGACGGTAGGCGCCGATACGACGTGGATCTCCGGATGCCAGCTGCTCCATGGCCGAGTGGCCCTCCCCGACGTACATACGCGCGTGCGCGTGGCCCGATCGCCTGAGGATAGTGCGATCGGCGCCGGCGCCTGCGGGTGTTGCCTGTAGGACGGAATCCGACCTGATTCCTGCCTACGGTCGGTCGTGTTGCGATCCCGTACGCAAGGAGACAGCCATGACCGTCCAGCCGGTTCCCGGGGGTTGCACGACCGTCACGCCGTGGATCATCGGCCATGACACGGCGGGGCTCATCGACTACCTCCCCCGGAGTTCACGGACGCGATGGCGTACGTCACCGGGTCTCTGGCGCAGTACCGTTCGAGGCCGTAGTGCTCTCGGAGTCAGTGGTCCCGGGGTCCGCAGAGCTGATCGCGTCCATCGCGGCGCTGAGCCGCTCCAGTACCCGGACCGTCTCCGCGAAACCGTCCTCGCCGAGCTGTGCCGCGAGGCGGGCGGCGAGGTCCGCGTGGCCGGGGTCGATCTTCTCGATCGCGGCCCGCCCCGTGTCGGTGGGCCGGAGCAGCTTGGCGCGGCGGTGCGCCGGGTTCGGTACGTACTCGGCGAGGCCCTTGCCGACCAGCAGATCGGCGATCCGCTGCACGCTCTGCCGGGTGATGCCCATGGCGCGGGCGATCCCGGCGACGGGCAGCGGATCGCGGAGCACGGCACCGAGGACCTGCCACCAGGCGGCGGTCAGCCCGGCCGGACGGGCCAGTTCCTCGGCGACGGAGAGGAACTGGCCGTTCAGCCGGAAGACGCCGAGCGCGGTGGAGCTGAGCAGGTCCTGCTGCATGCGCTGCTTCTGCTGCCCGTGCTGCCCGTGCTGCCCGTGCTCCCCGTGCTGCTCGCGCTGCTCCCCGCTCATGCGTTGAGCTCTTCGAACGCGGCCGGGTCCGAGTCGTGGAACAGCCGGTACCAGGCGTCCAGCTTCGTGCCCTCGAACGCGCCCAGCTTGCCGAGCACCTCGCGTGCGAACGCGACCGGCTCGGTCGGCCCGGCCGTGATCAGGTCCCCGTCGGTGACGGCGTCCGCGTCGACGTAGTGCCCACCGCCCCGGTAGCCGGTGGCCGCGAGATAGAACGACACGGCGCTGGTGTGCTTCCTGTCGTCGAGCAGCCCCTCGCGCGCCAGCCCGGCCGTGGCCCCGCAGATCGCGGCGACGGGCACGCCCGCCTCCAGGAATTCCCGCGCCTTGCGCGCGAACGGCGCCAGATCGTCGCCCGTGTCCCACAGGTCGGCGCCCGCGAGGATGAGCAGTGCGCTGTCCTCGGGGCTCAGGTCGTCGAGCGCGAGATCGGGCTGGATGCGCATGCCGGCGATGGTGGTGACCGGCTTGTCCGCGGCCGGTCCGACCGTACGGACGGTGCGGCCGGAGCGTGCGAGCCAGGCGGTGGCATGGCCCGTTTCCCAGTCGGCGAAGGTGTCGTAGACGGCGAGATGCACGGTCTTGGCGGTGGCGGTGGCGGTGGCGGTGGCGGTGGCGGTGGCGGTGGCGGTGGCGGTGGCGGTCGCATCGGCGTTGGCGGTCATGGCGGGCCTCCCTGGCCTCATGGATCCGGCTTATGACAGAAGGCTGTCATGTCGACAGGATGCTGTCAATGTCGGTCGTGGGTGAGGTGTCGCCCCCGCACCGCGATGGCGAGGTGCCGCCCCCGCACCGCGACACCTTGCCCACGAAAGTGGCCGAGGCCATACAAGGTGGCCATGTCGGCCCCGACCTGCGCGTCCATAACCTTGCCGCATGACCCCTCAAGTCGAACCCGATCCCCAGACCGGCGCCGCGGTAAAGGCTGCCGACCGCGCGCACGTTTTCCACTCGTGGTCCGCCCAGGGCCTGATCGACCCGCTCGCCGTGGCCGGCGCGGAGGGTTCGTACTTCTGGGACTACGACGGCAACCGCTACCTCGACTTCACCAGCGGTCTCGTCTACACCAACATCGGCTACCAGCACCCGAGGGTCGTCGCCGCGATCCAGGAGCAGGCGGGCCGGCTGGCGACCTTCGCGCCTGCCTTCGCCATCGACGTACGCTCCGAGGCCGCACGCCTCATCGCCGAGCGCACCCCCGGCGACCTGGACAAGATCTTCTTCACCAACGGCGGCGCCGAGGCGGTCGAGAACGCCGTGCGCATGGCCCGGCTGCACACGGGCCGTTCGAAGGTGCTCTCCGCCTACCGCTCCTACCACGGCGCCACATCCACCGCGATCAACCTGACCGGTGACCCGCGCCGCTGGGCCTCCGACACCGCCTCCGCCGGTGTCGTCCACTTCTGGGCGCCGTTCCTGTACCGCTCGCCGTTCTACGCCACCACCGAGGCGGAGGAGTGCGCGCGGGCGCTGCAGCACCTGGAGGACACCATCGCCTTCGAGGGGCCGCAGACCATCGCGGCGATCATCCTCGAAACGGTCCCCGGCACCGCCGGCATCATGACCCCGCCGCCCGGCTATCTCGCCGGCGTCCGCGAGATCTGCGACCGGTACGGGATCGTGTTCGTCCTGGACGAGGTCATGGCGGGCTTCGGGCGCACCGGCAAGTGGTTCGCGGCGGAGCACTTCGACGTCGTGCCCGACCTGATGACCTTCGCCAAGGGCGTGAACTCGGGTTACGTGCCGCTGGGCGGCGTCGCGATCTCCGCCGAGATCGCGGCGACCTTCGAGAAGCGGCCCTACCCCGGCGGGCTCACCTACTCCGGCCACCCGCTGGCGTGCGCGGCCGCCGTCGCCACGATCCAGGTGATGGAGGACGAGAAGGTCGTCGAGCACGCGGCTCACATCGGGGAGACCGTCCTCGGTCCCGGCCTGCGCGAGCTGGCCGAGCGCCACCCGTCGGTCGGCGAGGTCCGCGGCCTGGGCGCCTTCTGGGCCCTCGACCTCGTACGGAACAAGGAGACGCGCGAGCCGCTGGTCCCGTACAACGCGGCGGGCGAGGCGAACGCGCCGATGGCGGCGTTCGGCGCGGCCTGCAAGAAGAACGGCCTGTGGCCCTTCATCAACATGAACCGCACCCACGCCGTCCCGTCCTGCAACGTCACCGAGGCGGAGGCGAAGGAGGGCTTGGCGGCGCTGGACGCGGCGCTGAGCGTGGCGGACGAGCACACGGTGTAACCGGGCGCTCCGCCCCCGGACCCCGTACGGCCCTCGGCCGTTGCCCCCGAACGCCGGACGGGCTCAAGAAACGCCGGACGGGCTCGAATCGAGCCCTTCCGGCGTTTGAAGAGCGGGGTCCGGGGCGGAGCCCCGGTCCGGGAAGGCGTCCCGACAAGCTCACGGCTCCCCTGGCTTAAGGTGTCCGCAACCGGACGGAGGGGACCGACACGATGCCCGCGAGCGGAGCTGTTACCCGCAACACCCTGCGGCAGCAGATCGCCGACGCGCTGCGTGACGAGGTGCTGGCAGGGCGTCTTCAGCCCGGTCAGGAGTTCACCGTCAAGCAGATCGCCGAGCAGTACGGCGTGTCCGCCACGCCCGTGCGCGAGGCGCTCGTCGACCTGGCCGGGCAGGGGCTCCTCGACTCCAACCAGCACCGCGGCTTCCAGGTGCACCGTTTCTCCGTCGAGGACTTCCGGGACATGATCGAGGCCCGTTCGCTCATCGTGGACGGCATCTTCCGCAAGGACGGCCCCCCGCGTGCGCACCCGGCGCGCGGCGAGGCCCTCGTCTCCGTCCGCCGCCGGGCCGAGGAGGCCGCACGGGCCGCTCGCAGCGGTGACCTGGACATCCTCATCGGCTACGACCTGCGCTTCTGGCGGGAGCTCGGAGCCCTCGTCACCAACCGCTACATTGCCGAGTTCCTGCACCGGGTGCGCGTCCAGGCCTGGGTGTTCGCCGTGCCCCTGCTGCGCGCCGAGGCCGATGTGCGGGAATGGCTGTGGAGCGGCCACGAGGAGCTCGTCGAGGCGATCACCCTCGGCGACCCCGAAGCGGCGCGCGCCGTGATCATGTCGCACGACGATCTCGCCCTGAAGTGGGCGGACCGCCTGGAGCGGCGACCGTCGTGACCTCGACGAACGTCACGAGCGCCGCTCCGGCCGCAACCTCCGACCCGGCGGTCGACCTGACCGTCGTCGTCCCGGCGTTCAACGAGGAGGCCCGGCTCCGGCCCACGCTGGACGCGATCCGGGAGCATCTGACCTCCGACCCCGGCCGCTGGGGCACGTGGGAGCTCATCGTCGTCGACGACGGTTCGACGGACGGCACGGCGCGCGTCGCCCGCGAGGCGGCCGCCGAGGAGCCCCGTATCCAGATCGTCGGAGGCGGCGGCGGCGGAGGCGGAGGCGGCGGCGCGAACCGCGGCAAGGGGCACGCGCTGCGGCTCGGCGTACTCGCCTCGTACGGCCGCCGCGTCCTCGTCACCGACGCCGACCTCGCCACCCCCATCGAGGAGCTGGACCGCCTCGACAAGCAGCTCACCGCGGAGGGCGGCGGCGCCGCGATCGGCTCGCGCGCCCACCCGGACTCCCGTATCGAGGTGCATCAGCGTCCGCTGCGCGAGTGGCTCGGCCGGATGGGCAACCGGCTGATACGTGCGGTCGCCGTGCCCGGCATCCACGACACCCAGTGCGGGTTCAAGCTCTTCGACGGCGACAAGGCGCGGGCGGCCTTCGCCGACGCACGGCTCGACGGATGGGGCATCGACGTCGAGATCCTCAGCTTCTTCCGGCGGGCGGGCTGGCAGGTCACCGAGGTCCCCGTGCGCTGGGCCCACCGAGCGGGCTCCAAGGTGCGGCCCGTGGACTACGCGAAGGTGCTGCTGGAGCTCGTACGCCTCAAGGGGCGCACGGTGCGGCCGGCCGGCCTCGTGGTCCCGCTGCTCTTCCTCCTCGCCTCCGTACTGCTCTACAAGGATCTGTGGTCGGACCTCGGCCGCGGCTATCTCGCCGACTCGATGCAGGACCAGAACCAGTGGGAGTGGTTCTTCGCGGTGACGGCGGACAACGTGGCCCATCTGCGCAATCCGCTCTTCACCACGCTCCAGGGGCATCCCGACGGCGTGAACCTGATGGCCAACACGGTGATGCTGGGGCTGTCCGTCCCGCTCACGCCCGTCACTCTGCTCCTCGGCCCGACCGTCACCTGGGCGCTCGTCCTCACCCTGGGTCTGACGGCGACGGCGACCGCCTGGTACTGGCTGATCGCGCGGTGGCTCGTCAGGGGCCGTGCGGTGCGAAGCCGCTGCGCGGCAGCGATCGGTGCCGCGCTGTGCGCCTTCGCGCCGCCGATGATCTCCCACGGCAACGCCCACCCCAACTTCCTGGTCCTCTTCATGGTTCCGGTGATCATCGACCGGGCGCTGCGGCTGTGCGAGGGGCATCGGGTCGTCCGGGACGGGATGCTGCTCGGCCTCTTCGCGGCGTACCAGATCTTCCTCGGCGAGGAGCCCCTGCTGCTCGCGGCGATGGGGATGCTGTTCTTCGCGCTGTCGTACGCGCTCGCGCGCCGTGACGTCGCCCGGGTGGCGTGGCAGCCGCTGCTGCGCGGCCTGGCGATCGGGGCGGCCGTCGCCCTCCCGCTGGTGTGTTTCCCCCTCTGGTGGCAGTTCTTCGGCCCGCAGAGCTACAAGGACGTGCTGCACGGGGACAACACGTTCAACAGCCCGCTCGCGTTCCTGGAGTTCTCGGGCAGGGCGCTGCTGGGGGACGAGGCGCGGGCGGACCAGCTCGCGATGAACCGCACGGAGCAGAACGCGTTCTACGGCTGGCCGTTGGTGGCGTTCGCGGTGGCCGTGGTGGTGCGTCTGTGGCGCCTGGCGGTCGTCAAGGCGCTGACGTTCACGGCGATCGCGGCGGGACTCCTGTCGTTGGGCTCGCGCTTCCGCATCCCGTACACGGACATCGTGCTGACCGGCCCGTGGAAGTGGCTCGCCGACAAGCCGCTCTTCGAGTCGGTGATCGAGTCACGGGTGGCGATGATCTGCGCGCCGGTGCTGGGGATGCTGGTGGCGCTCGCTGCGGACCGCCTCCTCGCGACGCCCGTACGCACGTACCGCGTCGTGGGACTCGCCGGGCTGGCCGCGGCGCTCCTGCCGGTCCTGCCCACGCCCTACCCGGTCCGGGAACGCCCGGAGGTCCCGGCGTTCATCGCGGACGGCATGTACCGCGACCTCCTCGGCCCGGGCGAGACGCTGGTCCCGGTTCCGCTCCCCGACCCGGGCAACGCGGAGGCGCTGCACTGGCAGTCGTCGACCGGCCTCGGCTTCCGGGTGCCCGGCGGGTACTTCAACGGGCCGTGGGGCCCGGACCGCATCGGTATCTACGGTGCCTCCCCGCGCCACACCTCCAACCTCCTCCGTGCCATCCGCTACGGCACGCCCGTTCCGCACATCGGCCCCAACTGGCAGGCGCAGGCCCGTGCGGACCTGGAGTTCTGGCGGGCGGGCGTGGTCGTGCTGCCCCCGCAGGACAACGACGGGCCGCTCTACACCGCGGTCGCGCAACTACTGGGCAGCCCGGGGGAGCGGATCGGCGGAGTGTGGGTATGGGACCTGCACGAAGCCGGTGCCGGCTGACTGTGGGCGTGGGATCCGCGGCGCCGCACGAGCGCCGATGCCGGCTGACTGTGCGCGTTGTGCCAGTAGCACTACGCTGTCCCGACCGTCGCACAACCTGCTACGACTCCGATGGAGAGCGAGCCCGTTTTGGCCTGTGACCTCTGGCTGGTCCCCCTCGTCGACGTGCTGTGCCACAGCCCCGACAATCCCTTCGCCGAGGAGATCGCCTCGTACGACAAGGCCCTCACCGAGGCCGGTCTGCCCACCGTTCCCGTCTTCGCCTACATGCCGGGCCTCTCGGGCGATGTCGCCCCCGTCGCCGGCTTCGACTACGACGCCCTGCACTTCCTGCGCCGGGCGTATCTGCTCCAGCTCTGCGGCCTCGCGGTGACGCCGGTCGACGAACTGGGCGGCGACTACGAGCAGCTCCTGGAGATGTTCGAGGCCACGGCCCAGCAGTCCCATCTGGTGTGGCACTACGACCACGCGGGCGCGTACGTCCCGGTCGACTTCGCCGCCCCTCTCTCCAACGAGGAACTCCTCGCCGCCGGCGGCCCCTTGGGCTCCTCCCAGGGCCTCCTCCGCGAACTCGAACTCGTGGCCCCCTCCATCGGCATCGACCCCGCGAACCCCCCTGCCGCCCCGGCCCCTCCGTCCCGCCCCACCTCCCTGGAGGAGCCGGCGGGCCCGATCCCCTACGACGACAGCCCCTTCGCCCGCGAACGCCACGTCTGGCTGGGTCTGCACGCGGCGGCGACGCGGAGCCTGGGGCAGGGCTCGATGATCATCTTCAGCTGAGCCCCACTGCTTGTACCTGGGCACACGAAAAGGCGGCCCACGCGCGATGCGCGGGGCCGCCTTTCGGTATTCGTGGGTCACCCGATGGCGGTGTGCCCGGTCCAGCTGGTTCCGACGCTGCTGTTGATGATGTTGAACATGGTCGTGGAGCTGAGTGCCGTAGTGGCGCTTCCCGGGTAGATGACGGCGTTCCCGTCGGACCGCAGGGCCCACACATCAGGGACGGAGTCTCCGGTCACGTCAGGCGTGCCGATCACGATCTTCATGTCGTCCGAGTGCCATCCGGAGGTGCCGTAGGCGAAGTCGATGCCGTCGGCGGACGCCGTCTGGACAGCGAAGGAGAACAGATTGGTACCGATGCCGCTCGCGTGCTTCTTTCCCTTGCGGAGGTAGAGCTTGCCGGATGTGTCCGTGCGGTAGACGAGATCGAGGGCGGTGTCGCCGGCGATGTTGTCCACCTGGACGAGATCCCGCTGCGACCAGTCGTCGCCCGCCAGCTGTATGGCGGTGCTGAAGCTCGCACCGGAGTAACCCGTGAAGGCCCACAGCCCCGTTCCCGAGGTCGCCAGAAGGTCCGGCCGACCGTCACCCGTGTGATCGACTTCTCGTACTCCTCCCAGTCGGTCGACGGCAAGACTTCGGTGGCCAACGGCCAAGCGTCGTGGATCGGCGACGGGTGGGACTACAACCCGGGCTTCGTCGAGCGCCGCTACCGCTCCTGTTCCGACGAGCGCAAGAACAGCTCGAACAACGACAACTCCACGGACAAGAAGAAGTCCGATCTGTGCTGGGCCAGCGACAACCTCGTGATGTCGCTGGGCGGTTCGACCACCGAACTCGTCCACAACGACGCCGATGGCAAGTGGGTGCCTGCCAACGACGACGGCGCCAAGGTCGAGTACTTGGCCAAGGACGGCAGTGCCAAGCCGAAGCAGGACGACAAGTACGACGGTGAGTACTGGGTCGTCACCACAAGAGACGGCACGCGCTACTGGTTCGGCCGCAACAACCTCCCCGGCCGTTCCACAGCCACCAACTCCGCCTTCACGGTTCCGGTCTTCGGAAACCACACCGGCGAGCCGTGCCACGCCACGGCCTACGCGAACTCCTCCTGCGACCAGGCCTGGCGCTGGAACCTCGACTATGTCGAGGACGTCCACGGCAACGCGATGATCATTGACTGGGCCAAGGAGATCAACCGCTACGCGAAGAACGGCAAGTTCAAGCAGACGGTCTCCTACGTCCGCGGTGGCTACCCGAAGCAGATCCTCTACGGTCTGCGCGCCGGCAGCCTGACCGCCACACCGGCCGGCAAGGTGGTCTTCAAGGTCGACGAACGCTGCATCAGAGAAGGCAGCGCCACTTGCAGCAACACCGAGTTCGAGTCTGCGAACTACGAGGACAAGCAGCCCTGGTGGGACACCCCCTCCACGCTGCACTGCAAGGAGACCGCCAAGAACTGCTATGTCACGTCACCGACGTTCTGGAGCCGCATGCGGCTGACAGAAGTCACCACCTACGGCCAGCGGACACCTGGTACGACCTCTATGTCCATGGTCGACCGCTGGAACTTGCACCAGTCGTTCCCCAGGCAGCGCACCGACACCCACCCGCCGCTGTGGCTGGAGTCCATCACCCGCACTGGCTTCAGTACCGCCAGGGACACGGCCGGAAGTCAGTTCAGCGACTCGCTGCCGTCGGTCTCGTTCATCGCGAATGTCCTCGACATGCCGAACCGCGTCGCGACCGGTCCCGAGGACGAGACTCCGGACTTCGACCGGCTGCGCGTGGAGACCATCCGCACGGAAACGGGCGGCGAAATCTACGTCGACTACTCGGACCATTGCACCGTCGGGGCCACCCATCCCAAGCCGGAAGACAACACGTCGCTCTGCTTTCCGGTGAGGTGGTCGCCGGACCCCGACCTGGAGAAGCCGCCGGTCGAGTGGTTCAACAAGTACGTTGTCAACAGCGTCATCGAGAAGGACAGGGTCGCTCGCCAGCCCGACGTCGTTACCTCGTACGCGTATGAAGGCGCGGCCTGGGCTCTGGACACCGATGAGTTCTCCAAGCCTGAGCTGCGTACATTCAGCCAGTGGCGCGGACATGCCGGTGTTGTGGTGAAGAAGGGCAACGCCGCAAACCCGGGCGCGAGTGAGCAGTCCCAGACCCTCACACGGTACTTCCAGGGCATGTCCGGCGACGCCGGTCGCCCGAAGCTCACGATCAAGGACTCGACGGGCACGGAGGAGCTGGGCGTGGACCTGCCGGTCCACCAAGGCCGCGCCGCCGAGACGATCACGTACACGAAGGCCGGCGGCAGTGTCGCCTCACGCGAGCTGAGCTTCCCGTACAGCAAGAAGACCGCTGTCCGGTCCCGGGACGAAGGGCTGCCGCCTCCGCCGGCAGGCGAGCCTGACATGCGGCTCCCTGCGTTGGAGGCGTACCACACTGGGACGATCCGTACGGATGCGGCCAAGACGGTCAGTGGCGGCGGCGAGCGAATAGTGCGTACGGCCACCACGTATGACCCCACCTACGGCTTGCCACTCACCACGTACACCCACAGCCTCACCCCGCATGCACCAGGAGTTTGGTTCACCGGAGACCAGACCTGCACCACAACGGCGTACGTGCACAACGTCGGTGACCATCTGATCGGTCTGCCCCAGCGCGTCCGTACGACCGTGGGCGACTGCGACCAGGCGGCTTCGGCGTCGGGTGACAAGGTCATTTCCGACGTCCGTACCTCATACGACGCTCTCAACGCCTTCGGAACAGCCCCGGTCAAGGGACTGCCGCACCAGGTCGACACGGTCGACGGCGACGGCTCGGGCTGGATCACATCGCAGCGCACGACGTACGACGTCATCGGCCGGGTTACCAAAGTCACTGACGTGGCGGGCAACTTCACTACCACGGCCTACACACCCACCACCGGCCCCGCCTTCGAGGTATCGGTCACCAATGCGGCAGGTCACACCTCCACGTCCGCGGTCGACCCGGCACGCGGCTCGGTTCTCGCTGTAACCGACCCCAACGGCCGCAAGGTGACCAGCAGCTACGACGAACTGGGCCGCGTCACGGGCGTCTGGTCGGCGTCGCGGACCCAGGGCACGGACCAGGCATCGGCGCTCTTCAAGTACCAGATCGCGGACAGCAAGGCCCCAGCCGTCATCACGCGTACGTTGCGTGACAACGGTACGTACGAGGACTCGATCGCGATCTACGACGGTCTGCTGCGCCCGCGCCAGACTCAGACGGAGGCGCACGGGGGAGGCCGGATCGTCACGGACACGTTCTACGACGACAACGGGGCTGCCTGGCAGACGCACAACGGCTACTTCGCGAAGGACGAGCCGAACGCGGACGAGATCTTCGTCCCGGAGTCGCTCACCGAGGTCAAGAACTCCACGCAGACGACGTACGACGGACTCGGGCGCCCCGTGCGGGCAACCACGCTGTACGAGGGCGATCCGCAGCACTCGACCACGACGCAGTACGCCGGTGACTGGACACTGAGCCGTACGGGAATGTCCGCCGACGGTGTGACACCGCTCTCGGGCAGCCGCGCAGCCAAGACGTGGACGGACGCCCTGGGCCGTATGTCGCTGGTCCAGCACTTCACCGCCACCGATCTCACGACCAAGGTCGACACCTCGTACGTGTACGACCCGCGCGGCAAGCTGGCCCAGGTCACGGACGACAGCGGCAACCACTGGACGTACACGTACGACGCGCGCGGGCGGCTGACGGCGTCGACGGACCCGGACATGGGGTCGGCGTTCTTCGGTTACAACGACTTGGACCAGCAGATCTGGTCGAAGGACTCCAGCGAGCGCTACCAGTACACGAATTATGACGTTCTGGGCCGCAAGAAGGAGCTGCACGACGACTCCGCGTCCGGCCCGCTGGTGTCGGAGTGGACGTACGACACGCTGCCGGGCGCCAAGGGGTACCCGGTCGCGTCCACCCGCTACCACGACGGTGCTGCGTTCACGAGCGAGGTCACCGGCTACGACAGCGAGTACCGCCCGACCGGTACTAAGATCACGATCCCGACCCACACGGCCACGACGGGCCTCGCGGGAACGTACGCCTACACCAACACCTACACCGCGACAGGCAATCTCCAGTCGGTGCAGCTCCCGGCCACGCCGGGCGGGCTTGCGTCGGAGAAGGTGATCACCCGCTACAACGGTGAGGGCTCACCGGTCACGACGTCGGGTCTCGCCTGGTACACGGCGGACACCCGATACAGCTCCTTCGGTGAGGTCCTGCGCACCCTGTCGGGTGAGGCGCCCCGGCGGGTGTGGACGACCAATCTGTACAACGAGAACACCGGACGGGTCCATCAGTCGGTCACCGACCGTGAGACGGAGAACCCGACCCGCATCTCCGCTCTGACGTACGGCTACGACACCGTCGGCAACATCACCTCGATCACCGACACCCAGTCGTCCAGCCGGATCGACCGACAGTGCTTCGCATACGACCCGATGGGCCGCCTCGTCCACGCCTGGACCGCGAGTACCGACGGCTGTCCAACCACTTCGGGAGCCCAGGGTTCGGGCCCGAACCGGGCGGAGGTCTCCCCGAGCATCGACGGGGGCGGCTACTGGCAGTCGTACGCGTTCGACGCGATCGGCAACCGCACGCGGATGACCGTTCACGACCGCACGAACGTGAACCTGGACGACGTCCACACCTACACGTACGGCACCGAGGTGACCGGCGGCCCGCAGCCGGCGCCAAAGGTCCGGCCGCACACCCTCACCAAGGTGGCCATGTACGAGGCGGGGGACACCACAACGATCAAGTCCTCGTCGACGTACGTAAATGACGCCTCGGGTAACACCACCGAGCGCGTCCTCGACGGTGACACGCAGGTCCTGACCTGGGACCGGCGCAACAAACTGAGCTCGGTCGACACGGACAACAACGGCACGGCCAACGTCAAGTACTTGTACGACGCTTCCGGCAACCGCCTGATCGAGGACAACGGGACGACCCGCACGCTCTTCCTCGGCGAGGCCGAGATCACGGTGAACAGCTCCGGGCAGGCCCTGGACGCCCAGCGCTACTACGGCCACCCGGGCGCGCCGACCACGGTGCGCTCCACGGGGGGCAAGACCACGGACCACAAGCTCACGGTCCTGCTGGCCGACCACCACAACACGTCCACCAGTGCCATCGAGCAGACCGCCGGTCAGGCCATTACGCGCCGCATGTTTGACCCCTACGGCAACCCGCGTGGCACGGAACCCATCAACTGGCCCGGCCGCCAGACTTTCCTGGGCACTGGCATCGACGACCCGGCGACGGGCCTCACTCACATCGGCGCCCGCGAATACGACGCCACGACCGGCCGCTTCATCAGCGCCGACCCGCTCATTGACATCACCGACCCGCTCCAGATGAACGGGTACACCTACGCCAGCGGAAGTCCTGTCAGTAGCAGCGACCCCACTGGGCTCATGGACGCGATGGACAACAGCAGTGGGAACGCCACACAGCAGGACATCACGAGCGCCGTCTACTACTACGAAACAAGCCAGGGCACCAGTCCCTACAAGGCGTACCAGAAGGGGCTGGCGCTGTGGAAGACGGTCAAGCAGGCGCCAGCACGCAATAAGAAGTACATCGAAATCTTCCCGGGCTTGTCGATCGACCGTGCCTATCCGGGCGCCCAGAAATATGCCGACTTCATCCGGAACGAAGCCGCCGATCGGGACTTTTTCTACACGCAGCCAAGCGACGACTGGGTCGGCGACCCGAGCTACACCGCTGCCCTCGCGGGTCTGCAGATGATGGCCTGTCACGAGACCGGCGTCTGCCCCGACGGGAAAGCCGTAGCATTCAGCCGAAAGGCCGCAGCCGTATTCGGATTCGGTCTCAGCGAGGGAGTCAACGGCGCTCGACCGGGCAAACGGTCGGCGGGATCCTGCCCGACCAACAGCTTTGTGGCCGGTACGCAGGTGCTCCTGGCTGACGGCTCCAGCAAGCCCATCGAGGATCTCGAACCCGGAGACAAGGTCCTGGCTACCGACCCCGAGACCGGTCGGACCGAAGCCGAGACGGTGACAGCCACCATCCTCACCAAGGACGACAAGAACTACGTCGTCCTGACCATCGCCACAGAAAACGGCTCGGCGACCATCACGGCCACGGAGCACCATCCTTTCTGGTCCGAATCTGAGGGCGCCTGGCTCGACGCAGGGGACCTCCGCCCAGGCATGACCCTGCGCACCGATGACGGCGCCACCGTCTCTCTTAGCGCCGCCCGCACCTACAGTGCTGACCAGAACACCTACAACCTCACAGTTGCCGACCTCCACACGTACTATGTGCTGGCGGGGGCGACACCGGTCCTTGTGCACAACTCGAATGGCCTGTGCGGAACCGCAGCGCTGGAAAATGGAGACTGGCAGCACATTGTGGATCGGCACCGGCCTGGCGGTGCGAAGGTCGACGATAAAGCTGGAATCCTCACAGGCAAGGCCAAGCATGTTCGCGGGCGAATAGCGGAGACCATCAATCGAGGGACACCAAGGCCGAACACTCCGGACCCTGAGACCGGTAGGCCCCGCGCCGGGCAGATATATGAATGGGACTTCGGTGTTCCTGTCGGCAGGGCTGGTCCGGCAAATGGCGGTGGAGAGTTGACAAGCATCCGCGTCATCGTTAACGACGGTAAAGTCGTGACGGCGTTCCCGTTCTAGATGAGTAGCGAAAAGTCGAGGAATCCGTGATTCACTTCTCTTTTGAGCCCCCGGGTCCTGGGTCGCCTTGGCGCGACACCTGGGACAAGGCGTGCCAGGTCAGCCCGGCAGCCATCAGCGAGATGGACCTCTGTTACAAGTACTTCGGGGTACGTGCAGAGCTAGTGGTCGATGGGGTTGAGGTCATCTCTGGGCAGGGCTACCTGACCCTTGTGGATCTGGCCTTGTCTCTTCGTCATGCGTTGAATCGCCTTTCTTCAGGAGAGGATTCGGCGATCGGCTTCACAGAAAACGATGAAGTCATTCGGCTTCGGCGGGAGGGGGATCTCGTCGTGATTACGTCGTCGAAGCATGAATGGCGAGTTTCCGTCGATCGCGAAGAGCTCGTGGGCACATTCGTTGAATTCCTGCGAGAGGCATATTCCCACCTGACCGGGTTCGCTCCTGGGCTGGCGGATAATCCAGCGATTCGGGGATTCTCTCCGGAGTAGGAGATCTCATTCCCTGGAGAATTGGGAGTGAATTGAGAAGGCCCCGCCGGAGTTTCTTCGGCGGGGCCTTCTCACTGCTTGACGCTGAGGTTGAAAGGGTGGGGTGACAGCGGGCGTTGGCGGTGCTACATCCTCGTCATGAGGTACGCGGATGGCGGCGGCTTGACCGCCGCGGGGCGGGCGAAGCGTGAAGCGGTGCGCTTCGAGGCCGCGGAGATGTTCGGGCAGGGGCTGCGGCCGCCGGAGGTGGCCCGCAGGTTACGGGTGTCGCGGAAGTCGGCGTACACCTGGCACGCGGCCTGGCGTGAGGGCGGCAGAGCGGCCCTGACGTCCAAGGGGGCCGGCGGTTTTCCGTGTCGGCTCGGCGATGCCCAGGCGGAGCGGCTTCAGGCCGAGTTGGAGGCCGGACCGGCGGCGCACGGCTGGACGGAGGATCAGCGGTGGACCCTGGCCCGAGTGGCCGAGCTGATCCACAGGCTCTTCGGCCATGGGTACACCCCGCGCGGGGTGTCCTACCTGCTGCACCGGCTGGGCTGGTCACCGCAAGTCCCCGCGCACCGGGCCGTCGAGCGAGACGAGCAGGCCGTCGCCGCCTGGCGGACGGAGCAGTGGTCACGGGTAAGAGGACAGCACAGCTCCTGGGAGCGTGGATCGTCTTCGAGGACGAGGCCGGGCAGGACCTGAAACCCGGCAAGGGCCGCACGTGGTCGAGACGCGGACGCACCCCGGTGACCAAGGTCACGGGCAAGGGCTCCGGCCGGGTTCTGATGGCCGGGATGCTATGCGTCAGACCGGGCTGTGCAACCAGACTGATCTACCGGACGCAGACGTACCGGGGCCGTACTGGCGAGAAGAAGGGTTTCCGGGCCCGTGAGTTCGCAGACCTGTTGACCTCCGCCCGTCGGCAACTCGGCGGTGTCCCACTGATCGTGGTGTGGGACAACGCCAGCACCCATCACGCCAAGGCCCTGCGTGAGTTCTGCGACCGCAACAACGACTGGCTGACCATCGTCAAGCTCCCGCCCTACGCGCCCGACCTCAATCCCGTCGAAGGCGTGTGGGCCCACCTGAAGAAGTCCCTGGCCAACCTCGCACCCCGCGCGATCGAATACCTCACCCCGCTCGTGAGGAACCGCCTACGCGACATCCAACGCCGCCCCGAGGTCCTCGACGGCTTCATCGCCGACACCGAGACTGGGACTGGAGACCCCGTGACTCCGTCACCCCACCCTTTCAACCTCAGCGGCAACGGCGGCGAACGCCTATCGCAGAAGCGGTGTCGGATCCCAGCTAATGCATGACGGCCAGTGGCCGATGGGCTGTCGGATCCCAGCTGATGCCTGACGTTCTGGTCCCAGGTGATGCTTGACGGTGGGCCTAGTTGTATTGCCCTGTGAGGTTGGGGACGCGGCTGGCGGGTGGTTGGCCCTTGAGCGCGGTGTGTCCGCGGTGGTGATTGTAGGTGTGCAGCCAGCCGGGGAACGCGTCGCGGCGTTCTTGTTCTGAGCGGTAGGCGCGGGCGTAGGCCCACTCGTCGAGCAGGGTGCGGTTGAAGCGTTCGACCTTGCCGTTGGTCTGGGGCCGGTAGGGCCGGGTTCGCTTGTGGGCGATCCCGGCGGCCGCCAGGGCGTCCCGCCAGTCGCGTGAGCGGTAGCAGGACCCGTTGTCGGTCAGCACTCGTTGGACGGTGACCCCGGCCTGGGCGAAGTACGCCTGTGCCCGGGTCCAGAAGGCGGTGGCGGTCTCCTTCTTCTCGTCGGTGAGGATCTCGCTGTAGGCGAGGCGGGAGTGGTCGTCGACGGCGTTGTGCAGGTAGCTGTAGCCGACACCGGAACGGGTCTTTCGGCCCGCCTGGCGGCCCAGGGTCTTGTGGCCGCCGCCGTCGGGGATGTTGCCCAGCTTCTTGATGTCCACGTGTACCAACTCGCCTGGCTGGGACCGTTCGTAGCGGCGTATGACCCGTCCGGTGGCGCGGTCGAGGTGAGCCAGGCGGGCCAGCTTGTAGCGGGCCAGGACCCGGTGCACTGTGGACGGGTTCAATCGCAGCAGGTAGGCGATGCGGGCAGGTCCCCAGCGGCGCAGGACACGGACCTTGATGATCCGGCGCTCGGTGCGGGTCGGGGTCCGGCGCGGGCTGTGATGCGGCCTGGACGAGCGGTCGCTCATGCCTGCCTCGCCGAGCTTGCGGTAGCGGTCCGCCCACCGCTGGGCCGTGGTCGGTGAGACCTGGAAGCGTTCGGCGGCCCGCCGCAGAGTCCAGCCGTCCTCGACCACGCAGCGGGCAAGACGCAGACGGCCGGTCTCGGTCAGGGGTGCATTAC